>DGHX01000134.1:16001-43112 GCA_002392835.1 Prevotella sp. UBA3837 | reverse complement strand
CGACTTGCATGTGTTAAGCCTGTAGCTAGCGTTCATCCTGAGCCAGGATCAAACTCTTCATTGTAAAAATATCTTTGTCCAAGCATCGCCGCGGAAAAACCGCGGGACGCAGAACTGTCTGATCTGTCACAGGACTGCCATCCTAAAAAAGATTATTGAGTGTCAAGACGCTTCGCACCTGTTTGTCACGGCTCCCCGGGAGGGGAACCATTGACGGTTCGTTTTTCTACCCAAGTGGCCTCACGATCCATTCAGACCGCGCCCCCCTGATTCAGGAGGCAGAAGACCACTCGCTTCTTGTACTACTTCAATCTGTCTATGTAAGTGTTTCAAAGAACTCTTTCTCAGATGCCTCACAGGGGGCTTCCCTGTTTAGCGGATGCAAAGGTACGAACTTTTTGCAGACCCACCAAATATTTCTGCAACTTTTTTTGCTTTCTATGCACCTAAAATATATCTTATTGATGTAAATCACTGCTAAAAACTACGTCTCCTTATTATTTATACGCGCACGCACGAAAGACTTTTTCATTGTGTAGCGAGCCTGAAAGGAGCTGTTGCCATAAGAGGGCCGTAAGTGCATCTCATGAAAAAAACTTGTTAAAAAACTTGCAAATATAAGAATTTATGCCTATCTTTGCGGCATTGTTTTGAACTATTTATACCATTTAAACCATCTAATAAAACTTAAAACAAAACAATGAAGAAGTATTTAGCAGAGCTTGTCGGCACATTCGTGCTGACTTTCCTGGGCTGCGGCGCAGCTGTTGCCCTGGGTTGTAGCGACAGTAACACTGCCAGCATCGTTGGAACGGCCATGGCCTTCGGTCTGGCTGTAGTGGCCATGGCCTACACCATCGGCGGCATCTCCGGTTGCCACATCAACCCGGCCATCACGCTGGGCTGCTTCCTCACTGGCCGCATGACGTCGAAGGACTGCGGCATGTACATGGTTTTCCAGACCATCGGTGCCATCCTGGCCGCCGCCGTGCTGGCATTAGTAGTATCGACAGCAGGTGGTGACGTTGCCAAAAGCACTGGTGCCAACGCCTGCGCCTTCGGTGTCACCAACGGCCTCATCGTCGAGATTGTGCTCACCTGCCTGTTCGTGCTCGTTGTGCTGGGAGCCACGTCGAAGACCAACGGTGCCACTAACAACTTCGCCGGCCTGGCCATCGGCCTGAGCCTGATCCTCATCCACCTGGTGGGCATCCACTTCACCGGCACGAGCGTGAACCCCGCCCGCAGCATCGGTCCCGCCCTGTTTGCCGGAGGCGACGCCCTGAGCCAGCTCTGGGTGTTCATCGTAGGTCCCTTCGCCGGCGGTGCACTGGCCGCAGGCATCTGGAAGGTCATACATCCCGCTAAGAGTTAGGAGTTAGGAGTTAGGAGTTAGGAGTTAAGAGGCTCCTAACTGAGAGACTTTAACTGAATATTTAATGGAACAAAACATCACCATACGTTGCAAGAACAACGGTCAGGAGATGGACGTAGCCATGGGCAGCACGCTGGAAGAGATTTTCCAGCAGCTGCCCATGACCCTACCCTACCCTCCCATCGTCGCCCATGTGAACAACAAGGAAGAGGGCATGCACTTCCGTGTGTACAAGCAGAAGGACATTGAGTTTCTCGACATCACCACCGCCGCCGGGCTGCGTGCCTACACGCGGTCGCTGTTCTTCGTTCTGTGCAAGGCAGCCCACGACCTGTGGAAGGACTGCTGCGTGACGATAGACATCCCCGTGAGCAACGGCTATTATGTCGACCTGCAGCTGGGTCGCCCCGTGACGCTCGACGACGTGGGTCTGCTGCGCCGTCGCATGCAGGACATCATCGACACCGGTCTGCCCATCCACCGGCACGAGACGACGACTGAGGAGGCGCTGCGGCTGTTCCGCGAGAACGGGTCGGCCTCGAAGGTGAAGCTCCTTCAGAGCCTGGGCTCGCTCTACACCACCTACTACAGCCTCGACGGCTACGTGGACTACTACTACGGCGCGCTGCTGACGAACACCAGCCAGCTGTACCTGTTCGGCCTGGAGAAGTACTACGACGGCATGCTGCTGCGGCTGCCCTCGCGCCAGCACCCCCAGGAGCTGGGCGAGCTGCTGATGCAGGACCGCATGTTCGGCATCTTCAAGGAGCACCACCGCTGGCAGGGCATCCTGGGCATGCGCACCATCGGCGACCTGAACGAGGCCATCGCTGCCGGGCGCACAAACCTGCTCATACAGGTGGGCGAGGCACTGCAGGAGAAGAAGATAGCCCAGATAGCCGACGACATTCTGCGGCGCCGTGGCACGCGGCTGGTGCTCATCGCCGGTCCCTCATCAAGCGGCAAGACCACTACGTGCAAGCGGCTGAGCGTGCAGCTGCTGGTGGGCGGTGTGAAGCCCATCGGCATCTCGCTCGACGACTACTTCGTGGACCGCGACAAGACGCCGCGCGACGCCAGCGGCGACTACGACTTCGAGCACCTGCACGCGCTGAACCTGCCGCTGTTCAACGAGCAGCTGAACGCGCTGCTGCGCGGCGAGGAGGTTGAGCTGCCGCGCTACGACTTCCCCACGGGCCGGTCGACGATGAGCGGCCGCCGTCTGCGCCTGCACGACGACGAGGTGCTGGTGATAGAGGGCATCCACGCCCTGAACCCCGAGCTGACGGCACAGGTGCCGCAGGAGAGCATCTTCCGCGTCTATGCCTCGGCGCTGACGACGCTGCTGGTGGACAACCACAACTACATCCCCACTGCCGACAACCGCCTGCTGCGGCGCATCATACGCGACCACAAGTACCGCGGCGTCAGCGCCCAGGAGAGCATACGCCGCTGGCCGTCGGTGCTGAAGGGTGAGGAGCGGTGGATATACCCCTATCAGGAGCGTGCCGACCAGATGTTCAACACCGCCATGCTCTTCGAGCTGGCCGTGATCAAGGGTCAGGCCGAGCCGCTGCTGGAGCAGGTGCCTGAGAACAGTGCCGAGTACAGCGAGGCTTACCGTCTGCTGAAGTTCCTGCGCTACATACGCCCCATCACCGAGACGCAGATTCCGCCGACGTCGCTGCTGCGCGAGTTCCTGGGCGGCTCGTCGTTCGAGTACTGATCGTCGGGGGCCATCGGCTACCGCCGAACTCGCCGCTGTTGCTGAGCGGTTCGATGGTGCAGTATTGGCGATGGCGCGCACGCGCTAACGCGCGCGAAGGTGAGCAGAGGCTGTGGACTCGAAGAAAATTACGCAAGAAGCAAAAAAAAGAGCGGAATAAATTTGGTAGTTTGCCCACATATTCGTATCTTTGCAACGTGTAACCGACATGAGTCGTTTACCAGAGCAAGAAAGGAGAGGCCAAGTAGAGCCACGATGTGTGGAACGGTGGCATCTGTGTGATGATGAGCAATTCGACCTTGCCGCTTGGTTCCCTTTACTCAACACATCCGACCTTGTCACTCCGTGGCAGGGTCGGTTTCTATTTTAATATAGCGCTTGCCGTTAAATTCGTATTTGTCCGTTCTCAGGGTAGCTGTGATAAAGTTAACCAGTTTGACTACTTCACGGCTAATCTTAACCTTATAGTTCGGATGCACGATGAATTTTGAAAGTCCATTAGTATAGATGAAACATTCGCCGTCATAATACAAGTCCATAGCAAACCTGTTCTTTGGAAAGCCTATCAACTCGGAATCAGGTACTATCAGTCCTTTGGCACCCTTAGATGCACGCATGGAGTGCTGAAGCTGTTTGGAACTCATATAGAGTTCGTCGCTGGCCAACAGAATACCATTTATGGCAGCGAACTGCATCATACGTTTTTCCACAGGGCCTATGCTGAAGGGCTGAATTACGGAAAAACCTTTCTGACGAATATCCGTCAGAATAGTACCTATTAGTTTCTCAATGTTTTCTCCACCGTTACTCATTGCGCTAAGCTAAATGCTATATCTGTCAACTATTACTTCCTAATTCTGTTCATTCTCTTATTATTTCTTTTAACCTTTGCTCTATCATTCGCCAATCTTGATTCAAATTTACCGTACTAATTCTGATTATGTGATTTGTCTTCTTGTAGACGTAGGAAACGTCAAGTTCTGTATCAACTGTGGGATATACAAGTATCCCCTTGGTATCCATTGTATAAGGAGCTGTCTCGTTCTCCTGATTCATCACATAGGTAAGTATCTGGGATAAATGATCACGCCGTATTTTTCTACCGTTTCCGTATCTTGAGACTAATGCTTCTTTATAATACTTGGCAACACGAACCTTCGGGGGAGGGCAGCACGGACTGAATGGCTGATAAGGCATGTGACGCCCCAAGAGCTGGAGCAGCACTTCTGCCTCGAGCATGTACGCGTCTGCTCACATTGCGGGCACCCCATGTGCTGGGGATATTGTGTAGATGGCGGCAGCGAGCACTACTGCTCGGAGGAGTGCCTGAGACAGCACTACTCCGAGGAGGAACTGCGCCAGCTGTATGCCGACGGCTGCGGCGACACGTATTACACCAGTTGGATAGACTGAAGGGCTACGGCTGCAGTATTCTCTTGTATTCTTCCGGGGACTTCAGCAGCCGCTCTGCCTCGAGGAGCTGCTTGTCGTAGTTGAGGCCGGCCTCCATGGTACCCCACTGGTAGTGGTAGGCTCCGATGATGTCCATCTCGAGCATCTGCTGAATGGTCTCGCGGTGGCGGTCCAACTCCTGCCCCAGGTCGTGGTGCAGGCGTGCGGCAAGGGCGTCGAAGGCATCGCGGGCCTCATCATAGTACCCCTCGAACTTCGCCGTCTTCACCAGCTCGTCGAACTGCTTACGGCTGAGGTCGTCGTAGGTGAAGCCGCTGCTGATGACGCGCTGGCGGAACTCCTGCCAGTCCTGGTCGGTGAGGTGGAACTGTGCGGCGGGAGCTATCTGCTCGTGGCGGCTGATGTAGTCGACCACATAGTCGAACATCACCTCCGTGCTGTCGAGACCTCCCACCGAGAGGTAGTAGGCAATGTTGGGCATGGTGTCGTTCTTCAGCTCCACGTCGGGTTTGATGCCACCGCCGTCGCGCACGGGCCGTCCGCCGCGGGTGTAGAAGACATGGGTCAGCGAGTCGGGTGTGCGCTCGGTGTAGGCGGCGCCCGTCTTGCGGTTGTAGTCGATGGCCTGTATGCAGCGCCCCGAGGGTATGTAGTATTTCGAGGTGGTAATCTTCACGCTGGCGTGGTAGGGCAGGTCCAGCGGCACCTGCACCAGCCCCTTGCCGTAGGTGCGCGTGCCGAGGATGACGGCGCGGTCGAGGTCCTGCAGTGCCCCACTGGTGATCTCGCTGGCCGATGCCGTCTCGTCGTTGACGAGGACCACGATGGGCATGACGGTGTCGACGGGCTCCAGGCGCGTCTTGTATATGCGGTTGGCCTGCGGCACCTTGCCGCGGTTCTCCACCACGGTCTGCTCCTGCGGCACCCAGATGTTGACGGTGTTCACGGCCTCCATCTCGCTGCCGCCGCCGTTGCTGCGCAGGTCGAAGACCAGGCCGCGAGCCCCCCGCTGGCGCAGCTCCACGAAGGCGCGGCGCACCTCCTTGGAGCAGTCCTCGGTGAACTGCGACAGGTTGATGTAGCCTATCGAGTCAGGGCGCATGCCGTAGTATGGCATCTCGGGCAGCTTGATGTTGCGGCGGGTGATGCGGAAGGTCATGTTCTTGCCCGTAGAGGGCCGCTTGACGCGCAGCTCGAAGGTGGTGCCTGGGTCGCCGCGCAGGTGGCTGCTGACGTAGCTGACCGTCTTGTCGGTCATCACCGAGTCGTCGATGCTCAGTATGATGTCGCCCTTCTTCAGTCCGGCCTCGGCGGCAGGCATGCCCTCGTAGGGCTCGTCTATGACGACGCGCTTCAGCCTGGTGTGGTACTTCACCAGTGCGCCTATGCCGGCGTACTTGCCGGTGAGCATCATCTCGAGCTGCTTGCTGTCCTCCTCGGGGTAGTACTCAGTGTAGGGGTCCAGGGAGCGCAGCATGCCCTTGATGCCGGCGGTCATGGTCTGCGCGGGGTTCAGCGTGTCCACGTAGAACAGGTCGAGCTGGCTGTAGAGGGCGTTCAGAATCTCCAGGTTCTTGCCCACCTCCAGGTTGTGGTTGGTCTGCGCCGCCACGGGGGCCGGCGCCAGCAGTGCGATGAGCAGCGAGAGCAGTGCCACTGCCGCCCGCCGGTCAGTCTTTGCTTGGGGTTTAGTCATATCAGTTTCTTAGTTCTTCCAGGTAGTCGAGGTGGCTCAGGTCCACTCGGTCGGCCACTCGCTGCCAGGTGAGATGATGGTAATCAGAGTGTTTGAGGTCCAGGCGGTATACGCCTATGAACATCAGGCTGTCGCCCCCGGCCAGTCCGCGCATGAAAGTGAGGCGCAGCTCGTTCAGGTCGCGGTAGGCTATGAAGCGGTCGTTGTTGCGCATGGTAACGAGGGCGCTGTCAGCCTCGCCGTTTAGCGACTCCCACCGCTCTGTGATGGTGGGCAGCAGGCGTGCGGAGTCGCCGTCGTTATGCCAGTTGGGGTGATGGTACTGGGGTCCCCAGAGCGAGACGTAGGGATGGTGGGGCAGGCGCTGGCCCCACAGCGTGTCCTCGGCATGTATGCCGAAGAGCTTCAGGTAGTCGTGCTCGGTGGCGAAGGTCTGTCCCAGGCGGATGACGAGGGGGCTGCCGTCGTCCTCTTGCGACGGCACCGTGGCTCCGCCGCCGCTCCTGCCGAGCAGCAGCACCGCCACCACGGCCACCACGGCGGCAGCCACGGCCAACCACAGGTAGCGCTTCCAGGGGGCGGGCGACGCGCTGGCCACAGGGGCAGAGGACCTGTCGGGGGACTCTAAATCCTCGGGAGCGCCGAAGCTGTCTGAATCCTCGGGAGCCTCGGAGCCTTCTGAATCCTCGGGAGCTTCGGAGCCTTCTGAAGTCTCGGAGTTATCGGAGTCCCCGGAATCCTCGTAGCCATCTGAGTTCTCTGAGTCCTCAGGGCTGTCGTGGGGGCCTGCAGTCTCGGCCTTTTCGGTCTGTGCAGACAGGCTCGCCACGTAGGCGTCCCAGCCGTCATGGCCCAGGAACTCCGCCAGCAGGTCAAGGGTCGACTGCCTCGGCTTGGCGTCGCTGGACAGGTACCCCCACAGGCGCTTCAGCGTGGTGGGGCTGATGTGCTGGTGGGTCTTTGCGAATATCTGCCCCGACAGGAAGTCGTAGTCGCCTCTGACGCGCATCCTCCTGCCTACAGCTTTCTCCATGGCCTTGCAAAGCTCCTGTATCTGTTGCTGGCGTTCCTTTTCCATAGCCGCTGCAAAATTACAAAGAAAAAAGCAAACGGCAAAGAAATGCCGATGCTTTTTCTTTAAATCAATGTTAACTGGAACAGAAAAAGCCCGACGAAAGCTTATCAAAGTATGTCGAACTTCTCTTCTGAAAGCCCTGTCAATTCAGCTATTTCAGCAACAGATGCTCCACGCTGTTTCAACTTGCGTGCTATGGCTACGATTGCTTCCTCGCGACCTTCCTCGCGACCTTCCTCGCGGCCTTCCTCGAGGCCTTCCTTGCGGCCTTCCTCGCGGCCTTCCGCGCGGCCTTCCTCGCGGCCTTCCTCGAGGCCTATCTTGCGTCCTTCCTTACGACCCTGTTCCAGGCCCTCGATAACCTTAGTCTCGAGGATGTCGTTTTCCACCATGATATTGTCCATATGACGGTCGTAGGCATGGCGTTCGGCATCACTCATCTGCAGATAGAGCAGTCTCTCCTTAGCCTCGGCCAGGCCAGGAGTAGTTGTATTGTCGCGAATATTGCCATCCTTCAGGTATTCGAGCCATTCCTCCAGCGGTGTCGTGGCTACCTTGTTGAACTCATTCACACGGATAATATAGTATTCGGGGAAGATGTCCGAGGGGGCCACCATGCGAATGGCATCCCTGTCGCGCGTGTTGATGACGAGCTGGTCCTTGGTATGGACACCTATGAGCTGGTTCTGACCATGATAGAGGTAGTCGGCACCCTTGCCTAGGTCGAAGTAGACAATGCTGATCGAGTACACCTTCTTCACCTGGTCGTACTTGTCGCCCAGTCTCATATGCTCCGTGATGGTCTTGGCAACGCCGTAGAGAATGCGCTGCAGATAGTAGAGCTCACGCGTCTGCTGAATCTCCACCAGGATAATCTCGCCCTTTGAGTTCCTGGCTTTGATGTCGACGCGGTTGAACTTGTCGTTCTCAGCTTCCTGATTGCCTTCGCTCTCAAGCAGCTCTACGATGGTCACCTTCTCGTCGAACAGCACCGTCATCAGCCCTTCCAGCACAGCAAAGTTGGCCTTGTCGCGCAACATGCGTTTCGCCGCCCAGTCAAATCTTATGTACTTATCCATCTGATACTACTTTTTGCGATTGCAAATATAGTCAAAAAATGACATACGCACAAATGATTTGTCCGACGAGCGGTGAACCTTATACATTTTTAACATACATAGTGATGACTATTCTTGCCAGCACAACATTTCGGGAGGCCTTCAGGTACGCTCTCGCGTGTCACCCTGTGTCACCCTAAGCGGAGGGTGACACGGGGTATAAGCCGCTATAAATAAGCATAATACACACAATATGTCACCCGTGTCACCCTCTAACGAGAAAAATCCCAGTATAGAAATCAGCTGCTAACAAGTTTCACTTCTTCTTCATACTCATACCTTTAGCTTATTCTCCGATAATCATGTTTACGATGGCGACAGCATCGGCGATGGTGATGCCCTCGACCCCGTCGGTATCGGCAGCACTGGCGACGAACTGCCCCGTGGGATTTCCGTTGGTAGTGACGTAGTCCACCACAGCCACCACGTCGGCAATGCTCACCCGGCCGTCGCCGTTGGCATCACCGCGGAGCAGTCCCACATTGACGATGAAGCTCACGTCGGCCGGCTCGTAGCCGTCTTCATCAGCTTCGGCCAGCACCTGTCCGGTGATGCTGCCTTGCTGCAACCCTACAGGTGCATCGGCATCGGCGGTGAGCATGAGTGTCATGATGGCACCCGACGAGCCCTCGATGGCTGTGTTCTGTGTAGAATAGACGAGGAACTTATACTTTCCCTGTCCGATTTCCTCCACAGTAATGGTATGAGCACTGGTAATGCGGCTGCTGTTTGGTGCTACGGCCCATTTGCCGTCCTGGCCCTTCGCAAGGCTGACACCCTCAGGCAGCGTCAGCTCGAACTCCAGCAGCGAGTAAGGATGGTCGGCATTCGACAGCTCGATGTCCACCGCCTGCTGCTCGCCCGGGTTGATGCCAAAGTCGGCAATCGTCAGTCCGCTGACCACGTCTGATGCCTCGCCACTCATCATCCGGCTCAACCTGCGAGCCAATGACAGGGTGTTGCTCGTCATGGGCTGTCTCAGCACGAGGTTGATCAGTCGCACCAGGTCGAAGACGTTGATCTTCTTGTCGTAGTAGAGGTTAGCAGCGGCAAAGTTGAAGTTGTCGGAGGGCCGTCGCATGATGTTGTCGACCACCTCCATGATGTCTCCCACATTGATACGGCTGTCGGCGTTGACATCACCCAGCTGCTGTTCGGGCACTTCGATGCTGAACGTAAAGTCGGGCTGACTGCTTTCCACCTTAGATGAATCCCACATCAGGATATTCTTCATCTGCCCTTCATAGCTGCCGGCGGCAACGCTCTCGTCGCATGCTATCGTCATGCTGAACAGTAGGCCGTCGTTCTCCTTGAAGACACTGTTGTTTCCCGAATGACAGACGATGTGATAATAGCCACCTTCCTCATTCAATAGTGCGCTCACCTGATGATTGTCCGAGCGGTCGGCAGCGATGCTGACAGCACTGTTGACAATCGTCATGCCTGCGGGCAGCTGTAGGTAGAAGTCCGTACTGCTTACTGCGCCTGCATTCCTCAGGCTGATGTTCAGCTCGGCCTTGCTGCCGCGAAGGACAGAGGGTGCCTCGTCGACGTACAGGTTGTTAGGCATGTTTTGCCTATCGATGACCTGCTGCTGTAGGCTGCGGATAGCCTCTGCTGTCTCCAGATAGGTGGCAGAGCTGCTGCTGAGCATGGCTTCAGCCTCAGTGGTTTCAATGACAAGCTGTTGGGCTTCGGCAATCAGCAGCTGCAGGCGCTCCACTTGTGCTTCGGAGCGTGTGGCAGGCAGTGTCTCCAGCGTCCAGGTGACGGCATCGCACCTGGCAGCGTCGCCGTTGACATCGCGAAGCCCGGCGGTGGGAATGCTTGCCTTGATGCATTTCACCAGTCCTTCGGGCGATCCCCCGTCAGTCTTGATAGCATTCAGGTGCACATACTCGAAGCCTGTCAGGTCGACAGTCCAACGTCCGTTCTCGTCGAGTGTGCCGTTCAGTTCCACAAATTCTCCCCCATGCTGGTCTTCGGCTCCGGCTTCAGGTGCCTGTCGGTTCAGCAGCATGCGCAGCTTTAGGCCCGGGGTGCCCTCGATGGTTATCGACGGTACTCCCGTCAGGTCGGCGTACCACAGGTAGTACACCGCCCAGTGTCCGTAAACAGTGCTGAAAGGTACCAGCCACTGGCCAAAGTTGCTTTCCAGGCCGAAGTCGCTGTCGTCAATCGGCTCAGGATTGGTGGCCACGCTGGCTCCCTGCTGGCAACCGTCCCACGCCTGAAACAGCAGCGACCATAAAGGTGCGCCCAGATAAGTGGCAGGCAAGGCCTCCTGTCCATACTGCTCATGAGTGGTGAGCGACTGTATGAAGTAGCTCTCGCCGCCGTCGGAGGTAGTGACGGTCCAGTAAGGGCAACCATTTTCCTGGTCGTTGTAGTCGACGTAGACATCAGTCTCATCGGCTCTGAAGAGCAACTTCTGGTTGAAGCTGCCTACGGGGAAGGTGAATGTATAGCTGCCGTCGGTCTGCTTGCCGATGGTGACAGGCAGGGCAATGTCGTCGAGCACGGTGTGGGTATTCCAGGCATTACCCGCATAGAGGTACTTGCCTGTCTCCACGTTCTTCAGCAGGTAGGTGCCCTCGGCAATGTCGGCTGGCTCCGTCTCCGGAGCCATCTCCACAATCTCCCCAAACTCCTTCCAGTAGTCAGCAGCCTGATAGGCCTCGCGGCTGCCAAAGGGCACCATGAGCACCGACCGCTTCATCGATTCCCATTGGAAGGCCGAAACAGGGATGGCGATAGGCTCTGGATTGTTGACGATGACGATATTGTCGGAATCCTGTGAAAGCGTGAAGGTGTAGTCGCCGCCAATCTCCTGCAGGGTGGAGGGCAGCGTGACTTTATGCAGGTTGCCTGTATAGAAGGCGCGCGAGCCGATCGTGGTGACGCCCTCAGGAATCACCACCTCTGTCAGGCCGTAGCAGGTACGGAAGGCCGACTCGCCGATGTAGGTCAGCGTCGTGGGCAGGCTGACGCTGGTGATTCCCTGGCAGTTGCGGAACGACCAGCCGCCGATGCCCGTGACCGTGAAGCCGTTCACCTCGGCAGGAATCACCACTTCGCCCTCCGTCTCAGGGTCGATGGCAGGCCCCTCTTCGTAGGTGCCGTAGGTCTCCACCTTCTTCTCGTCGGCATCCGTCACGCGGAACTGCATCTGCAAGCCGTTCACCTCGGCGGTGAAGATAGTGCCGACAAACGGCACCTCGACAATCGTTCCAAAATCCTTCCAGACATCAGCAGCCTCGTAGGCAGCCTTCGTGCCGTAGGGGACGTAGAGCGTGGCGTTTTCCAAATCGCAGCCCTCAAAAGTATTTGCAGGTATGCTGAGAGGCTCAGCCCATTCCACAATCACTTCCTTCAACCCCTCACAATTGGCAAATACACCGAAATAGCCGTCTTGGATGGTCTCAAGTCCTGATGGCAGCTTGATGTTGTTTAAAGATATACAATAGGCAAATGCACCCTCATCAATAGTCTTTAGGGAGGCCGGGAAGTTGATCTCACGCATTCCCCACCTTCCCCCAAAGGCATTTTGGCCAATCACCGTAATACCTTCAGGGATTATGGTTGTCTGACAACCCATAACGAGCTTGTTCGTTTCAGTCTCAATGACGGCATTGCAGTTGTTCCGTGAGTCATACTTGGTGTTGCCCTCAACCACCCTGATGCTTTCCAGTGATGCCAAATTACCGACGGCATCAAGTGTCACGACATTGACAGGAATGACAATCGACCGCAGCCCCGTGCATGTTTCGAAAGCCGAGCCAAGGTCTGTCAGCCCCGTGAAATATTCCAGCTCGTCGAACGAAGTAATGTCTCTGTTCTCCTTGAACACCTCGCCCAGGTCGGTCACGGCAGCTGCCTCGGCCTCGCTCAGCTCGCCGTCGCCGTTGGTGTCCCAATGCTGCACGCAGATGGCCTTCACGCTGGCATCGGCAAACTCGATGGCGGGGCTGGGAGGTGCCATCTCAATAATCGTCTTGAATTTCTTCCAGTAGTCGGCGGCCGCGTAGGCTGCCTTCGTGCCGTAGGGGACGTAGAGGGTGGCGTTGGCGTTGTTGGTGATTTGCCAATTAAGGCTTATAGGCGTCGTCCAATGCACGGTAATGCTTTCTATGCTGTTCGAGAAATAATTACCCAATCGTGTCACGCTGCTCGGAATGTCGATGGATGTTAGATTAGTGTAGTCAAAAGCATTGCATAATAAGGACTTCAGGCCATTAGGCAAGGTTATGGAACTGAGGTTGTCGCAGCTGAAAAATTCATTGGAGTGAATCTCCTTAAGCCCCGTGAAATATCTCAGCTCATTGAAGGAAGTAATATCATCATTATTTCTGAATATGCCCTCCTGGAAATAAGCCACTCCAGCAGCCTCGTCCTCGCTCAGTTCACCGTCACCGTTGATGTCATAGTACTTCACGCAGGCGGCCTTCGCAGCAGGATCGGCAAACTCGATGACAGGGCTCGTAGCTGAGAGCTCAACAATATTACCAAATTCCTTCCATTCGTTGGCAGCTACATAAGCGGCTTTGCATCCTTCCGGAACATAAAGTGTGCCATAGGCACGTGCTCCCGGCAAAAAGTGTCCTGCAACAGGAGTTTCCATTTCTACCGCCATGATGATCCCATCGCCTGAGCCACACGTAAAAGCTAGTTGGCCAATGCTTGTCACAGAGTTTCCGATATGGATGTTCATCAGTTTATTGCAGCTATAGAAAGCATAGTCGCCGATGGTAGTGACCGAATTAGGGATGACAACCTTTGGCAGCGCTTTACACCATGCAAATGCATACTCACCGATGGTAGTAACCGAATTAGGTATGGTCACCGAGGTCAGCTTCTCGCAGTTCTGGAAAGCATATTCACTGATGGTCGTCATGCTGTTTGGAATATCCAGGCCCGTCAAGTTGCAATTGCTAAATGCGTGACTGGCAATTTTAGTGATGCCATTAGGTATGACAAGGTTCTCAACTTTATCATGGTTGATATAGAGGTTCCATTGTGATCCCCAATAATCGTCAAACGATGTATTGCACCAAGCATCCAAGTCGGAAATATGAATATTCTTCGGATTATAGCCACTCGCAAAGGCTGACAAACCGATATACCTCACAGAACTTGGAATGATCACGCTTTCCAGTTTGGAGCAGTCATAGAAAGCATGGTCATTGATGGATACTACTGAGCTGGGAATGACTATGCCTGGCAGCTTGCGACATTCCTTGAAAGCAGAACTCCCTATGGACGTGACATTTTCAGGAATGACCACACTCGACAGGTTGTAACAGCCAGAGAATGCACCACTGCCAATGGCTGTCAGTCCCGTAAAATACTGTAGCTCATTGAAAGAGGTGATGTCGCTGTTCCCCTGGAATACTCTGCCAAGATTTGTCACTGCGGCAGCCTCCGATACGCTCAGTTCACCATCCCCGTCAGTGTCCCAGTTCTGCACGCAGAGGGCTTTCACTCGACTATCGGAAAACGATATCAGTTCTTCTATCTTTTTGAATTCCTTCCAATAGTCGGCAGCTGCGTAGGCATCCTTCGCCCCGACGGGCACATACAAAGTGGCATTGGCACGATTGGTGAAGACATCGGAGGTAATGGCTATGGGGGTTGATCCCCGCATTGTCACAGCTATTAAGCCACTACAATTCTGAAAGGCATGGTGGCCAATAGATGTCAGACTGGCAGGAAGTGAGACTGACACGATGTTCTTGCCATTATAGAAAGCATAATTACCTATTGTGTACACCCCATAGCCCAGATAAAGCGACGTCACAAGGCTGTTGTTGATGTAGTAGTTCCATGTGGCAGAGGCTGGTAAACGATGGAGGATGCTGTTAGCCGAAACTTCCGAGTTGCGGCTAATGTTGACATTCACATTGTTTATATGACAATCGTAGAAAGCTAAATCGCCAATATCTGAAATATTGTTGAATAGAGAAATAGTATTAATTGAGCAAGAATAAAATGTGTAAGCTGGAATGGTGGTAACGGCGCTTCCCAATACTACTGATTGAAAGTTTCCAAAACAGAATGGCCCATATATGTCCTCGTCATCTGATTCAGTAAAACCTTCTATTGAACAGTTGATGATGAGTTCGCCCGTATAGCCACGAAAGACTTTATCCCCTGCTGATGTTATAGTATTGGGAATCGTGATAGACGTTGCCTCACAGTTTTGAAATGCACAATGGCCAATTCTACTCACTTTGTAAGTTGTACCATTGTATGTCACCGTGCTAGGAATGGTAATAGCGCCGCTGTAGTCTGATTGGAAATAGTAATAATGGGCTCTATCTTCATCATCATAACTTGTAGTATAATAGTTGACGTCGGGCACAACATCTGAGGAATACTGATGCTGGAAAGTAACCTCCACCTCATTATTCGATAAAATTTGATAGTAGAAGCCATCTACAGTAAAAGAATAAGCGTGCGCCATGACGCATGTCATCAACGAAAGTACGCACAATAAGACTGTTCTTTTCATAAATAATATAGTTTATACGTTGCAAAGATAACGAAAAAGTCGCAAACGGCCAAGAGTCCTTTCAGCCCTTTTGCCTGGACCGCGTGGCTCTTTTGGTGGTCCATTTGGTCCATTTGGTCCATTTCGCCGCGAGAAACGCAAAAAACCCCGATGAAATCGGGGAAAATGGAATGATTGAGCATACGGCGGCCTTATGCGCTGGGAAAACCTCTTGGGGCAGGCATGCAGCGCCAGGAAGGCCACTTTGTGCAGGCTGGAAGCGAAGGGAGGAATGGCCGGTGGCGGACCTTGGACTGGAGAATCTGCTTCGTGGGCTGCTGCTTCGTGGGCTGCTAAGCGGCACGGACTATGGCAGGAAGAGGTCGTCGAGGGTGACTTCGTTGGTGACGATGCTGCTGTGGGTTCCAGATGCCAGGCCGAAGGCGGTGACGAGTGTCAGCTGCAGCGACAGACGCCTGTCGGCATGCTCCTGGAAAGCAGCCAGCTTCTGCCTGAGGTTCTGTTCGTAGGCCGCGGTAATGGCGTAAGGTGCTGAGGCGAACTTCATCTCACAGATGTTGACCGTCTGGTCGGCACGCTCTATGACGAGGTCTATCTGTGCCCCCTTCTGTCCGTCATCGCATCGCCATGCATACGCTTCTGTCTTTATGCCGCTGATGCCTAGTGCCTTTTTCATTTGCGGCAAGTGGTGCCACGCCAACAGCTCGAAGGTGAGTCCTGCCCAGGCATGGTACTCGCCCCTACCCAGAAGGCTCATCCAGTCGCTGACCTTCCCTGGTGCGATGAAGTGTAGGTGGAAGAGTGAGAAGAAATCGGTAAGTTGATAGATGACGGCATCTGCCCTCGATGCTTTATAATGATGTCGCTGACGTATAAAGCCACAGGCCTCAAGATTGCGCAGAACAGTGGTGAGTCCGCTGCCTGATACAAGGCCCGACAGGCGTATGACTTCACTGCGTGTCAGCCCCTCCCTGTGATGGCCCAGTGTCTCGACTACACGTATGTAGTCGGTCGAGTTACGGAACAATGCTGCGTAGAGATTGGCGAACTCATTGTGCAGTGGCCCGTTGCGTCGAAACACCAGCTGCTCGATGTTCTGTGCTATGCTCAGCTTTACGTCGAGCATATCAAGGTAGAAAGGTATGCCGCCCATGACCATGTAGCAGGTGGCGATGTCGTAGCGTGAGAGCATGAAGCCTTTCCACTTCAGGAACTGCTCCGTCTCGCAAAGGGTGAACGGCTCAAGGAAGATGCGCTGAGTGAGGCGGTTGTGCAGTCCGCCGTGGCTGTTGATGAGCTTGTCCATCATCCACGATGTGGCCGATCCGCATACTATCAGCACCACATCGCGCCGGCTTGATGCCCATGTGTTCCAAAAATGTTCCAAGGCGGATATGAAGCCCGAGCGCGGTGTGTCCATCCACGGCAGTTCATCGAGTAGGATGACTTTCCGCTCATTATCCGACTGCTTGATGAGCTGTCGCAGCAGTGTGAAGATGTCTATCCAGTCGCGAGGCGGTTCTGCCGGGCGCTGCAAACCATACTCAAGCATGTCCTCATAAAAAGACTTGATCTGCTGGCGTGTGCTGCCACTGGCCAAGCCCGCTGTCTGAAACAGCATGACATCCTCGAAATACTCCCTAATCAAGAAAGTCTTCCCCACGCGACGCCTGCCACAGACAGCCACGAACTCTGACTTGGCTGATGTCAGAAGACTACCCAGCACATGTTTCTCATACTCCCTGCCAATGATGTATTCTTTCATGTTCTTATTATAATTTGCCACAAAGATACGAAAAAGTTCTGTCGTGGCAAAACATATATGCATAATTTGCCACGAAATAACCTTTTTTAATATTCGTGGCAAATAACGGGTCACTGGCTTGTGTGTTTGCAGGGGTTCTTGCGTCCCTTCGGTAGCAAGCCAGCAGAGCTGGAGCGTTACCCCTGCCTGTACTCCTTCGCCCCTTCGGGGCTTGTATCTCCCTGCTTTACCGGGGGGGCACCCCCGGCTGTATTCTGCTGCCCCTTCGGGGCTTTTTAACCGTACAGGTCGGATAAATTCGAGAAAAAGTGCTAAATCGAAGAAAAAAAATCATCGGTTTAGCACTTTTTGGCGGTGTAAGGGTGCTAAATCGAAGAAATAATTACCGATTTAGCACTTTATGTGTGCATAATTTGCCACGAAACCAGATTATTTGATGTTCGTGGCGGATTATAGCTGTTGTGTCAGTAGCTGACTGAGCAGTCGATGCCGCGCTGTCGCACGAGGGCAGCAATGCGGTCGAGCTGGTCGGATGTGGCCTTGTGCAGGGTGGCGGTGGGCGTCTCGCGGTCGATGGTGTAGACCATCACCTGCTGCGGGCGTATGTCGGCCACGGCATCGAGCCAGGGCAGCACATACTCATCACCGGTGTTGTCGACACTCTCCTCTTTCCACTCTCCACTTTCCTCTTTCCACTTTCCACTCTCCTCTTTCCTCTTTCCACTCTCCTCTTTCCTCTTTCCACTCTCCTCTTTCCACTCTCCACTCTCCACGCTTCCCTGCATGAACATCGTCTGGATGATGACGTGTCCGTTGAAGGCCTTCAGGTGGCTGATGACCTGCTGCACATCGTAGTGGCCCGCAGGCTGGTCGACGAGACGGATATAGTCGGGCGCGATGGTGTCGAGCTTCTGTATATTATTGTCCACGCGCGCGAGGACCTGGTGAACGTCGGGGCGGTGGAGCTGGGTGGCGTTACTGAGCACGCTGACCTTCGCCTCGGGGCAGTAGCGGTCGCGCAACAGGATGGTGTCGCCGATGATGTCGGCAAAGCGGGGGTGACAGGTGGGCTCGCCGTTGCCTGCGAAGGTCAGCACATCGGGCAGACGGCCCTCGGCCTTCATCTGCTGCAGCCGCTGCTCCAGGGCCTGTGCCACGGCTTCGCGTGTGGGCATGGGCTGCTTGGGGCGGTGCTGCACGTTGAAGCCGCACTCGCAGTAAACACAGTCGAAGGTGCACACCTTGCCGTCGGCAGGCAGCAGGTTGATGCCCAGCGACAGGCCCAGGCGGCGGCTGTGCACCGGGCCGAAGATGGGTGATGGATAGATGATGGTGCTCATAGCGGGCTTCGCCCTAAATGATAAATGATAAATGATAAATGATAAATGAAAAATGACAAATGCCCTCCGGCGGCAGCCAATTATGCATTATGCATTAAGCATTATTCCAGGTAGGTATATCCGTAGAGGCCCGAGCGGTAGTTGCTGAGGAATTCCTTGCCCTCTTCGAGGGTAATCTTTCCGGCCTTCACGCTCTTGGTGACCCACACCTCAAGCTGGCGGACGAGCTTCTTCGGGTCGTACTGCACGTAGTCGAGGACCTCGGCCACGGTCTCTCCGTCGATGATCTGGTCGATGTGGTAGTGTCCGTCCTTCACGCTGATGTGCACGGCGGTGGTGTCGCCGAAGAGGTTGTGCATGTCGCCGAGTATCTCCTGATAGGCTCCCACGAGGAAGACGCCGAGGTAGTACTTGTCGTTCTTGCGCAGGGTGTGCACTGGCAGTGCGTGCGAGTTGTGGCGGTTGGTGACGAACTGCGCTATCTTTCCGTCGGAGTCGCAGGTGATGTCCTGCAGGGTGGCGTTGCGTGTGGGTCGCTCGTCAAGGCGCTGTATGGGCATGATGGGGAACAGCTGGTCGATGGCCCACGAGTCGGGCAGGCTTTGGAAGAGCGAGAAGTTGCAGAAGTACTTGTCGGCCAGCAGCTTGTCGATGTTCATCAGCTCCTCGGGTATGTGCTTCAGCGTCTTTGCCAGGGCGTGAATCTCGTGGCAGACGCTCCAGTACATGGCCTCCACCTCGGCGCGCGTCTTCAGGTCTACGATGCCGTGTGTGAAGAGGTCGAGCACCTCCTCGCGTATCTGCTCGGCGTCGTGCCAGTCCTCGAGGACGTTGCGGGGGCTGAGGTTGTCCCAGATGTCGTAGAGGTCCTTCACCAGCTGGTGGCTGTCGGGATCGGGCTCGAACTCCTCGGGCATCTCGGGCAGCGATGCCGTCTCGAGCACGTCGATGACGAGCACGCTGTGGTGTGCAGCCAGCGAGCGTCCGCTCTCGGTGATGATGTTCGGGTGCGGAATGTCGTTGCGGTTGGCGGCCTCCACGAAGGTGTATATGCAGTCGTTGACGTACTCCTGTATGCTGTAGTTCACCGAGCTCTCGCTGCTGGGCGAGCGCGTGCCGTCGTAGTCGACGCCCAGTCCGCCGCCGCAGTCCACGAAGTCGACGTTATAGCCCATCTTGTGCAGCTGCACGTAGAACTGCGATGCCTCGCGCAGTGCGGTCTGTATGCGGCGTATCTTCGTAATCTGCGAGCCGATGTGGAAGTGTATCAGGCGCAGGCAGTCGCGCATGTCCTTCTTGTCGAGCAGCTCCAGTGCTTCGAGCAGCTCGGCGCTGGTGAGCCCGAACTTCGAGGCGTCGCCTCCGCTCTCCTCCCACTTCCCGCTGCCGCTGCTGGCCAGTTTGATACGGATGCCGATGTTGGGCCTGACGCCCAGCTTCTTCGCCTCGCGGGCTATGAGCTCCAACTCGTTGGGCTTCTCCACCACGATGAATATCTGCTTGCCCATCTTCTGCGCCAGCAGGGCCAGCTCTATATACGACTGGTCCTTGTATCCGTTGCAGATGATGATGCTGTCGCTCTGGCACTGCACGGCAATGACGGCGTGCAGCTCGGGCTTCGAGCCGGCCTCCACACCGAGGTTGAACTTCCGTCCGTGCGAGATGATCTCCTCCACCACGGGCTGCATCTGGTTCACCTTGATGGGGTACACCACATAGTTCTCGCCCTTGTATTCGTACTCCTCGGCGGCCTTCTTGAAGCAGCTCCACGTCTTCTCGATGCGGTTGTCCAGGATGTCGGGGAAGCGCAGCAGCACGGGCGCGGTGACGTCGCGCAGCTGCAGCTCGTCCATCACCTCGCGCAGGTCTATCTGCGTGGAGTCCTTACAGGGGGTAACATACACGTTACCGGCATCGTTGATGCCGAAGTAGCTTGTGCCCCAGCCGCCGATGTTGTACAGCTCGCGGGCGTCGTCGATGGTCCATTTCTTCATATCGGGTGCAAAGTTAATGCAAAGCGAGCGAAAAACCAAATTTTATCTGGATTATTTCAATTAGCAACCATCATCAAGGGGCTACAAGGGCTTTGGAGGCGGCAGTTCGGGAGGCGGCAGCTCAGGAGGCTGTAAGGGCAAAAAAGGGCAGAAAACAAAAAACACAACGGTTTATTTGGCCGTATGCCCGTTTTTTCGTAACTTTGCGCCAAATATACTACAATGTTGTTATACCCTATTGGCATACAAGATTTCGAGACGCTCCGCCAGGGCGGGTTCGTATATGTAGACAAGACCGACCTTATCTATAAGCTGACGCGTGGCCACGTCTATTTTCTCGGCCGCCCTCGCCGCTTTGGCAAGAGCCTGCTTGTGAGTACACTGAAATACTATTTCCTGGGCCGACGCGACTTGTTCGAAGGGTTGCGCATCATGGAATTGGAGACTGAGTGGCAGCAGCACCCGGTGTTCCACTTCGACTTCAACCGCATCACCACGCCCGCCGACCTGCAGGAGTACCTCCGCATCAGCCTGGCGGAGTGGGAAAAGCTGTACCCCATTGACATCACCCCCGAGAACCTGGCGCTCCGCTTCAGCATGGTCATAGCCTCAGCCCATAAGAAAACTGGACGGAAGGCGGTGGTGCTCATCGACGAATACGACAAGCCGCTGCTCGACCTCTTAGAGACGGGCCGGCCCGACGACGTTCACCTGCTGCAGGAAAACCGCGAATTGCTGAAGAAGTTCTTCTCCACCTTCAAGGCTGCCGACGAGCACCTGCGTTTCGTACTGCTCACGGGTGTCACCAAGTTTTCGCAAATATCGATGTTCAGCGGTTTTAACCAGCCCGATGACATTTCAATGGATCCTCGATTCGACACGCTCTGTGGCATCACCGGTGAGGAGCTGCACACCGTCTTTGCCGACGGCATACACGAGCTGGCCGTAGCATACGACATGACGGAAGAGGCCATAAAAGAGGAGCTGAAACTGATGTACGACGGCTACCACTTCAGCAATCGTCTGGTGGATATATACAATCCT
This sequence comes from Prevotella sp. UBA3837, assembly GCA_002392835.1. Taxonomy (GTDB): domain Bacteria; phylum Bacteroidota; class Bacteroidia; order Bacteroidales; family Bacteroidaceae; genus Prevotella. Next base: position 22,055 of record DGHX01000134.1, on the reverse strand, counting down.
TTCAGCCTCATCAACTGCTTTTCCAAAAACCAGATAGACAGCTACTGGTTTCGCTCGGGCACACCCTCGCTGATGGTGCGCCTGCTGGCCAATACACAGGAAGAGGTGATGCAGTACACCAGCCAGTGGTACCTGCAGCGCATGTTCGTCGACTACAAGGCCGACAAGGAGATGCCACTGCCCATGCTTTTCCAGGCAGGCTACCTCACCATCAAGGCTGTCAACAATCTCACCAGGTCATACCTGCTCGACTATCCCAACCGCGAAGTGCGCGAGGGCATGATGATGCTGCTGACCAGCAACTATCTGCAGTCGCGCGAAAATCCTGTTTCGTGGATTAACAACATGCTGGCAGCACTGCAGACCGGCGACACTGAGCAGATGCGCCGCCTATTCACCGTGTTCCTGGCGAAAACGCCCTACTCCATGCGCCCGAAGAAAGACCAGAAAGACCGCGAGTTGTATTTCCACTACACTTTCTACCTGCTCATGCGCCTTATCTCATGCTACACCGTCTATACCGAGAAGCAGCTCTCGGAAGGACGTGCCGACTGCATCGTGGAGACAACAGAGCATGTCTACATCTTTGAATTCAAGCTCGACGGCACCGCCGGGCAGGCGCTCCGCCAGATTAACGACCGCGGCTACGCACGTGCCTTCGAAGCCGACCCGCGCCCCGTGGTGCTTATCGGTGCATCGTTCTCAAGCAAGACGGGCACCATAGAAGAGTGGGAAGCACAGCATCTGGCGGATAAGAATTCATAACCCACCTTTGCATTATACGCGCGCGATATACGCGCGCGTGAGCGTTTTTTTGGTTGCACCGGGACTGTACATCTATATTTTTTCGGCAATTCATCTATATCGCACCGGCGTTCATTTTGGTTGCACCTAAACTGAGTATCAATCAGTTACGAATCATAAAAATCTTGGTTGCACCGAAAACATCTATATTTTTATCTATATTTTGGAGAAAAATGAGATATTGAGAAAAACGCACTACTCAAAAACGTCCCAGGGCCTGGGACATTTCTGTGCGGGCCGCTCGTGAAAAAAAGCGAGCCACTTTTTTCAAAAAGCGGGCCACTTTTTAAAAAAAGCGGGCCGCTTTTTCAGCAAAACAACTTGTATTGTCAGTCCGTTCGGTTTCCAGCTATTCTCCCTCCACCTTCCACCCGTCACCTTCCACCAGAAAACACCCCCGGTGCAACCAAAAAATCACTCACGCGCGTGACACACGTGCGCGCGCGTATGCGTTGGAGGAGCCTTTCAAAACAAAAGAGGACAAAATAGAACCACATAGCCCGCCGATAACTTTTTCGACCGTATGGTAAGGAAAGCCCTGAATGGACGGCAGAGAACTGTTTTATTTTGTTTTCTCAGGTTTTCTTTTGTTTTTGAAAGCCCGCTTTAGCGGTCCTATAGCCTGAACAGCCACAACACGAGGAGTGCAAAAAGAACACAAAATTTCGAAAAAGAGTATATTTTCGACATCAGCATTTGGCAGCAACCACTTTTCTGCGTAAATTTGCAACGACGAAAAAGACAATAGGAATGAAGCACCTGTATATTTTAATCATGTGCATGCTCTGCATGGTCAGCCTGTCGCTGCACGCGCAGCAGGTGGTGGAGGAACCGCTGAAACAACAGCAGGAGCCACAGCAGCCGCCGCAGCAGGAGGAGCAGCGCCGACAGTTTGTGGTGGCTGACATCGAGACGCTGCAGCCCGTGGCGGGAGCCAACGTGCAGGGCAAGAACGGCGTGGCGGTGAGCGACTCCGCGGGCCGGTTCGCCATGCCCGGCGGCGAGACACTGGTGGTGAGCCACGTGAACTACGAAAGCCGCATCGTGAACACCGACAAGCTGAGCGCCGACACGGTGTGGGTCATCTCGAAGCTGCTGAACGTGAAGGAGGTAGTGGTCTTCGGACAGAAGCCCACTACCGACGACGGCTTAGAGCAGCTGCGCAAGCGGCTGCGCATGCAGCGCACCGAAGCACAGCTACAGGGTGCCAACCCGAACATGAACCTCGTGGGGCTGGTGAAATACCTCATACCGAAGAAGTGGCGCAAGACTGGCAAGCAGAAGCGCCACGACAAGGTGATGCAGGCCCTCGAGAAGTATTAGTTACTCAACTTTCGCAAGTTGGGGAGCGAATGCGAAACTTGAATTAATTACAGTTTCTCGCCGTAGCAGAGGTCGCCGCAGTCGCCGAAGCCGGGCACAATGAACTTGTGCTCGTTCATGCCGGGGTCTATGGCGGCGCACCACAGCGTGACGTCATCGGCCACATTGTCCTCCAGCATCTTCACGCCCTCGGGGGTACCTATGACGCAGGCGATGTGCACCTGTGCCGGACGGCCCGTGGCCAGCAGCGCATCGTAGGCTGCCACCATCGAGCCGCCGGTGGCCAGCATGGGGTCGACGATGATGAGCGTCTTCCCCTTGGCCGACGGCGATGCCATGTACTCGGTGTGTATGCCCACCTCGGTGTGCTCGCGGTTGGTGTACATGCGATAGGCTGAGACGAAGGCGTTGTGGGCATGGTCGAAGACGCGCAAAAAGCCCTCGTGGAAGGGCAGTCCGGCGCGCAGCACCGTGGCCAGCAGCAGGTCGTCCTCGCGCAGCACGGGCACATCGATGGTGCCCAGTGGCGTGGTCACCGTGCGGGGCTTGTATGTCAGCGTCTTCGACAGCTCGTAAGCCATCATCAGTCCTATACGCTCAATGTTGTTGCGGAAGAGCAGGCGGTTGCGCTGGTAGCTCTTGTCGCGCACCTCGGCCATATACTGGTTGATGACCGAGTTCTGTTCTGAGAAATTGATTACCTTCACTGGTTATAATGCTTAATTCTTAATGCTTAATGCTTAATTATCGTGCCACCTTCACGGTCTGCTGCATCTGCGGTCCGCTGACGGTGAACAGCAGCGGGGCGCTGACGGCGGGCAGCGTCACCACGGTGGCGGCCCGCATCTGTCGCTGACCCAGCAGGCGGCCGTCGGCGGTACGGACGGCCACGGTGTAGACGTCGGTGCTGCTTGCTCCCTGCACGGCCACTATGTAGAGCCCGTCGCGGGTGGAGCGCACGGTGAGGCGGCGGCCGTCGGTGGCAGCGCTGCTGATGGCGGTGGGCCCCTCGGGCAGCACGGTGGGCTCCTTCGGCATGGTGGCCTCGCTCAGCAGGAAGTCGGTCTCGTAGGCGCCCAGGTCCGGGGCCTGTCCGCTGTACTCAATGGCGGGAATGGTGACGGCGGCAGCGGCATACTTCTCGTCGTTGGCAGCCACCATGACACCGGCATCGACATACTGTGCGCCCTTCTCCAGACTGATGTGGGCGTAGTCCACCTCGGGCAGCGTGCCGTCGGCCTGGCGCTCGGCTATAAGCTGCTCAGGCTTGTCCATGGCCAGGAAGCAGGCGGGGGCCGCCTTCCAGTCGTTGGCCTCCTCGGCCGATGCCACGGTCACCTCCCAGCGGCCCCATGTGCCGCGCTTGCCGTAGTCGGTATCGCTGCGGTCGGTAGTGAGGCGGTCGTTGATGGCTATGGAGTTGCGGATCTCGCAGACGCTGCCTGCGGCCAGGTCCTCGTAGATGCGGTAGCTGTACGACTTGCCGCCCACGTCGGTCTGCCCTATGCCGGTGCAGTTGTTCATGATGATGTCGCCCGAGTTGTGGTTCTGGTCGAAGCCCTTGTTCAGGTTGCGCACGGCCAGGCAGCGGTTCAGTATGACGTTCATGCGTCCCTGGTCTGAGCCCATCTTAAATCCGTTGCCGTTGCCGCTGGTGGCGCTGCCGTTCATGATGCCGTTCTCGTAGGCCAGACAGTACTCCATGATGATGGTCTTGTTGTCCTGGAAGCCGCCGTCCTTCTTGAAGAACACGTCGTAGCCGTCGTCGCTGTTGTTCCATGCCCTGCAGCCGAAGAAATAGTTGCCGTCGCCGACGCTGATCTTCGGTGCGAAGCCGTCGGCATCGCCGTCGCCCTCGTCCTGGTTCTCGTACGAGTCGCAGTTGATGACGTAGTTGTAGGCGCCCAGGTTCTTCATCTGCAGTCCGGTGTCGCCGTTGCGGTAGAAGCGGCACTGCTCAATGATGTTGTCGTGGCCGTCCTGCGTGCGGGCAATGATGTCGGCCTGCGAGCCTCCGGTGGGCTTGTTGCGCTCTATGAGCATGCCGTTGTCCGAGGCGTTGGTGATGTCAATCTTGTAGAAGTGCCAGTACGAGCTGGTGAGCCTGATGCCCTGATAGGGGTTGTCTGAGTGCTTGTGGTAGGGCATTCCGCTGAAGTCGAGCACGGCCCGCCCTCCGTAGGCGAACACCTCTATGTAGGCGTCGGGGGTCCCGTTGCGGTCGCTGATGTTGATGCGCTTGTCGTAGACGTAGGTGCCTGCCTGCATCCAGATGCGGTCGCCGGGTTCGGCCAGGGCTATGGCCTTCTGCAGGTCGAAGAAGGGCTTCTCCTTCGAGCCGTCGGCGGTGGCATCGTCGCCGTTGGGGGCGCACCATATCTCGTCGCCCTTCACCACGTCGGGTCGCTCCTCCACCTCGTCGGTCTGCACGCTGATGGTGGCGCCGAAGGCAGTGCCCTTCTGCGTGCGTGCATACGCGCGAATGTAGTATAAGGTGTTGTCCTTCAGCTGCAGCGTGGCGCTGAACTTAGCCTTCGGCTGCAGGGCCACCCGCTCTACGCCCTCCATAGCGTCTATAGCTTCTATCGTTTCTATAGCGTCTATAGCCTCTTTCCCTTCTGCACTGTACACGAAGCCCACCTCCATGAGGTCCAGCCCGCCGTCGTCGGTGACCACGCCGGTGGCCTTGTAGCGCTGTCCGGTGCGTGTCACCTCGCCGGTCTGCACCACGGGCATGGTGGCCTCGGCGGTCTGGAAGGAGCGCACCTCGCCGTAGGCATAGCCTGCGTTGCTGAGTGCGAAGGCGCGGAAGTAGACGGTCTGGCTGGCCTTCAGCCCTGTGGCCAGGGCCGAGAGCTGTAGCTCCTGCGGATCCTCGGTCTCGGTCATGTTGTCGGCCAGGGTGGGAGTGCTGTTCGTGGTGCTCCACAGGAACCCGCTCTGCTGCAGGGGCTGGTCGCCGGGGTCGAGGACCTCGCCGGTGAGGATGGCGCTATTCTTCGTGATGTCGGTGGCCTCGCCGGTGGCCACCACGGCGGGTGTGCCGTAGGCCTGTGCCGTCACGCTGAGGTCGTCGATGTCGGCATCGCCGCTGCTCTCATTGGCTATCTTGATGCGGTTCACCTCCAGGTCGCCCACGGTCAGCGTGTAGTTATTGCCGTCGTTGCTGAGGGCAAAGCCGCCGGCAGCGATGGCGGTCCAGGTCTGGCCGCCGTCCTTTGAGGTATAGAGGCTCAGCTTGTCGCCCTTGCGCCCGGCGTAGAAGGTGACGGTCTTCACGCCGTAGCTGAGCACGGGGGTGATGACGTAGCTGCCGTTCTTAGGCAGGCGCAGGTTGGCGGTTGAGCCGTTGGTATAGCTCTGGTTGGTCGACTGATAGGCGTTGGTGTATATCCACGTGCCCTGCCCCTGCACGTAGTACTCGGCGTCCTGCGCCCCCTTCTCCTTGGGGTAGGTGGTGTCGTCCTCGAAGTCCTGCACGAAGTAGCTGCCGTCGGCGCTGACGGTCTGTCCCTGGTCGTCGATGGCGGTCTTGAAGCTGCGCACGTCGCCGTAGGTCACGTCTTCAGCGTCGTAGGTGGCGTAGGCGCGGTAGTAGACGAGGCTGCCCTCGCGCAGGTCGCTCAGCTGCACGCTGAAGCTGTTGGCCACCTCGTCGGCCGTTGCCACGTTGTGGGCCAGGGTGGGCTCACGCTGGCTGCTGCTCCACACAAAGCCCACGGCGGTGAGCGTCTTGCCGCTGTTCTGGCTGACGGTGCCGCTGAGGGTGGCGCCACTGGTACTGATGTCGGTGGCCTCGCCGGTGAGGAGGACGACGGGCTGGTCGTAGGTCTGGGCGTAGACGGTGATGTTGTCGATGTCGGCATCCTTCGAGGTGTCGTTGCCTATCTTCAGGCGGTTCACCTGGTTGCTCTCCACGCTGACGGT
>DGHX01000134.1:11126-15881 GCA_002392835.1 Prevotella sp. UBA3837 | reverse complement strand
TAGGCCTTCACGCTGGCGCGCCCTATGTAGAAGGTCATCTTGCGCACGCCGTTGGTCAGCACGGGGGTGACGACGTAGCTGCCGTTCTTGGGCAGGCGCAGGTTCTTCGTCGACCCGTTCTCGTTGTAGCTGGAGTTGGTCGACTGGAAGGCGTTCATGTAGAGCCACTCGCCCTGGCCCTCCACGGTGAAGGCCTGCTCGGTGCCGTTCTTCTCGGCAGGGTACTGCGTGGCATCCTCGAAGTCCTGGGTGAAATAGGCGCCGTCGCCCGTGATGGCCATTGCATGCAACGGCAAGACTGCGAGTGCAGCAAGGGCTGCCCGCAGGAGAATACTGTTAGTTTTCATGGCAGAACTATTCTTTCTATAATAAACATATTCAAGTTTCGCATTCGCTCATCTTTGAGGAGTGAAAGGAGTGAAAGGAGTAAGAGGAGTGTAGACGATAGACTTTACCTTTGTTTTTCCTTCGGAGAAGAAATCATGGAGGCGTCTCGGAGCAGCAAGACTATCGTCTACACTCCTCTTACTCCTTTCACTCCTTTCACTCCCAAACTTACAAAAGTTGAGTAAATATATGGGAGGGGTAACTCCCCCCCCCAAAAAAAACACTATACCAGCGAGAAGGCCACGTCCATCATCTTGGTGAAGGTGGTCTGGCGCTCCTCGGCCGTGGTGGCCTCGCCCTTCAGTATGTGGTCAGAGACGGTGAGAATGGTCAGCGCCCGCTTGCCGGCGCGTGCGGCGTTCATGTAGAGTGCTGCGGCCTCCATCTCCACGGCCAGCACGCCCATGTTGATCCAGTGGTCGTTGTGGGCGTTCTCGGTGTAGAAGGTGTCGCTCGACATGACGTTGCCCACCATGTAGCGGTAGCCCAGGCGGTCGCAGGTGTCAGCGGCGTGGCGCAGCAGGCCGAAGTCGGCTATCGGTGCGAAGGTTCCGGCCAGCTCGTACTGCATGCCGTAGTTGGAGTTGGTGCAGGCGCCCATGGCCAGCACCAGGTCGCCCACGTTCAGGTCCATGTTGATGGAGCCCGAAGAGCCCACGCGGATGATGGTCTTCACGTCGTAGAAGTTGAAGAGCTCGTAGCTGTAGATGCCTATCGAGGCCATGCCCATGCCGTGGCCCATCACGCTGACGCGCTTGCCCTGGTGGGTGCCGGTGTAGCCCAGCATGCCGCGCACCTGGTTGAACAGCACGGGGTTGTCGAGGAAGTTCTCGGCCATGAACTTGGCGCGCAGCGGATCGCCCGCCATGATGACGGTCTCGGCTATCTCGCCCAGCTGGGCACCGATGTGTGGAGTTGGTACGTTTGCCATAATCATTATAGTTTTAGCAGTGAAACATCGTAATATCGCAGCAAAGATACAAAAGAAATTTGAAAAAGAAAAATATTATAGCATTTTTTTGCAAACATCCTGTCCGTCCTTGCTGCAGGCTCCGTGTGCTACTGCTCGCTATATGCCTTGTAGTCAGCGTCGTTGAAGGTGAGACCGATGTCCTGTCCTGCCAGTCCGTCGGCCACGCCCTTGTATGCCCACTTGCGCAGGTTCTGCTTGTTGAACAGGTTGGGCAGTCCGTTGGTGAGCCAGTAGCGGTGCTCGTCGTCCTGGTCGGTGAGGCTCCAGATGCTGATGCCGCTCTGCTGGGCCTTGGGGACGTTGGCCAGGTAGCTCTCCACAATCATCTGGAAGGCGTCGGCCTGGCACTTGAACTGTGCCACTGATGGCGAGGTGATGGGCTGGCGTTGGCCGTTGACATAGTTGCACATGTCAATGTCGAGCTCAGTGACGCGCACCAGCTTGCCCGTCTGTGCCATGGTCTGGAACTGTGCGTCGACCTTCTTCTTGAGGTCGGCCACGAGGGTGGCGTTGGCGGCGGCATCGTTGGTAGGGGCTATGCCGACGTGCATCTGCGTGCCCAGTCCGTCGACGATGGGGGTGCCGTTGGCCTGGTCGATGGCGTTCACCCAGTTGATGAGTGCCTGCAGCTTGCCGGGCGAGGTCTCGAGGTTGTAGTCGTTGATGAAGAGCTTGGTCTCGGCAGGCAGGTACTTACGGGCCATCTGGAAGGCCTGCACGCCGTAGTCCTTGACGTAGTAGCCCCAGTAGAAGTGTCCCGACTCCCAGTTCAGGTTGAGGGCGGTGGCGGTCTCGGTGGGTGCCTTGTCGCTGCCGCCGAACACGCCGTCGACGCCGCGCAGCTTGTTCGTGCCGTCGGCAATGGCCTCGTTGATGACGTCGTAGCCCTGCGGCACGATGCCCTTCTCGCTGAGGTGCTCGGCCATGCCCTTTATCCAGCTCTCCATGGCCGTGAGCAGTGCCTCGCGCTTCTGCTCGGCGCTCTTGGCTCCGCCCTCCACGGTGGGACTGATGAGGCTCTTCAGGTACGTCTGGTTCTGCTGTGTGTGCCAGATGAAGTTATGGCCGTAGAGGCCGAGGCCGGCAGCCTTGATGGCGTCGAGGCCGGCGTCAAGGCTGGTAAAGCGCAGCGTGCCGTTGTCCTGCACGACGGCGTCGTGCTTCATGGCGTTGCCCCAGGTGACCATCTGGAAGTTGTCGTTCACCAGCTGGCGGCGGGCAGCATCGTTGGTGTAGACATCCTTGCCCACGCCCAGGCCAAGGGTGAAGCCGGCGGGGGCATAGGTCTTCAGCCCACCATACTGGGCCAGCACACGGCGCACAGCGCTGGGCAGGTTGGCGGCGGTGTTCGACACGTCGACCTCAGGGGTGTCGGGGGTTTCTGGGGTGACAGGCGTCGGGGGAGGAGTGATGATGTCGGGTTCATCGTCGCCACAGGATACGAGGGCTGCGCTGATGGCGCAGCATGCTAAGCTGATTCGGAGAAAGTGTTTGTTTGTTTTCATAAGCTGTTATGGTAAATGTTGTTGATGTCGTGATGACAGGATTTCGTGATGACGGGATTTCGTTATATCGTGATGTCGCTGGGCTCAGTATTCGTAAAGCCTGATGTGCAGAATCTTCCACTCGTCGGCACCGATGCGGGCGTGGCGGCCCTGGTGCGTCTGGTCGCCGTTGTGGCGGCGCAGGGGGATGATGCGGCCCTGGGGGTCGATGCTCACCTCGTCAACGGCGAGCAGTCCGAGCCGCTTGCCACGGAAGGACGGCTGCGGGGCTGTCGGCTGCGGCGGTGTGGCGCCACCTTGTGCGAAGCCGTCCTCGCCCAGCTGCTTCTGCTGCTCCTGCTGCTGGTACTCGGTGCGCGTCTTGAAGTCGACCACCACGGCGTTGCCCGCCAGCAGGTAGTCGTGCTTGCCTATGCGCAGCAGCAGGGCACCGCCCTCGGGCCACGGCGAGCCGTCAGTGGCGCGGGGGTCCCAGGGCAGGGTGAAATAGTGGCGGCAGGTCATCAGCACGCCCTCATCGTCGATGATGCGCTCGCGGTCCTGTTGGTCAAAGAGCAAGCCCCAGGAGGATTTACGATTTACGGATTTTCGATTTGCGGATTTGTTAGTTACTGATAATCCGTTAGCGGTTTGATAGTTCTCTATCTGTCGCAGCAGGGTGTAGGCCTGCGTGATGGGGCGCGTGTCCTGCTCTGGTGCCTGGTCAATGGCGAAGGGGCTGAAGCCCAGGGCCTGGTGCTCGCCGACGACGTAGAGGGCACGGGCGCCACTGGCGGGGCAGCAGCGGCTCTCGGGTATGAAGAGGCGGTTGCGCACGGCGCTGTCGCCGTCCTGTGGGCGGCGGGGCATGGCATAGAGGGCTGCCCACTGCTTGAAGCCCGTGTCGTAGATGTCGGGACAGAGCATGTCGATGGTGGGAGCCTCGGCATGCCAGATGTCATAGAGGTGGGCCAGCGGTCCTGCCGACGGATACTCGCCGGGCTTCCGGCCGCGGCTGTTCAGTGCTGCATTGACGAAGAGGGGCATGGCGGGCATGATACTGCGGGCGGCGCGTGCCAGCTGCTCCACATAGCGGGCGTAGTGGCGGGCCATGAAGCGCTCCTCGGCATAGGGGTCGCCGTCGGCAGTCTCGCCGTCGTTGCGCCAGGCCCGGAGGGCCAGGGGGGCGTGGTCGCGGGCGCTCTCCAGCATGCCCACCTCATTCTCTATCTGCATCATCACCACGGTGCCGGTGTCGCCGTCCTTCTCCTTCAGGTGCTCCATCAGGGCGGTGAAGGCCTTCAAGTCGGCCTGCAGCACACTGGGGCTGAAGGCACTGGCTATCTCTAATGGCTTGCCCTGGCGCGTCATGGCCCGTGGGAAGCGGCGCGTGTCCTGCTTGAACCAGGCGGGGGCATAGCACGACATCGAGTTCTTCCATGCTCCGAACCACAGGAACACGACCTTCAGCCCGTTCTCGCGGGCGCGGTCGATGGTGCGGTCGATGAGCGTGAAGTCGAACACACCCTCCTCGGGCTCCGTCAGTTCCCAGTAGGCGGGCACGAGCACGGTGTTCAGCCCCAGCCGGGCCATGCGTGGCATCACCTCGTCGATGTCCTCCACGCTGGTGGCCGCCGAGTTGCTGAGCTCGCCGCCCAGTATGAGCTGCGCCGTGGCCGTGGCCTGCAGCAGCAGGGCGACGGCGCCGATGGCAAGTAGTCGTTTCATGTTCATTCAGGTTCTTTTATGTAATAAATAGTCAAAATGATTCAAATTACAGACCCCACCCCTACCCCTCCCCTTGAGGGGAGGGGAGTGCCTACGGGTTCCCACCCGCTGATGGAGGTACGGATTCCCACCGGCTGATGGAGGCGGCAGCCACTCCCCTCCCCTCAAGGGGAGGGGCAGGGG
>DGHX01000134.1:5961-11087 GCA_002392835.1 Prevotella sp. UBA3837 | reverse complement strand
GGGCAGGGGTGGGGTCTGTATCTTACCAGCTGCCGCCGCCACCGCCGCCGCCACCGCCGCCGGAGAAGCCTCCTCCTCCGCCGCCGGAGAAACCGCTGCTGCCACTGTCGCTGCTGTGACTGATGGTAGTGATGGTGCTCTTGGTGACGCTCGACAGGCTGTGCGTCAGGTTGCTGGCCAGCGCATAGCCCATGAGCGGCTGCGAGGATTCGTACCAGCTGGGCTTCTCAACGGTGATGTCCTTGAAGTGCTTGGCCCATTTCTTGCTCTGTTTGAAGACCATGGCGTAGGGCAGGATCTTGTAGAAATACGTCGGGTCGTCGGTCTGCAGGGCTTCCAGCCGGTCTTTCTCGGCCGTCTCGATGAACTCGCGGAATCCCAGCAGACGGCCGATGAGGCGGTCGCGGTATTCGGTGTTGAACACCAGCCGTCCCAAGAGCTCGCCCACGATGAACGAACCGACGCAGACGGCGGCGATGCCTGCTGCGCACAGCGGGCCCTGGCATGTGTTCGACCAGCAGCAAATCAGTATGTAGGCACCGGTGGCTACAGCCATGGCCAAAGTCTTCAGGCCCGTCATGATCCATCGGCGAGCCTTGCTGTCCATCACGTCGGCAGCGCTGTTGAGCAGTCGCACGGAGCAACCGGCGAGGCAGGGCAGGCCATAGAGCAAGGCGGCGAAGAGTAGGCTGCTGTCCTGCGTCTTGGTGTTCTGCCACAGGGCGAGGGTGCCCAGGGCGGCCATGACCACGAAGAGCCATGCCCACGCGCTGGTACGAGTCAGCTCGCGGTCGCCGGTGAACACCTTTTTCAGGTCCATCTTTATCTTGCCTATCTCCTCTGGGTACTCGCCCATCTCCTTCATCTTCACCACCTCGCCGTGCTTGAAGAAGAGGTTCATGAACTTTCGCTGGTAGGCTGGTGCGCTGGGGGGCAGGTTCTTCAGGCGCGTCAGCTCCAGATCCTCGCCCTCGTACAGCTCGCGCACGCTGATGTAGCCCTGGTTGGCCAGCCAGGGTATGAGCGACGCCAGGTCCTCGTCGTCCACGGTATCGTCGATGATGATGCCCACCTCGGCGCTGCACAGCCCCTCGGGCGGATAGAACTCTATGACGGGAGTGACGATGTTGTGCTTGGCGGTGAGCTCCACCACCAGCAGCAGGAGCGCGACGGCAATGAAGGCGATGAAGAAAACCCAGAAGAGGGTGTAGCTGACGACATGCACGTCGCTGAAGAAGTCGTCGGGCAGGGGGGCATAGAGGGTGATGCCCTGCAGGGGCGGCACGTCGTAGGCCTCGCCGCTGACCGATGTGTCGTCGGTGCTGACGTCGAGCCCCTCCATGTTGTTGCCCTCGCTGCCATATTCGCCGCTGTTCACCACCAGCAGCTCGGCGAAATCGTCGGGCAGCGGCTGGTCGAAAGCGACGGTGAACGTGAGGTGCTGGATGGGCTGCTCGAAGTCGGTGCCCAGGATGGTGTGGTACAGCTCGTACTCCTCGGGCTGATGCTCGTAGACGTAGGTATAGCGGTAGGTGATGGTGTAGGTCTGGCGGCCCAAGACCTCGCGGTCGGCATCGCCGATGCGTATGATGCAAAACTCGTCGTTGCCGTCCTCGAGCGTGTACTCCCAGCCCTCCACGTCGATGTCGTCAATCTCGTTGATGCCCTTCTTCGGGATGTAGCGGTAGAAGCCGTGGCGCGGCTCTTCGAACATGATGGTGAAGGTCTCGGTGACCTCCCATACGTTGTCGGACAGCACCTCGGCGTAGATGTCCACGTCTTCATAGTAGAAGCCGCCGCGGTTGGCCGTAGCGGTGAGGGTTGCCACGAGGAGCAGGCTCAGCATGAGCAGTCGTCGTATCGTCTTCATAGGCAGTAGATAGTTGTGTTGTTGGTCGTTGGTCTTTGTTTATTGGTTGCGGGCCGTAGCCTACAGGGGCGGGACCGCTACAGGCTGATGGTGGTGGCGCGCCGCTCGTCGTCGCTGTCGACGGCAAACATGGGCATGGGCTTGAAGCCGAAGAGCGCCGCCACGATGTTCTGCGGGAACACCTGGCACTGGTTGTTCAGCATCCTCACGCAGCCGTTGTAGTAGCGTCGCGACAGCGACAGCTCGTCCTCCATCTTCACTATCTGCTGCTGCAGGGTGAGGAAATTGGTGTCGGCCTTCAGCTGAGGATAGGCCTCGGCCACCACGAAGATTTGCTTCAGGGCGTTGCCTATGCCCTCCTCGGTATGCAGCCGTCCGGCCAGGTCATCGCCGCTGATGCGGCTGCGGCGTTCAGCCACCTGCAGCAGCACGTCGGCCTCGTGGCCGGCATAGCCGCGCACCACCTCGACGAGGGCGGGAATCATGTCGAAACGTTTCTTCAGGCATACGTCCATGGTGGAGTAGCCTTCGCGCGCCTTGTTGCGCAGCCGCACCAGGCTGTTGTAGGAAACGAAGAGCAGCACGAGCAGCAGTGCGACGATACCGAGGATGATGTAGAGCGTGGTCATGGTTCTTTCTTCTTTTTAGGAAGTATTTGCGGTATAACGGTATTTCGGTATAACGGTATTTCGCTGTTATTACCTGCACAGCCGGCAGCCCTCGCACTTGTTCAGCTCGCCGCGGAAGCGCTTCTCTATGAGGTAGTGCAGGCGGTCGCGCAACGGCTGCATCCGTATGTGGTCGATGACCTCGGTGGCGAAGGCCTGCTCCAGCAGCAGGCGGGCTTCGGCCAGTGGTATGCCGCGCTGCTGCATGTAGAACAGCGCCTGGTCGTTGAGCTGGCCCACGGTGCTGCCGTGGGCGCACTTCACGTCGTCGGCATAAATCTCGAGCATGGGCTGCGTGTAGATGTGGGCGTCGGGGGTGGCGCAGAGGTTCTGGTTGGTCATCTGCGATGTGGTCTTCTGTGCGCCATGCTCCACGAGCACCTTGCCGGCGAAGGCTCCCGTCGACCGCTCGTCGAGCACATACTTGTACAGCTGGGTCGACGTGCAGTGTGTGGCGTGGTGGGTGATGAGCGTGTTGTTGTCAATGTGCTGCTCCTTGTCGCCGATGACGCATCCGTAGCACTCGCACTCTGCGCCCTCGCCGCTGAGCGTGAGGTCGAGCTTGTTGCGCGTCACGCCGTTGTGCAGCGTGATGACATTGTGGGTGACATGGCTCTGCGCCTGCTGGTCAATGTAGACATTGCTCACGCGTACATTCTTATAATGTGTCTCCTCCAGGCAGTAGAGGTCCAGGCTGGCCCGCTGTCCCACGAAAGCCTCGATGACCTGCGTGGTCATGAAGTGGCGATCGTCAGCGGCGTGGTCGCAGAAGAGCAGCTGCACCTGGGCATCATCCTCCACTACGATGAGCACGCGGCGGTTGGCCATGAAGGCGGGTGCTGCCCCACCCTTCAGGATGTTGATGACCTGAATGGCCCGGCCGACCTGCACGCCACGTGGCACGTAGACCAGCAGCCCGTCTTGTGCAAGCATGGTGTTGAGAGCCGTCACGCCGTCGGCAGCCGTCTGTGCCAGGCGTCCGTAGTAGCGCCCCACGATGTCGGGGTGGCGCTGCATAGAGTCGATGACGACGCCCTCGGGCATTGACTGCGCGGTGCCGTGGAAGGCGTCGTTGATCATGAAGAAGAGGCTGGTGGAGAGGTTCGGCACATCGCAGCGGAAGGCCTCGTAGGGGTCGACGGGCATGGTGAGGCGGCTCAGGTTCAGTCCGAAGTCGGGGCTGAAGAGCTTCCCGATGTCGGTGTACTTGTAGCGCTCCACCTTCTGCGTGGGGAACCCCTGCCGGCAGAAGTCGGCATAGGCCTGCTCGCGCCCGGCGTTCATCGGCTGGCATGAGTGGCGGCAGATGAGGTCGCGGTGCTGCTCATAGAGCTCAATGTATTGCTGCTCGCTGTTCATTCCTCGCCTGCCTCCTCCTTTATCCAGTCATACCCATGTTCCTGTATCTCGCTGGCCAGCTCTGGGCCTCCGGTCTTCACGATGCGTCCTTTGTAGAGCACGTGCACGTACTGCGGGCGTATCATCTCCAGCAGGCGGTCGTAGTGCGTGATGACGATGCAGCTGCTCTGCGGCGTCATCAGCTTGTTCACGCCCTCGGCCACGATGCGCATGGCATCGACGTCGAGGCCCGAGTCGGTCTCGTCGAGTATGCTCAGCCGCGGCTCGAGCATGGCCATCTGGAATATCTCGTTGCGCTTCTTCTCACCACCGCTGAAGCCTTCGTTCACCGAGCGGTTGGCCAGCTTCGAGTCCAGCTCCACCACCTTGCGTTTCTCACGCATCAGCTTCAGGAAGTCGGCCGTCTTCATCGGCTCCAGTCCCTGTGCCTTGCGTTTCTCGTTGATGGCCGCTTTCATGAAGTTGGTCATCGACACCCCGGGAATCTCCACCGGGTACTGGAAAGAGAGGAACAGGCCCTCGTGGGCACGCTCCTCAGGCTTCATGGCCAGCAGGTCCTTGCCGTTGAAGTGCACCTCGCCCTCGGTGACCTCGTAGATGGGGTTGCCCACGAGCACTGCCGACAGCGTCGACTTTCCCGAGCCGTTAGGGCCCATGATGGCGTGCGTCTCGCCGTCGTTGATGACCAGGCTGATGCCCTTCAGTATCTCTTTCTCGCCTATGCGGGCGTGCAGGTTGCTTATCTCTAACATGGTCTACCCTTTTTCAGAACGTAAAGTCGGTCTTTGTCACTCCCTCGCCGTAGATGGTCTTGAAGTCGTCGCGCATGGATATGACGTGGTATCCTGCGTCGCGCCACTGCTGGCCCAGCGTGAGGGCCTTCTCGCGGTTGGCGTGGTCGCGGGCGTCGTCGTCGGCAATGAGCATGAAGGCTGCCGAGCGGTGCTCCGTATTGCTCAGGCAGAAGTTATGCATGGAGCAGTCGCCGCCGCTGTTGCCAAACGACAGCACGGGCACCTTGCCTATCTCCTGCGTTATCTGCAGCACCTTGTTCGTCTTCAGGTTCTTGATGATGAGCTCGTCGGTCCTCACCAGGTCCTCCTCCTTGCCCATGGTGTAGTTCACGCCCTCCACGGTGCCCTGGCTGGTGGAGCGCAGCTTCACGTCCATGCCTATGACGCGGTTGGGCTCAATGCCGATGGCCTCGACCAGCGCGCGGCAGATGAAGC
>DGHX01000134.1:0-5920 GCA_002392835.1 Prevotella sp. UBA3837 | reverse complement strand
GCGCGGCAGATGAAGCGGTCGGAACCTGAGACGACGTAGAAGGTGAAGCCTTTCGCCTTCAGGTAGTCGAACACCTCGAGCATGGGCTTGTAGAAGCTCTGGCAGTAGGTCATGCCGCTGAAGCCGTTGGCGGGCAGGGCGGCGTAGGCCTTCACATAGGCATCGAACTCGGCCAGCGTCATGCCGGCGTATGCCTTGGCGGCGGCCAGGGCGTGCTTCATGTCGAAGTGGTCGGGCAGCTTCTTGCCCTGGCGCACGAAGTCGCGGATCTCCTGAGCCGCCTCACGCACGTCGTCGGGGGCCTGGTCGCGGTAGTCGGGGTCGTCGAGCGCGCGGTACTCCAGCAGGTTATACTCCAGATAGGTGGGGTATAGCTCGCCCACAAAGGTGCCGTCCATGTCGAAGGTGGCTATGCGGTCCTCGGGCTTGATGTAGTTCTTCGAGCCGGGGTTGGTCACGTCCTCCACAAACTCCTGCAGGGCGCTGAGGGCCTCGCACTGGTTCCAAAGCGTGAAATAGTTTTTCGTGGCAGGAACCTCGACGTTGTTGTCGTCGTCGTTCTTCGAGCACGATGTGAATACTACGGGGCCGCAGATGAGGATGGCGGCCAGCATCCAATGAAAAATTCTCTTCATTACGCTATCTTGTTTATGCTACATGTATTCGCAATGCGGGTGCAAAATTACGTTTTTTTTGTGAAAAAACCGCCATTTCACCTCATTATTTTGCAATCAGTAGTGCAGAGACAGCTGTTCAGCCCCGTGTAACCACTAAATTTCCTTTGTACTATGTCACTCCGCTCCTGTCCGCCCTGTGCCTGCATGCCGACAGCCGAGAAGAGCCCCCAGAGGAAGAGCACGCTTACAAGACTCATCTTACATATTTCTTGCCATTGATGATGTAGACACCCTTGGAAGGCTCACCGATGTGCATGCCCTGCAGCGAGTAGCAGCGGCTGTCGGCAGCAGGACGAATGGCGGCCGGGGCAGGGTCTACGCCGCTGACGGACTCGCTGTCGCCTAAGCGGAAAAGCTTCACGCCGTGGCTTGGCACGGTGGTCGTGATGGTGCCTGTGACGGGCGAGAGTGCCTGCCGCTCCCAGATGTCGTAGAGCGGCACCTGCTCGTCGGCACCGTAGCCCAGTCGGGTGAGGTCGAAGCTGAAGGGCTGTGCCTTCGTCACATAGTAGAAGAACTCCATCGTGGTGCCCGATGTGGAGGGATTGTCGGTGTCGCAGCTCGAGTCGTAGCCGCAGAGTGCGCGGAAAGTCTTGTAGCTGTGGCCTTCGGGCAGGTTATAGACGAGCGTGCATTGTGCGTTCAGGCCGAGGCCGTCGGTGTAGCTTTGTCCGTCGACGCGCAGCGTGCCGTTCTCCACATTCTTGTTCACGTGCAGCGTGCCCCATTCGGAAGAGTACGCCGCGTGCTGCAGTGAGGTGAGCGGTGTCTCGTTGCCCTCAGCGTCGATGAGCACGGGGTTGATGAGGTCGGCGCGGTCGTAGGCAAAGCCGTCGCCATAGTTGCTCACGAAGATTTTCAGCTGCTCGGCACCGGCGACGTCGCATTCCATCTGCACCGACTTGGTGCCAGTACGCGAGATGAGCCCCGAGCGTGCGGCATAGTCGTCCTGCTCGTCGGCGAGCGGATTCTGTGCAAACACCATAAATCGGATGCTGGTGGTGGCATTGGGCTGGTTGATGCCCGAGTCGTCGGCAGCAGCCATTGCACGGAAGCGCACCACGTCCATGTCGTCGGGTATCTGGAAGAAGATGGCGGCATTGGCATCGGTCGAGAAGCCCCGGTCGTAGCTGACGCCCATCACCTTCATCTTGCCGCCGTTGTCGACGTTCCTGTTCTCATAGACACGGTTGAAATAGCTCTTCGTGTACTGCCGCGTCTTATAGTCGCCCGTCAGGGCCACCTCGGTGCCGTCGCGCAGGATGAGCGTGGGGTTGATCCAGTCGCCGTGGTCGTAGTTGTAGTTGTCGCCACCATCGTCGACGACCAGCACCAGTGTCTTCTCGCCCTCTTGCCATTCTATATCGACGTCAACGGCATGCCCGTCGGTGGTATAGGCCACCACCTCCGACTTGTACACTGCCTTCTGCCCTACCACCCAGCGGGTGTTGTCGCGCTGGAAGAGGGCGAGGTAGCGGTTGCCGGTTTCAGGGTCGCGGCTGGTCCATACTACGTGGCCCAGGTCCTCGTCGTTCTCCACCTGGTGGGCATCGACGGCATATTTGTGCATGCGGTGATACTCTTCGTTGTTCATCAGCGAGAGGGTGAAGGCATCGTTGCGGGTCATCTCGCCGCCGAAGAACAGGGGCGAGTGGCAGATGCCCCAGAGCGACATCATCGTGAGTTGCTCGTTCTGGGTGAGGTTTGTCCAGTGTCCGGCCTGAGCGCTGGTATATCCGGCATCGCCGATGGTCATGGCTATCTGTCCTAAGGGCAGCATGTCGCAGTCGGCATAATTGCCTGGTCGGGTGACGGTCTCCCAGGCGTGGGCTTCGTTGAAGACGGCGTCGACGGCACTCCAGTTGTCCCAGAGGTCGTCCATCATGCGCCACATGTTGGCATTCTCCAGGCAGTCGCCGGCATACTGATACTGCGTCTTGCCGGGCGAGATCGAGAGCACCATGGGGCGGCCCGTCTGGTCGATGGCACGTCGGATCATCCTTATCTCGTCGGTATAGAACGGCCTCGAGAGGTCGTCAATCTTCAGGAAGTCGACGCCCCACTCGGCATAGAGGTCCATGATGGAGTTGTAGTACAGCTGACCGGCCTCGTTGTTTTGCACGGTGAGGTTGTCCTTCAGCCATGTGCAGGCAGGCGTGGTGTTTGCATACACCTGGCTCCAGGGGGTAGCCTCGCTGCCCTTGAGCCTGTAGCTGCCGCCCACCACCGACTTGGGCACGCCGCGCATGAGGTGTATGCCGAACTTCAGGCCCATCTGGTGAATCTTGTCGGCCAGCGCCTTGAAGCCTTTGTTGACGCCATCGACCATGGCCGAGGGGAAGCGCGTGGGCGAGGGCAGGTAACG
The DNA here is from genome assembly GCA_002392835.1 of Prevotella sp. UBA3837. GTDB lineage: Bacteria > Bacteroidota > Bacteroidia > Bacteroidales > Bacteroidaceae > Prevotella. The sequence goes on along the minus strand of DGHX01000134.1, from coordinate 2,878 downwards.
GCCATACTCGTCGAGCACATAGTCTTGCGTGCCGCGCTGGTTGTAGTTGCCGCCGCCGAGCGAGGGATGGTTGCAATACCAGCGTATGTCTACCACGACATACTCCCATCCGTGGCGCACGAGGTCGTTGTCCACGAGGTACTGTGCGTTCTGCATCACCTCTTTCTCGGTGACCGAGCTGTAGTAGCAGTCCCACGAGTTCCATCCCATGGGTGGTGTCATGGCCCAGGTGCGGAAGGTGGCCACGTCAGTCTGTCCGTCGGCATTGTCGGCTACGGCCCTCGTGCTTGTTGCCGCCATGAGGCAGGCTGCCAGCAGCGTCAGGCTCAGATGTTTCATTTCATACAATCTTTTCATCTTCATACGTTTAGTTATTAGTTTCACAATTCGGGTGCAAAGATAAGCATTTTTTTTTGAAATAGTTAGTAAGTCATCACTTTTCTTGGCTGCAAAGTTACGGCATACGGCAGAAACGGTGGCGTAGCTGTCGTCTCAAAGTGGCGAGACAATCGTCTAAACGCCATTTTAGACGATTGTTGCACTGTTTTTAGACGATTTTTGTACCTCGCGCAGCGTTTTTTAGCAAAAAAGCACTATCTTTGCAGCAAACTTTTGGCTCAACGAAAGTAAGCATGAACAATAAAACAATACAGACCCCACCCCCAACCCCTCCCCTTGAGGGGAGGGGAGCGGCTCCGCTTCCGATGCCCGTAGGCAATCCCCTTCCCCCAAGGGGAGGGGAGCGGCTCCGCTTCCGATGCCCGTAGGCACTCCCCTCCCCTCAAGGGGAGGGGTTAGGGGTGGGGTCTGTAACTTAGTTATATGATGAACGCGAAGACAACGACACACAGGCTGATGCTGTGCTTGGCGGCATGGCTGCTGGCCATGACGGCGGGCGCCGTGCACCGACACTGGACGGTGGCCGACGGGCTGCCGACGAGTGAGGTGCAGCAGATAGTGGAGCTGCCCAACGGCCAGCTGCTGGTGAACTGCGAGGGTGTGTTCTGCCTGTCAAACGGTGCCGGCTTCGACGTCATCGGCTGCGACTACCGGCGGGCCTACCAGCTTACCGACCACGCCAAGGGCTACGGCCAGCTGTGGCAGGGCGACTCGCTGCTGTGGCTGCACGACTTCTACCGCCTGTTCCTGTTCGACGCCCGCTGCCGGGCCTTCCGCTACGACATTGACTCGCTGCAGGCCGCTTCCATGGTGCGGCGCTTCACACAGGGCGAGCTGCTGCGACCCGTGCCCGACAGCACACAGTGGCGCTGCATAGACTCACTGGGCCTGACACGCAGCTACAGCACGCTGGCACAAGACCGGCAGGGCGGACTGTGGATAGGCACCCGCAACGACGGCATCGTCTACCTGTCGCCACGGCAGCCGCAAGTGCAGGAGATAGAGGCTGGGCACCCGCTGATAGGCATAGTCCGCAGCTACCGGCGATTCGTGGGCACCTGTCCGATAGACGGGCAGTGGACGGTGGTCTACACGCAGAACGGCGCCTTCATGCTCGACACGCGGGCCGACACGCTGGCCGCCTTCGCACCTGCCGACGTCATCAGTCAGTATGCCACGAAGTACAACTGCATGCTGCGCGACCGCGAAGGACGCCTGTGGATAGGCACGCAGAACGGGCTGTTTGAGGCCACCGGACTGCCACAGCGGAAGGAAGGGGAGCCGGAACCGACGGTCAGGAAGACGGAGGGGCTGCGCAACAACTGCATACGCAGCCTGGTGATGGACGACGAGGGCCATGTGTGGGCAGGCACCTCGTGCGGCATCGCACGCATCACGCCCACCGTCGTCAACCTCGGCCCCGAGGACGGCGTGCCTCCCGTGGCCACCATGGAACGGGCGGCCTGCCTGGCTGACGACGGCCGGCTGGTGTTCGTGCTCAGCGGAGGGCGAACCCTGGCCTTCAGGCCCGCACAGCTCATCGCCACCGCACAGCCTCACCCTGTGGTCATCACGTCGCTGAGGGTGAACGGCGAAGAGCGCCAGGGCAGCAGCCTGTCGCTCAGCCACCGCGAGAACCACATCGCGCTGCGCTTCTCCACGCTCGACTACGCGTCGCCCTCGCACAACAGCTATCGCTACCGCCTGTGGCCCATTGAGCAGCAGTGGAACATGAGCAGCGACGGCAGCGGACAGGCCACAGCCACCTACACGGCGCTGCCACCCGGCAGCTACCGCTTCGAGGTGCAGGCATCGGCGCTGGCGGCAGGAGCATGGGGCGACAGCACCGTAACGGAGATAGAGATACGGCAGCCGTTGTGGCTGACATGGTGGGCCAAGACGGCCTACGCGCTGACAGCCCTGGCCCTTGGCCTGCTGCTCATACACCTGTACCTGAAGAAGTGGCGACAGCAGATAGAGCGCAAGAACGAGGAGCGCGTGAACCACCTCTTCGAGCTGCGCGATGCCGCCCGCCGACAGTTTGCACAGTCGGTGAGTGTTGAGCCCGAGAAGATTACGGCCAACAAAGAGGAGGAAGAGCTGGTGGAGAAGATGCTGAAGGCCATAGGAGAGCACATGGACGACATCGACTACACCGTGGACCTGCTGGCCGGCGACATGGGCATGAGTCGGGCCAGCCTCTACAAGAAGACACAGCAGATGCTGGGCATCACGCCCAACGACTTCCTACGCAACGTGCGCCTGAAGCATGCCGCACGGCTGCTGGCCGAGACGTCGCACCCCGTGAACCAGGTGTCGCTGATGGTGGGCTTCCAGACGTCGCGCTATTTCAGCCAGTGCTTCCGGCAGATGTTCGGCGTCACCCCTACCGAGTACCGGCAGGGGCGGCAGGGGCAATGAGCATTCCCCCGCATTTAAGTAATCGTTAGAAAAAACTTGGTATGATTAAGATACTGAC
>DGHX01000090.1 GCA_002392835.1 Prevotella sp. UBA3837 | reverse complement strand
GACGTGTCGAAGAATGTCAACCTGGTGTATCTCTTTTGCTACGACAACCAGCTGACGACGCTCGACGTGTCGAAGAATGTCAAACTCGTGTCTCTCCATTGCTACGACAACCAGCTGACGACGCTCAAGCTCGCAGACGAAACGGGTGACTCGCAACTGGAGTATTGCTATTGCTGGAACAACCGGCTGACGACGCTCGACTTCACTCACTGCCCGGACATCTATCTCATCTATTGCTTCATGAACGACATCAAGGGCGAGGGACTGGATGCAATGATCGCCTCGCTGCCCAACAGGGATTCCTATCATTGGATTGGCCTGCTGGACTTCACCCCCAGCGTCACCGAGACCAACGAGTGTACGAAAGCACAGTTTGAGGCAGCCCTGGAAAAGTATTGGGTGACCGCATGGATGGAGGACAACGAGAATTACTGGGATTTGACAGCCTACTATGACTTCCGCTTACCCGGTGATTATGACGGCGACGGCAAACTCAGCTTCAACGACGTGCAGACCGTTGTCGACTACATCCTCGGCAAGAGGAGCCTGCCGGACTTCGACTGGCATTGGGGCGATCCCAACTTCGACAAAAAGGTGACCATCGCCGATGCCATCATCATCCTGCGGCGCCTCATCGAGAAGTCGGCCCACGCCGCCGCTAACATGTAAAACAGCCGCCGCTGCCATGTAAAACAGCCACCGCTGCCATGTAAAACAGCCGCCGCAGCCATGTAAAACAGCCGCTGCTGCCCTACAGACAGCTGCCGCCAGCAGAAAAAGCCGGAAGCGCAAGACGCTTCCGGCTTTTTTGCTGCCCCTTAGCAGGCTAAAGCTGCCTCCGGCGTTCAGGGGCGCTTCTAAGCCTTGCTAAGTAGCTGCTCGGCCACGGCACAGAGCTCGTCGTACCACTCCTGCCCGAAGCGTCGCACCAGGGGCTCGCGCAGGAAGCGGTACACGGGCAGGTGCAGCTCGTGCCCTTTCCGGCGGGCAACGGCGCAGACGTCCCAGCGGTGGTAGTTCAGCCCCACGCTGCCGTCGCGGAACTGCTTCTCGCGAATGGGGTACAGGGCGCAGCTGATGGGCTTGCACCAGTTGGTGCGCCCGGCGCGGTGGGCGCGCTCCAGGGCACAGAGGCAGCAGCCGTCGGCACCATAGCAGGTGAAGACGCAGTCCTTGCCACCCACGATGCTCGTCACCAGGTCGCCGTCGCGGTCGGTGTAGGCCACGCCCTGACGGTCGATGACGGCCTGCGCCTGCGCGCTGAGGTCGCCCCACACGGTGTCGAGGGCCTCCTCAATGTGCATCACCTCGTCGAGGGTCACCGGCGCACCGGCGTCGCCCTCAATGCAGCAGGCGCCGTGGCACGACTCCAGATCGCAGCAGAACTCTTCAGTAATCAGGTCCGATGACAGCAGTACATTATCAATTTGCAGTATTGGGGAAATCATGCGCTTCGCTAAATGAGAAATGATAAATGATGAATGAGAAATGAGACACTACCAGTCGATGGGCTGCTGTCCCTGCTGCTGCAGGTAGGCGTTGCAGCGTGAGAACTGGTGCTGCCCGAACCAGCCGCCGCGATTGGCCGAGAGGGGGGAGGGGTGCACGCTCTCTAAGACGAGGTTGCGGTCGCGGGGAATCATCCATGACTTGCCGCGGGCATAGCCGCCCCAGAGCATATAGACTATATGCTCGCGCCCGCGCGCAAGCGCCTGGATGGCGGCGTCGGTAAACTCGCGCCAGCCCAGCATGGCATGGCTGTTGGCCTCGTGGGCCCTCACGGTGAGCGTGGCGTTCAGCAGCAGCACTCCCTGACGGGCCCAGCGCGTCAAGTCGCCGCTCTGCGGGATGGGCTTGCCCACGTCGTCGGCTATCTCCTTGAAGATGTTCTGCAGCGACGGCGGGAACATCACGCCCGGCAGCACCGAGAAGCTCAGCCCGTGGGCCTGCCCCGGCTCGTGGTAGGGGTCCTGCCCAATGATGACCACCTTCACGCGGTCGAAGGGGCAGAGGTTGAAGGCGTTGAAGATGAGCGGTCCGGGCGGATAGCACGCCCCCGCCTTGTACTCGGCCCTGACGGCATCCGTCAGGCGGGCAAAGTAGGGCTTGTCAAACTCCAACTGCAGCTGCTGCTTCCACGAGGGTTCTATCTGTACGTTCATAGCTGATATCCAAGGCAAGTGCTTTATTTTCAGAAGACCGCGATTCCATCTCGTTCAATTCTGCTGCGCAAACGGGGATTAAGGTTCTTGTGATTGCGAATAATGTCAACAGAACGCCCTACAAGCCGCTCCAAGTAGTCTTTGGCATCCATGAGCAAGAAAGGGTTTGGCGTCTCCGTCTCAACAAACACATCGACATCGCTGCCCTCATGATCTTCACCACGGGCAACAGACCCAAAAAGTTGCAGCGATGTGATGCCATAGTCGTTTCGGAGTGTGCTGCTACAACCTTGCAGGATGTCTATGTATTCTGTCTTGCTCATGCGACTTTTCAAATTCTTGTTGCAAAATTAGTTTTTTTTCTCGACAAAAACAAATAATTCAGGAAGAAAATGTATTCTTCGATGGAATAAGCCTTCGTTTATTGCCTGATGATAGCAAAAAACGGTGCATTGGCGAAAAAAACTTAACGAAAGTTTGGCCAAATGGTTTTTTGTGCTTATCTTTGCAGAAGATATTAACCATTTTTATTCATCACAAAAAACTTATGGAATTATGAAGAAACTGTTTCTTACCCTTGTGGTGGCACTGCTCAGCACGGCCGCCTCATTCGCTCAGGCTCCTGAGTTCACGTCGGCCCAGCTGCGCCTGCGCAACGACATCCAGAGCTTCATCCGTGCCGAGGGCTTCGTTCCCGAGATTGACAGCGACGGTGACGTGAAGTTCAAGAAGGAGGGCCTGGTGTACTACGTGAGCATCGACGATCGCGACACCGACCCGATGTACGTGCGCCTGTTCCGCTACCACAGCTACAATACGTCGCGCACACACGCCAAGATTGTGGCCCACGCCGCCGACTTCTGCATCAAGAAGATGGCGAAGGTGGTGACCTTCGACGACAGCTACTATGTTCAGAGCGAGCTGTACCTCACTTCGGCCGAGGCCTTCAAGAACATCTTCTACAAGATGCTGAGCCAGGTGGACGCCGTGGAGGAGGCCATCAGCGAGGTCTGCGACTAAGGGAGTGAAAAGTGAAGAGTGAAGAGTGAAGAATTTCCTACCGGGCTCCAATTGTGGCGGCAGCAAATTCTTCACTCTTCACTCTTCACTCTTCACTCTTCACTCTTCACTCTTCACTTAAGCAAGCTTAGAAGAGCTTATTGGGATAGACGCCCTCGTCGACGAGGCGCTGTATGCGGTCGACGGTGGCCTGGCGGTCGGCAGCATAGGTCACGCCGAACCACTTGCTGGTGGTGTCGAGGACCTCGCAGGTGGCGGTGCCCTCGGTGATGAGCTTGTTCACCATGAGGGGGATGAAGAACTCGGCCTTCAGGTTCTCCATGTTCTTCGGGTCGCTGAGGAACTCGCGGAAGTAGGCCTCGCTGTGCTGGAAGTAGTCGGGTGTGAAGCCCCACATGTTCATGCTCACGGGCACGTTCTCCTCCAGCGGCTGCCACTGGCCCTGCTCGTCCTTGAAGCAGATGGCATTCCCCTTTTCAGCAATGCGCATGATCTCTGTACGCTCCACCACGTCGGTCAGGTGGCGCTTGTCGTTGTATGCGCATACGCCGCGTGCCACGCTGCCGTTCTCCGAGAGGGTGTTGCAGCAGCGGAAGCCCACCATGGCGTACTGGTTCGTTGAGCCCTCGGGCAGTGCTGCCAGCCAGTGGCCTATCTGCATGAAGGCGTCGCGGCCGTAGAAGTCGTCGCAGTTGATGAC
>DGHX01000141.1 GCA_002392835.1 Prevotella sp. UBA3837 | reverse complement strand
CTCGGCATCATTGGCGACGAGGTGCAGCTGGCAGGTGTGCAGCAGATAGCCACTTTCCTTAACGAGAAGAGCAGCATAGAGGCGCTGCTCCCCGCCATGAACGACCTCCTCGCCCAGCAGCACGGTTACAACGTGTCCTCGCAGGATGCGGTGGCTGTGGCCAACTTGATGGGCAAGGTGATGCAGGGACAGACCTCCGCATTGAAGCGTGTAGGCATCACCTTCACCGCCGCCCAGGAACAAATCCTCAAGTTCGGCGACGAGAGCCAGAGAGCCGCCACACTCGCTCAGGTCATTACCGACAACGTGGGCCACATGAACTCCGAGCTCGCCAAGACTGATGCAGGCAAGGCCAAGCAGCTTTCCAATACTATCGGCGACATCAAAGAGCAGGTGGGCGCCCTCTTCTCATCCGTGGAGCCAGCCATCGTGGCCGTGGCCGAACTCGGTCTCGCCATGAATGCCGTCGGCACCACCGTCACCGCCATCAGGACTGTGACCATCGCCATCCGAGATCTCGGCCTCGTCACCCGCCTCACCTCTGCTGTGCAGGCGGCATTTACCGCCGTGACCACGGCAAGCGGAACAGCCTCGGCGGGCGCCGCTGTGGGTGTCACTGCTCTTGGCGTGGCTATCCGGGGACTGCTGATAGCCACTGGAGTGGGAGCTGTTATTGCCGGACTCTCCTTCGCCATCTCCGCCCTCGCCGACAACAGCAACTCGGCAACAGCCGAGCAGGAGCGAATGGCCAAACAGCTGGAGCAGACCAACTCCGTGGCCGAAGCAGGTCAGCGGGCCTATACCGATGCAGCTGCAAGTCTCAAAATCAACATTGCCCGTACCAAGGACTTCAACGGCACCAAGGAACAGGAGAAGAAACTTGTGGCCGAGCTTAACTCCACCTACGGGGCAACTATGGGCTACTTTTCGTCCGTGGCATCGTGGTATAGGGCACTTGTTGCCAACTCGCAAGCCTATTGCCGACAGATGGTGATAGAGGCGAAGCAGAGGATGCTCGCCAACCAGATAGCCGAGGAGGAGACCAAGCGGGAGAAAATTCACGATAACCTCAATAACGGGCGTTACAACACCAAAAAGGAGACCAAAGTGGTGGGCGCCGGTGCCTATGCCCAAGTGGTGACGGAGGACAGCGAGGCGGACAAGGCCAACAAGGAGCTCAACGCATCGTGGCACTATCAGAAATCGCTGGAGAAGAAAATGGCGGCCAATGCCAGCGAGGCAGCATCCCTCACCATGCCGGTCAAAGGCTCCACCGTAGCTCCCACAGGCGTCACCCCGGCCAAGGTTACGGGGAGAGGCGGCGGAGGCAATACCGGCAACACGGGCACCGACAAGCCCGAGCCATTGAAGGGCTCCATCGATTACTATCAGAAGGAACTCGACGAGCTCAGGAAGAAGATATACGCCGCCGCCGATGAGGCAACCGCCAAGACCTTGCAGACCACCTATGAGGAGAAAGAGGCACAGCTGAAGGAACTCAAAATCCGTATAGGCCTTGAAGAGCCGAAGACCGAGGAGGCCAAGACCTACATGGAGCAGCTGCAGGAGCGGCTGAACGAGGCGAAGAAGACCTTCGACAACGCCACTACCGTGGAGGCGAGAGTGCAGGCCGACGCACAGGTGCAAGCCATACAGGCGGAAATCAACGAGGCGACCTATGGAAAGCTCAGAATCCCGGCGGAGGTGGAGCCCGCCTACATCCAGAGCGGCAGCACAGCCGACAAGCGGGCGAGTTACGACAATGCGCAGGCAAAGGCGGGCCGCATCCAACAGGACTATGAGATAGGCATCATCGGCAAGGAGGAAGCAGAGAGACAGCTGGCCGACATCAACGCCCAACTGGCCGAACTCGGCCTCAATCCGATAGAAATCAAACTCGACGACACGGAGATAAAGAGCACCTTCGACACCATCCGTGACGGCTACGGCTCCATCCGTAACATCGGTGACGGCATACACTCCATGACCGATGCGCTGAAAGGCAACGGAGATGCGTGGCAGAAAGCGACGGCCACCGTCAGTGCTGCGCTGCAGGTCTACGAGGGCGTGATGAGCGTCATCGAGTTGATGCGGACTTTCGGCATCATCTCTACGGCGGCATCCTCCCAAGCAGCAGCGGCCAAGACGAAAGAGGCGGCAGCTACTACAGCAGTCACGACAGCGGCAGTGGCACAGGCGGCGGCAGCTCCCGAGCAGATATTGGCCGAGACAGCCGTAACCGCTGCGGCTAAATTGGCGGCACAGGCACAGCTGCAACTCGCTGCGGCTGGTTATGCCGCTGCCCATTCCTACATCCCGTTTGTCGGCTTCGGCCTCGCTGCGGGATTCACGGCAGCGGCGCAGGCACTTGTGCAGGCCATGGGGGCCATACCTCTTGCAAGTGGTGGCGTCATCTCGGGACCCACTCTCGCCTATGTGGGTGAGTATTCTGGAGCCAGCCATAACCCCGAAGTAGTGGCCCCTCTCGACAAGCTGCGCTCCATGATTCAACCGTCTGGAGGCGTGGGAGGCAACGTGAGATTTGAGATAGAAGGCCGTAAGCTGGTGGGCGTCATCGGCAACGAGACCCAGGTGAGCGGCAAGTCAGGAAGGAGGAACCATTTCTAATGAGGATATTCGGAAGTTATACAGCCCCAGGGAAGAAGACGGTCACCGTCGACATCGTGACCAGGCACTCCATGCTGCAGAGCAGGGAGATAGGCGACGGCGTGAGCGGCCTGTGGTTTCAGGGCGAGGACGCCGTGGAGATTACGGGCGAGACGAACGACACCTTTGATGTGCTGCTTCGCCACTCCTGCTCGATCCGGCTGCTCGCCGAGAACTACAACGAGGAGTTCTTCACCTCGTCCTGCCGTGACGCCTATGTGAAGGTGCTGCGTGATAACGTGTGCGTCTTCGCAGGCTTCGTGGAGCCTATGTCCTTCTCCCAGCCTTTCAACGACCGCCTCGACGAGGTGGAGCTGAACTGCGTGGACGGTCTGAGCGCGCTGCAGTATGCCAAATATCGGGAGATAGGCAGTGCGGGGGTGGACTATGATGCGGTGAGAAGCACGGCGGCACAGCGGACCTTCCTGAGCCTCATACAAGAGCTCATGGGCGGTCTGAGCGACCTTGGAACGCTGCACCTGTGGTATGACGGGAGCAAGGCGGTGGACGATGCCGCTGCTCACCAGTGGAGCATTTTCAGCGACCTCAGCATCTCTGAGCTCCTCTTCCTGGGCGACGGAGAGGATGATGTGTGGCAGCAGGACAGCGTGCTGGAAGAGCTGCTCCGCTACCTCAACCTCCACATCGTGCAGGAGGGCACCGACTTCTTTATCTTCTCCTGGGAGACGCTGCGCCAAGGCACGGCCATCGTGTGGCACGACCTGCTGAGCAGCGAGACGCTGTCGACCGCCTCAAGGACGGTGACCTTCAGCCGCGCCAATGCCGCCGACGTGGACACGCAGATAACGGTGGGCGAGACCTTCAACCGCCTGCTGCTGACCTGTGAGACAAAGGCCATGGACAGCGTGGTGGAGAGCCCCCTCGACAGTGACCTGCTGACATCACCCTACACGAACCGGCAGAAGTACATCACCGAGTATTTCTCTGAGGGCAATGGCGACCACGCCAAGAAGGGTTTTTACGAAATCCTGACCGACGGCATATCGCCCAGCTATGAGGAGACGGGCGTGACGGACTGGTTCCTGCAGGTGCGGCAGAACGCCCGGTGGCGGTTCCCCTACCGCCCGCAGAACATCGACGACATCTACAAGGTCTACTGCAAGGACAACGGGAACCAGCAGGCTCTGCCCAACTGGCTCCGCTCCCATCAGGGCGCTGCGCTGCTCTCCGTGGGAAAGATCGAGACGAAGGGCGACGGCAGCGACAACTCGGTGGTGAGCAAGGTGGACATGACCGACTGCCTGGTGGTGAGCGTGAACGGCAGCGATGACGAGGACAGCCCCTATCCCCAGGAAGCCGACCTGCTGGCGAGCATGCCGAGAGCGGTCTACACGGGCAGTGTGAGCGGCGGCGTGTTCTCGCCCTCCGACGACCAGACCACCAACTACATCGTCATCAGCGGCAGCCTGGTGCTCAATCCCTGTATGTGGATGACGGGCAACTATCCCGAAGTGGCGAGCCACCTCAGCAGCTACGGCGACTATTGGAGCTACATCATCACCAAGCGCCCCACGGCGAGCCGTAACAACGACGACGGACGCTACTACACCCGCAAGTATTACAAGGCCGACACGCCCAAGCAGGTTGAGCAGACCGACCTCGGCACGGCATGGGGCTTCTGTCCGTTCACGGACGAAGGGCCTCAGAAGTATGAGTTCCTCTACTCGGCGGTGGGACAGAGCCAGGACTACATCAGCAAGGTGGCGGTGCTGCAGTGCATGCTGATCATCGGCGACAAGTGCGTGGTGGAGACAGGCACGGACGGGCAGCCCGGCGACTTCACATGGCAGACCTACAAGGAGAGGAGTGAGTGCGAGAGCGACGAGGAATACTACGGACAGAGCTTCAGCATCGGCTTCGACCCGAAAATCGGAGACAAGATACTGGGCACGGAGTTCGACATTCAGAACAACATCAGCTACCGCATGGGCGTGGAGGCAAGCGGCACGGCGATACCCATCAAGAAGAGCGACAGGGTGAGCGGGCAGGTGCGCTTCATGGTGCTCGGACCCGTAAACGCCTACTGGGGCGACGTGGTGCGGCATCATCACAGCTTCTGGCACGGCGGCTCCTGGAGTGACAGTCAGGTGCCCCTGCTGGTGCACACGGAGAACATCATCGTGAAGGGCTTCGAGGTGAAGGTGTACAGCGACAACGGCATGGTGAACAACACCGACGA
>DGHX01000171.1:3451-17021 GCA_002392835.1 Prevotella sp. UBA3837 | reverse complement strand
CCCCTCCCTTGTAGGGGAGGGGTCGGGGGTGGGGTCAGTAACTTCCCATCACTGGCCGGGGCCTGAATAGTTACCATAAATAATAATTCATGAATAATTCATGAAAAATTCGTGTCTAATTCATGGTCATTCGTGTAGCGCCGCAGGCAGAAAAATCTTTTAACGTGAATGACACATGAATGTATTTTTTCTTTTAACATGAATTGTCATGAATTGAACACGAATTACTCATAAATTATAATTCATGAAAAATTCGTGTTTAATTCGTGGTCATTCGTGTAGCGCCGCAGGCAAAAAAACTTTTAACATGAATTGTCACACAATTTGTGTTTTCCTCGCTCGTGTATTACGCGCGCGTTGTACGCGCGTGAGCGAGAGGCAATAATATCTGTCACCGTGCTTAATTCCGGTTCACCACCATCTTCTTTCCGTTGCGGATGTAGAGGCCCTTCTTTGGTGAGGTGATGCGGTGGCCCTGCTGGTCGTAGACGGTGTCGTTGGTGCTGTCGTGCCCTGTTGCCGCCGTGGCTGACAGAAGAATTTTTCACCTGCGGCTTACTTTTTTGCCCCTATCTGTTGCTAATTTGAAATTTTATACCTAACTTTGCAGCCGATAACTATGGTAGGCAGCTGTCTCACCTGCGGCGACCGCGGGAAGGGATACTTGCATGCCAGCAATATCGTGCCGAAACAAAAACAATCATTATCAACTCAACAACAACCACATTACAATGAAAAAGCATTTACTACTGCTGTCGCTGCTGGCGACGGCACTCACGCTCGGCATCTCCTCGTGCAGCGACGACGACAAGCTCACTGAAGAGCAGAAGGAGGAACAGGCCTACCAGCAGCAGCTGGTGGAGAACAAGAGCCAGAACGTGCTGAGCCAGCTGACCAACGCCGTGCTGGGCGACAACTGGCAGACGGGCACCTACGAGCCCACCATCGGACTGGCAGAGAACGGCAACGAGGGCGTGCGCGTGGTCAGCACCGGCGACGCCGAGACCGCCGCACAGCGCTTCTGCGACCTCGTCGGCCTCGACGCAGCCGACTTCAACGCCGCTGCCGACTACACCTTCACCGACGAGCGCATAGGCTCGCTGACCTGGCACCCCGCCAGCGGCTCGGCACTGGCCACCGTCGATGCCGACATCAAGCAGATGCCCACGCTGTCGAAGATTCTCTACAAGACCCCCGAGCAGATGGGTGCCAACGGCATCTTCAACGGCACCGCCTACTACCGCTTCGGCGACGTGGTGCGCAAGCTGAACAGCGACGGCACGGGCTACGACTATTGGGTGTGCGTGCGCCCCGCCTTCGGCACCGTCGAGGGCAAGGAGGAGAGCCACTGGATAACGCTCAGCCCGCTGCCCGCGCAGAACACCACTACCACGGGCAAGGGTCCCCACTTCCAGCTGCCTAAGGGACTATCCACGAAGACCGAGCACCTGCAGAACCTTGCCGAGATAGCCTACGCCATGACGCACCCCGACCAGTGGAGGCAGAACCTGCGCAACAACGGCTATAAGACGCTGAAGTACTTCCACGACTTCCACTACGACCAGACCTACAAATACAACGACCACCTCTTCTTCGGCAACGTCGACTGGGCCTGGAAACAGACGCAGGTGGACGGTAAGGACCTCTACAGGACCATCTTCCGCCTCAGCGCCAATGAGTTCGGCAAGCTGCTGGAGGACTTCGGGCTGCGCTTCGTCTATGGCGACGCCAGCGTGTCGTCGAACGCTACGGTGAACTTCCCCACGATGGAGTATAGCGGCACCAACCTGAAGACGGCAAGCAAGGGCAGGTACTCTGCCTACAGCCCCGGACAGGACTACTACATCACCGAGAAATACACGGCCGACACGAAGTTCCCCAGCGACATGGCCTACAGCCTCTACCTGCCCCGCTACGCCACCGGCGCCGACCTGTGCAAGGGACAGGTGAAGGCGAAGTACGACGTGTACAGCCCGCTGGCCAACTGCGAGGATGTGTACGTCTACAACAAGCTCTTCGGCATCGTCAACGACAAGGACGGCCTGAAGAACGTCACGCCCGAGATACTCTATACCCCCACCGACGGCTCGGGCTACTACCTGCCCGGCGACGTGGTGGTCGACGAAGAGGGCAGCCGCTGGTTCTGCCTACTCGGCTCACCCTTCAATGGCCCCATTCCAGGAGCGCACCAGGACCACAACGCCTACTTCTTCTCCCTGGAGGGCATCAAGCTCAGCGCCAACGGGAAGACGGCCACCAACATCATCAGCGAAGAGGAACTGAACACCTTCCTCTTCTACTACTCTTCCTGTTTATTAACGATGAGCGATGTCAGGGGCGACTTTAGGTACGAAAGCAGCATGAGACCCGGCGCCGGAAATCTGCACCTGCTCAAATATGCCGGCGTGGACCTCAACAAGCTCTTCGTAGCCCGCGACAGCGTGTGGCGCTTCTATGACCAGTCGCACAACAAGTACTATGACAGCGCATCGAAGAACAGGTTCTACAACGTGGCCTACAACAATGGCAGCACCGACAAGCAGCCCATAGCACGCATGGTGATAGACGGCACACAGGCCGGAAGTCATAGGGCTTCTTGTCCTGACGGCCGCTACAAAGACGCTCATGCGCGTGCTTACAAGCACTACTGGGAACCCGACACCATGCTCGCAAGGGAACCCGACGCCGCAGAGCGCCAGATGGGGCTGACACGATGGCACATGCCATGGGCCATTGACCAATACCCCATGTCGCTGCAGGACGTGGCTGACGCACGCTATGTGACCGCCATGAGCTGGATAGACAAATGGGTGACCCTGCCCTGGCACCTTGATGAAGACTGGGACATCACCGGCGGGGAGCGGGGGAAGATGCGCATAGTAGTGGAGAACAGCGCCGACCCCGCCGACTACCTCTGGGATGCCGAGGCACAGGACTTTGCCACGCACAAGACCAGCATGTACAACGAGCCGGTGCTCTTCATAAGGATGATGAAGGTGAACGACATGGGACGATTCCCCACACTGCAGTCGGCCGACGGAAGGGTGAAGTTCTCCATACTGCACCACCAGAACTCGGAGGACGGATACAGCATGGGCGCTGGCAGAATATGGACTAACACCTTCATGGTAGCCAGAAAAGAACTGCTGGAGGTGGACAACCAGCTGGTGGTGATTCCCGACCTCGAAGGGAGCATCCTGCCGTAGCATTACAATCAATGACTACCCGTATGTGAAATGACAATTGACAGCATGAAGACAATGAGAAAACAACACCTGCTGCTGCCGGCGCTGCTCGCGCTGGGACTGACGATGGGCACGACCTCGTGCAGCGACGATGACAAGGAGCCCACCGAGGAGCAGAAAGAGCAGCAAGCCATAGAGCAGACAACGAAGACCAACAAGTTCTGGGCCGTCGTCAGCCAGCTGGCCGGCACCGACAGCTTCACAGAAGACTGGCAGAACAAAATCTTCGACCCCATCATCGGCCAGGCCACCGGCGGCATAGAGTCCGTGCGCACCATCGTCACCGGCGACCTGAAGACCGCTGCTGAGCGCTTCTGCAACCTCGTGGGCATCGACGCATCCACCTTCAATGCCGACAAGGACTACACGTGGACCGACGAGAACGTGGGCACGCTGACCTTCAAGAAGACCGGCGGCGCTTCGCTCGCCACCGTCGACGTGGACATCAAGCAGATGCCGGGGCTGGCACAGCTCGTCTATAAGACACCCGAGCAGGTAGGCGCCAACGGCACCTTCACCGGCACCGCCTACTACCGTTTCGGCGACATCGTGGCCAAGAACGAGGACGGAAAGACCGACTACTGGATTTGCGTGCGACCCGCCTTCGGAACCGTCGAGGGCAAGGAGGACTCGCACTGGGTGAGCATCAGCCCCGTGCACGGGAAGTACGTGAAGGAGTTCAACAAGAACGGACAACACCACTACCTGCCCGTGAACCTCTGCACAAACAAGGAGCACTTGGAGAACTTCGCCGAGCTGATGTACGCCATGCTCTTCCCCATGTACTACGACGAGAACCTGGAGGCTGACTATAAGACGCTGGGCTACTTCCACGACTTCCACTATGAGAAGACCTACGAGCTGAACGGCAGCGGATTCTTCGAGGACGTGGCTTCATACTGGGACAACAATGAACTGTTCCGCCTCATCTTCGGATGCAGCAGGACGTTCCTGTCGAGCGATACCGAGACCAACGGCTTTAACCTCATCTACGGCAACGGCTCCACCGACGGCGACGGCGACGCCTTCACACAGCAGATGTGCTTCTACGGCAAGAACTTCAGGACAAGCGAGAAGATGGAATTGCAGGTGAACGTCGACGGCGGGGACTACGACATACGTACCGCGGTGAACACCGGTGCCCCCTACATCACCATGCGCTTCCAGCGCCCCGACATGAGGGCCAGGGAGGGACGCTTCTACGTGGTGCGCTATAAAACCGGCAAGGAGCTGTGCAAGGGCAGCGACGAGGCCGCCAGCTACGACAAGCGCAAGCGCCTGACGAACTGCACTGACGTGTACGTCTACAACCGCAACGTGGCACACCTCAACATGGACGACCTGCGCAGCGTGGAGCCACAGAAGAACGGACTCGTGGTGAGGGGACACTACTGCATTGGCGATGTCTACGAGGACGAGAACCACGACCGCTGGCTCGTGGTGAACATGGCCGGACACCACATGGAGCGCTCGCAGTATGCCGAGCTGGTGTCGTTCGAGGGCATCGAGACACGCCCCGACGGGGCACGCGCCTACGACTTGCCTACACGCGACCAGGCCATACGCGCGACTTCGTTCCTGTGGAACCTTTACATGGCCACGGCAATCATTAGCTCGCCCGAGGATATGAAAGCCGCACCCATGCTGCCCAGCAGCGCCTACAACATGCTAATGGCTGGTGGCGTGGACATGCGAAGGCTGTTCGTGCAGACACTGGCATCGAAGGGCCAGCAGAGGCAGGACACCGAGCAGGCCTGTATAGCCTTCGACAGCGGCGAGTATGACGACAACGGCTGCCAGCGACTGCTGCGCTTCTACTGCAACCACGAGAACGAGAAGCAGGACCCTCACCTCTGCTTCTGGGAGCACTATCCCGCCACGCCATCGGCAACGGAGCAGTTCCCCACACGCTTCTCTAACTCCGTCATCAGGCTGCAGGACATTGCCAACGCCGACATGGTGAAGGCGCATGCCGAAGACCACTATGCACGACGCCCCTTGCAAATGTATTCCGGAGGCGACGGCGTAAGCGTCAGGGAACCACGATCGGAGATCGACACGAGGGCCAACGACGTGTACAACTACTTCTACAATCGGGTGGTGTGGGACCAGTTCCAGTACCCGCGCGACATGTGGAACGCACCGGTGATTGTGATGCGCTATGCCGCCGTCTACGACCGTGGAGAAAAGCACTACTCCACCACGACCGCCGACGGAAAGCACACTCTGAGCCTGGTGCAAGCACGCCCATTGAACAATGACGAGGGAGTCGACATGCAGTTCCAGCTCTACCACACCCTGAACCCAGGAATCAAGAGCTGGGAGACCGTCAGGGTCGACGGAAAGGAGCAGCCCCTGCCACACTGGAGCGAGACCGTGCTGCCCTACTGAACGCTTTATGGACGTTGACTTCACGCCCGGCCGGATGTGCTAATCCTGCCGGGCATGATGTGTTTTTGGATACTTCCGCTCGGAAAAACAAAAGAAAAATGAACTTTTCTTTTGTTTTTCGCTCGCTTATTCGTACCTTTGCACCATGATTACGCAAGACCAACTGAAAGACGTGCTCGACAGAGCCGACAAACTGAAGCACTACCTGCACATAGACGAGAAGCAGGTGGAGCTGGAAGAGGAACAGCTGCGCACGCAGGCTCCTGACTTCTGGGAAGACCCCAAACGCGCCGAGGAACAGATGAAAAAGGTGCGTGGCATCAAGCGCTGGATAGACGGATATAAAGATGTACGCACGAAAGCCGATGAGCTGCAACTGGCCTTCGACTTCTACAAGGACGAAATGGTGAGCGAGCAGGAGGTGGACAACGACTACGCTCTGGCAATAGACGCCATAGAGCAGCTGGAGCTGATGAACATGCTGCGGCAGAAGGAAGACCCTATGGACTGCGTGCTGAAGATAAACAGCGGAGCCGGAGGCACCGAGGCACAGGACTGGGCACAGATGCTCATGCGCATGTATATGCGATGGGCCGAGCAGCACGGATACCGCGTGACCATAGCCAGCCTGCTCGAAGGCGACGACGCCGGCATCAAGAGCGTCACCATGCAGATAGAAGGACAGAAGAACCCCGGGGGAGAGTATGCCTACGGATACCTGAAGAGCGAGAACGGCGTACACCGCCTGGTGCGCGTCAGCCCCTTCAACGCACAGGGAAAGCGCATGACCAGCTTCGCCAGCGTATTCGTCAGCCCACTCGTCGACGACACCATCGAGGTGTACGTAGACCCCGCCAAGCTCAGCTGGGACACCTTCCGCTCATCGGGTGCCGGCGGACAGAACGTGAACAAGGTGGAGAGCGGCGTGCGACTGCGATACTGGTACACCGACCCCGACACCGGAGAGCAGGAGGAGATACTCATTGAGAACACCGAGACCCGCGACCAGCCGAAGAACAAGGAGCGCGCGCTGAAGCTGCTGAAGAGCCAGCTCTACGACCGCGCCATGAAGAAGCGACTGGAGGCCCAGGCCAAGATAGAGGCCGGAAAGAAGAAGATAGAGTGGGGAAGCCAGATACGCAGCTACGTCTTCGACGACAAGCGTGTGAAGGACCACCGCACCAACTACGAGACGCGCGACGTGGACAGCGTGATGAACGGCGCACTCGACGGGTTCATCAAGGCATACCTCATGGAGTTCCCCACCACGGACGAATGAGGACCCACGGGGTGGCTGATGGCGTGATCATCATTACGAATTACTAACTAATCATTAAAATATTATACCATGGCAAAGAAAAACGAAAAGAAGCTGAATGCTAAGCAGGTGGCTTACGAGAAGAAACAAGAGGAAGGCGGCAAGAAAGTGGTGGCCTGGATCATAGGGGCCTTCATCGCTCTGGCATTGTTCTACCTCATCTTCGTGGCTGTTAACTTCTAACCGCTCTTGCACACACCGCTATGAGTGGGATGGAGATAGAGCGGAAGTTCCTGGTGAAGGACCGCTCCTACCGCGAACTGGCCCACGCCAGCTGCCACATACGCCAGGGCTATCTGGCCACCGGCGGAGGCTGCACCGTGCGAGTGCGCCAGCGCGACGACGAGGCCTTCCTCACCATCAAGGGACCGTCGGAAGACGGCGGGCTGAGCCGCTATGAGTTTGAGAAAGCCATCACCCCCGACGAGGGGCGCCACCTGATGGAGCTGTGCGAGCCCGGCATCATCGACAAGACACGCTATCTGGTCAGCAGCGGGGGCCACACCTTCGAGGTGGACGAGTTCCACGGCGACAACGAGGGGCTGGTGGTGGCCGAGGTGGAGCTGCATGCCGCCGACGAGGACTACGTGAAGCCCGCGTTCATCGGCGACGAGGTCACCGGCGACCGACGCTACTACAACTCACACCTGCGCCGCAGGCCCTACTGCCTCTGGGGTGACAGGTGAGCACGAAAACAACAACATGGCAAAGGGCAACAGCCTCCTCAAGCGGGAAGTGTTGCCCTTCGTCATCATTACATGTCGGCAACAGTGCGGGCTGCTGCCAACAAGCCAGTGTTATTAGTTCAGAGCGTCAGCGAGCTCGGCACCAGCCTTGAACTTGGCCACCTTCTTGGCAGCAATGGTAATCTTCTCCTTAGTGGCGGGGTTGATGCCCTCACGAGCGGGACGCTCGTTCACGCTGAACGTGCCGAAGCCTACCAGAGCCACCTTGTCGCCTGCGATAAGGGCGTCCTTCACTGCTGCTACGGCTGCATCGAGAGCCTTCTTAGCGTCAACCTTAGCAATGCCTGCACCTGCGGCAATCTTCTCAACTAATTCTGTCTTGTTCATAGTGAAAATGTGTTTAAATAATGTGTTTATAAATAGGTTTTTTGCTACTCGTGTCCGTAATTCGATGCAAATATAAGAGAAAGTTTTCAGAAAACAAACAAAAAATCGAAAAAAATCACTTTTTTTACGAAAAATAGTGTGTTTTGCCCCGTTTTTGTGCTGTAAGACAGATATTTTTCGTAATTTTGCGCTCAAATTGCGTACAACAGCGTGCGCAGCCAAATCGTAAATCGAAAATCAGTAAATCGTGAATCGAAAATCAGTAAATCGTGAATCGAAAATCAGTAAATCGTGAATCGAAAATCAGTAAATCGTAAATCGAAAATCAGTAAATCGTAAATAAAAAAGATGTTTCGTAACATACCGACAGTAACCCGAAACCTGCTGCTCATCAACGTCATCGTGTTCCTGGCAGCATTAGTGTTCAAGAGCCAGTTCGACCTCAATGACTGGGGCAGCCTGCACTTTTTCGCGGCCAGCGACTTCCGCCCCTGGCAGTTCATCACCTACATGTTCCTGCACGGCAGCTTCGCACACCTGTTCTTCAACATGTTTGCCCTGTGGATGTTCGGCTGCGTCATAGAGCGCGTGTGGGGACCGCAGAAGTACTTCATCTATTATATGGTGTGCGGCATCGGAGCCGGACTGTGCCAGGAGCTGGTGCAGTACATCGAGCTGTCGTCGAGCGGCGTGCTCGCACTGGGCCCTGACGACTTGACACCCTTCCTCGTGGAGACCAACATGGGTAAGATGGCCGTTCCCGTGGGTGTGTACCTGAACTGGCTGGGCACCATCGGAGCCAGCGGTGCCATCTACGGCATCCTGCTGGCCTTCGGCATGACCTTCCCCAACGAGCGCATCTTCATCTTCCCCCTGCCGGTGCCCATCAAGGCGAAGTGGTTCGTGTGCATCTATGCCGCCATCGAGCTCTTCTCGGCCTACACCAGCAGCGGCGACGGCGTGGCCCATGTGGCCCACCTGGGCGGCATGCTCTTCGGCCTGCTGCTCATCCTCTACTGGCGCCGTCATCCCGGCAGCCTGAACCTGGGCAGCGGACGCCAGTACTTCGAGAACATGAAGCGCAGCTTCGAGGCCCGGCGCCAGCAGCCTAAGTCCACGGCGCAGACCGACACGCACCAGCCCGGCTACGGTCCCACACGCCAGGACGACATGGAGTACAACCGCCAGAAACGCGAGCGCCAGGCCGAGGTGGACGCCATCCTCGACAAGATTCGCAAGAGCGGCTACGACAGCCTGACGAAGGAAGAGAAGCAGCGCCTCTTCGAGGCCAGCCGCGAGCGCTGAGCGCCAGGCGGGCGGAAGCTGCGATGTGAGCTGTAATGTTGTGAGTCATCAGCCGTGCAAGGAGCTATATAAATGTTGTTCAAGCTGAAAGCCATCTTCCTGAACGTGTGTTTAGGTGCCAGTGCCGCCATCGGACTGCTGATGGTGGTCGTGGGCTATAGCGACCGCATCCACCCGGAGAGCCACCCCACGCTGGCCTGTGCAGGCATGATCTTCCCCCTGCTGCTGGCCGCCAACGTGGTGGCGCTGCTGCTGTGGGTGCTGTTCAAGTGGCGCAAGGCCTGGATTCAGCTGGCGGCCCTGTTGCTGGCCTTCCCGGCCATACGCGTCTACCTGCCGCTGCACCTGCAGGGCGAGCCGCCGGAAGGCAGCATCAAGATCATCTCGTACAATGTGGCATGCTACGGCGTGAAGGACCACTGCGACAACCCCGTCGACTCCATACGCCGCTATTTGGAGCAGCAGGACGCCGACATCGTGTGCCTGCAGGAGGACGCCCCGCGCCGGGCCGCCAACTCCATACGCTTTGAAGAGCTCTACCCCTACAACGACACGGTGCACGTGAACCGTCCCGGCAGCCCGTACATCAACGCCATCGGCGTGCACACCCGCTACCCCATACTGCGCAAGGAGCGCTTAGGCTATGACGCCGAGGCCAACGGCTCGGCTGCCTTCTACCTGCTCATCGACGGCGACACGGTCATCGTGGTGAACAACCACTTGGAGAGCACGCACCTTACCGACAACGACCGCAAGGAGTACACCGACATCATCTACGGCGACGTGGACAGGCGATCAGCCAGCGCCGGCACGCGCAAGCTGTTGGGAAAGGTGAGCGCCGCCATGGTGAAGCGCTCGCACCAGGCCGAGCTGGTCCACGACTACATCGTCAGCCACAGCCAGTACCCCCTCATCGTGTGCGGCGACTTTAACGACACCCCCATCTCCTACGTGCGCCGTACCGTGGCCAAGGGGCTCGTCGACTGCTATGTGGAGAGCGGCTGCGGACTGGGCTTCTCCTACAACCGCAAGGGCTTCTTCTTCCGCATTGACCAGCTGATGTGCTCGCACCACTTCAAACCTTATAACACCTATGTCGACAGCCACGTCGCCGCCAGCGACCACTACCCCGTCGTGGGGTGGCTCAAACGGCAGTGACGGCGGTGCGCATGAATGGTAGTTTGTAAAGATTCTTGATTCCTACGGCACCTGCTTTCCAGTCAGTGCCGCCCCAGATGTGCCTGCGGCAGCCATTGTGCGCCCCGCGTGCAGGATAATGCCCGAAAAACGCCCTTTTACGGCCTGAAATCCTTAAAATAGTATAGAATCCTTAAAAAAAAGACGAAAAAAGTGCGAAAATTTTTCGTAGTGTAAAAAAATCACTATATTTGCAGGTCAAATTGCGCAAACTTAATAACAAATTATATAACAAAAAAAATGCAAAACAAAGGAATTGTAAAGTTTATTGCAGTCGCACTGGTGCTTGTCTGCTGCTTCTATCTTTCCTTCTCGTTCGTGACCCGTCACTACGAGAGCAAGATAGCCAAGATTGCCGAGACACAGGGCCAGGAGGCTGCACAGGCCTTCCAGGACAGCGTTGAGACCAACAAGGTTTGGCTCTGGGCGTGGAACCTGAAGGAGTGCCGTGAGATGGAAATGGGCCTCGGCCTTGACTTGAAGGGCGGTCTGAACGTCATTATGGAAGTGTCGGTTCCCGACATCGTTGACATGCTGGCTGCCCACAAGAAGGATGCTGACTACCTGAACGTGCTGCAGATGGCCGTGAAGGAGGAGCAGGAGACACAGGGCAACTTCGTCGACATCTTCTGCGACCTGTGGGAGAAGACGCTGCCCAACCGCCAGCTGCGCGAAATCTTCGCCACACAGCAGCTGCGTGAGAAAGTAAACAGCCAGTCGAGCAACGCCGACGTGCGCAAGGCCCTCAGCGAGGAGGTGGCTTCGGCCATCGAGAACGCCGAGAACGTGGTGCGCAACCGTGTCGACAAGTTCGGTGTGGTGCAGCCCAACATCCAGCGCCTGGAGGGCCAGTCGCGCATCATGGTCGAGCTGCCTGGCGTGAAGGATAAGAACCGCGTGCTGAAGCTGCTGGAGAGCAGTGCCAACCTGGAGTTCTGGGAGACCTTCAGCGCACAGGAGGTGGTGCCCGCCATACAGAACCTCATGGCTACCTATGCCGCCCAGCTGAAGGCCGGCACACCCGCCGGTGAGGCTGCCGAGGTGGCCCAGGCCACCGACAGCACCACCGTGGCCACCGACAGCACCACCGTGGCTGCTGACAGCAGCGCCGTGGCACAGGCAGCCGACAGCACCGCCAAGCCCGCCGAGAGCGTGCTCGCCGAGCGCATGAGCGCACAGCAGCAGACCGCTGCTCCCCAGCTGGGCCAGCAGCAGGAGGGCATGCCCCGCCTGAACCTCTATCCCAGCGGCAACGCCATCGTAGGCCACGCCAGTGTGCACGACACTGCCGCCATCAACAAAATCCTGCGCTCAGACCTGGGTCAGAAGATGCTGCGCAAGGACCTGAAGCTGCTCTGGGCAGCCAAGGCCGACGGTCCCATCTACCAGGGTGAGAAGGGCGAGCAGTTCCGTCTGTACGCCATTAAGATGAGCGACCCCTCGGGCCGTGCTCCGCTGGAGGGTGGCGTCATCACCAGCGCCAGCGACGGCTATGACCAGATGGGCAAGCCCGACGTGTCGATGCAGATGAACAGTGAGGGTACCCGCATCTGGGCCGAGATGACCCGCAAGAACCAGGGCAAGGCCATCGCCATCGTCCTTGACGACGTGGTGTACAGTGCTCCTAACGTGAACGACGAGATTACCGGCGGCAACTCGCAGATTACCGGTAACTTCACCATCGAGGACACCAAGGACCTGGCCAACACGCTGAACTCGGGTAAGATGCCCGCCCCCATGCGCATCCTCTCGAGCACCATGGTAGGCCCCTCGCTCGGTGCCAAGTCCATCCAGCAGGGTATCATCTCGTTCATCGTGGCCTTCGTGCTGCTGATGTGCGTCATGGTGCTGCTCTATAACTTCATTCCCGGCATGCTGGCCAACATGGCCCTGCTGCTGAACCTGTTCTTCACGCTGGGCATCCTGGCCTCCTTCCAGGCCGCACTCACCATGCCGGGTATCGCCGGTATCGTGCTTACCCTGGGTACCGCCGTCGATGCCAACGTGCTTATCTACGAGCGTATTAAAGAGGAGATGCGCAAGGGCCTGCACATTCGCGACGCCGTGAACGCCGGTTACTCGAATGCCTTCTCGGCCATCTTCGACTCGAACCTCACATCTCTTATAACAGGTATCATCCTCTACGTCTTCGGTACAGGCCCCATCCGCGGCTTCGCCACGACGCTCATCATCGGTATCTGCATCAGTTTCTTCACCGCTGTGTTCATGACCCGTCTGATCTATGACCGCCAGATGCGCCGCGACAAGTGGCAGGACCTGACGTTCACCACCGGCTTCTCGAAGAACCTCATGCAGAACACCAAGTTCAACATCATGGGCCAGTACAAGAAGAGCTACACCATCTGGGCCGTTGCCGCCGTGCTGTTCATCATCAGCTTCGCCGTGCGTGGCCTGAGCCGCAGCATCGACTTCACTGGTGGCCGCAACTACGTGGTGGTGCTCGACAAGGAGGCTCCCGTCGAGGATGTCCGCGAGGCCCTGAGCGGTGCCTTCGTCAACACCATGGGCAGCAACGAGGGCCAGGACGCCAACACCAGCGTCATCGCCCTGGAGGGCAGCCGCACCGTGCGTATCTCTACGAACTGGAACTACGAGTCGAACGACCCGTCGGTCGACGAGCAGGCTGAGAACATCATCTACGAGAAGCTGCAGGCTAAGGGCCTCATCACCAAGGCCAGCCTCGAGGAGTTCAAAGAGGCTCCTGAGAACGAGAACGACATCCAGATCGGCACCATCGTCAGCGCCACGAAGGTGGGTCCCTCCATTGCTAAGACCATCACCCGCGGTGCCTTCATCAGCGTGCTGCTGGCTCTGATTGCCATCTTCCTCTACATCCTGCTGCGCTTCCGCAACGTTGCCTTCTCAGTGGGCAGCATCGTGGCACTGGCCTTCGACGCACTCATCGTCGTCGGCTTCTTCTCGGTGCTCTGGGGATGGGTGCCCATGTCGCTCGAGATAGACCAGACGTTCATCGGTGCCATCCTGACCGTGATAGGTTACTCTATCAACGATAAGGTGGT
>DGHX01000171.1:239-3413 GCA_002392835.1 Prevotella sp. UBA3837 | reverse complement strand
ATAAGGTGGTGGTCTTCGACCGTATTCGCGAGAACCTCGGCCTCTATCCCAAGCACGACAAGCGCGAGCTCTTCAATGCCTCTATCAACCAGACGCTGGCACGTACCATCAACACGTCGGTGACGACGCTCATCGTGCTGCTCACCATCTTCATCCTTGGTGGCGACAGCATCCGTCCGTTCTCCTTCGCCATGATTCTGGGTGTCATCTTCGGAACGCTCTCCTCTATCTTCATCGCTGCTCCTACGGCCTACCTCATCCTGAAGCATAGCCACGACAAGAAGCAGGCTGCTGAAGAGAAGAAGTAAGCAGGCAGAGAATTTATTAAACAGAACATCAGCAGGCCCTGGCACGCAGCATACACTGCTGGCGTGTCAGGGTCTGACGTTAAAGAAAAGAAAGGTCTTAACTCAACTTTCGCGAGTTTTGGAGTGAAAGGAGTGAAAGCAAAACTTGAAGTCGTAATATGAAACTGGCCGAAGCATTAAGCATACGCAAGGACCTGCAGAAGCGCATCCAGCAGCTGGGGCAGCGCCTGCAGAACAACGTGAAGGTGCAGGAGGGCGACGAGCCCGCCGAGCAGCCCGCTGAGCTGATGAAGGAACTCGATTCGTGCCTGAAGCAGCTGGAGGACCTGGTGTGGCGCATCAACGCCACGAACATGCAGACCACGAACAGCCAGGGCACCACGCTCACGCAGATGATGGCCCGCAAGGATGTGCTCACCATGCGCATCGGCGCCCTGCGCAGCGTCTTTGACGCTGCCTCGTCGGGGCAGGACCGCTACTCGCGCTCCGAGATAAAGATGGTGACCGTGGTCGACGTGAAGAGCCTGAACCGGCAGATTGACGAGTACTCGGCACAGCTGCGCAAGCTCGACATCGAGCTGCAGTCGCTGAACTTCCAGACCGAGCTCATCGGTTAAGCGCCCCCTTGCAGCAAAAAGCCGCCGCCCCGGCGGGCAGCGGCATGTTCTTTTCATACACACACATTTGGCATCCGTCCTCGACAGGGCGAACCGGAAAACCCCTTATCTGACGCTGTCCGGAGCCGGCAGCACCCGTTCTGATGAAGAATGCACGGAGCAGGCTCAGCACGCCGTCATACGCATGCACTGCGCAGGCAGCATGTAGCACTACCTCCCGGTTGACTGTCGGCGTGGCGGATGCCTATTCTTTCAGCTCGAAGTGCTGGAAGTCCTTGCACGTCTTCCAGTCGCCTCCCCACTCGAAGCCGTTCTCGAGGAACAGGCGCAGGCAGAGGTCACCCTTGCTGATCTTGTAAGGGAAGTTGGCAGTGCGGTCGCAGTACTCGGCGGCCGTGGCGGGCTGCACGAAGCGGGTGCCGTCGGCCCGGTCCTTGTAGTAGGGGTTGTAGAGCGTGTTGATGTCTACGGCCAGGCCGCGGGCGTGCTTCGACAGCTTCTGGCTGCCGGCCACTACGCGGAAGCAGAAGCACGACGAGTTGTTGGCGCGCATCTGCTGTTCGTCGTCGGCGTCGTACACGTCGGGCAGCACCATGCGCATGATGGGGTAGTGGTGCTCGTAGAGCGTGCGCAGGATGCGCACCAGGCGGTCGGCGATGAGCTTGTTGCACACCATCTCGCCCACGTGCACCTGCTCGTCATAGTCCCAGTGCAGGGCACGTATGTGGCGCAGGTCGTCGCGCCCTATGTGCGGGTTCTCCTTGTAGGTCTTGCCCTGCATGCGTGCCCACACGTCTTCGGGTATGGGCTCGCTCAGGAAGCATGAGTCGAGGCCGCCCCAGGCAGCAATGTCCTGGCGGCTGACCACCGTCCCGGCGGGCCATGCCTTCGCGGCCTTGCTGGCGGTGCCTGCGGCAGGGGTCTGTGCGGCGATGGGGCTGAAGACCGTCAGACAGGCCATCAGCGACGTGGAAAGTAATAGTTTCTTCATGCTGTTAGGGTATTGATGTTTGTTTCGACTATAACGTGCTGCGGGCCGTGGATAGTACGCGGTGCTGGCGACGATTAACACACTTTAACGACGCGCATGCGCTATTTCGCTTTTTTATGCTTACTTTTGCAAAAGGAAAGGAAACGATAAATCTTTTTTACTGCTATGAAGATATTAGTGACGGGAGCCAGCGGCTTCATTGGCTCGTTCATCGTTGAGGAGGCGCTGCGCCGCGGTATGGAGACCTGGGCCGCCATGCGCCGCAGCAGCTCAAAGCAGTTCCTGCAGGACGAGCGCATACACTTCATCGAGCTGAACCTCTCTGACCGCCAGCAGCTGGAGGAGCAGCTGCGGGGCCATGAGTTCGACTACGTGGTGCACGCCGCCGGCGTGACGAAGTGCCTGAACAAGGACGACTTCTACCGCATCAACACCGAGGGCACGAAGAACCTGGTGCTGGCCTTGCTGGCGCTGCAGATGCCGCTGAAGCGCTTCGTCTACATCAGCTCGCTCAGCATCTACGGCGCCATTCGCGAGCAGCAGCCCTACCAGGAGATTCGCGAGGACGACACGCCGCAGCCCAACACCCACTACGGGCGCAGCAAGCTGCAGGCCGAGCAGTGGCTCGACGAGCTGGCCCGCGACCGCCAGGCACAGGGGCTGCAGCCGCTGCCCTGCGTGGTGCTGAGGCCCACGGGCGTCTACGGGCCCCGCGAGCGCGACTACTTCCTCATGGCAAAGAGCATCAAGCAGCACTCTGACTTCGCCGTGGGCTACCGGCAGCAGGACATCACCTTTGTCTACGTGCTCGACGTGGTGCAGGCCGTCTTCCTGGCCTGCGAGCGGGGCCAGGCGGGGCGCAAGTACTTCCTCAGCGACGGCCAGGTGTACCAGTCGGCCACGTTCAGCAACCTCATACGGCGCGAGCTGGGCAACCCCTGGTGGATTCGCATCACCGCACCCATCTGGGTGCTGCGCATCGTCACCTGGGTGGGCGACAAGGTGGGGCACCTGACGGGAAAGATCTCGGCGCTAAACAACGACAAGTACCACATACTGAAACAGCGCAACTGGCGCTGCGACATTGAGCCGGCGCGCCGTGAGCTGGGCTACGACCCCCACTACCAGCTGGAGGAGGGCACACGGCTCACCATCAAGTGGTACAAGGAGAACGGATGGCTGTAAGGTTTTTAATGAGTAATACTCATTATTCATTACTAACTCAACTTTCGTAAGTTGGGGAGTTAAAGGAGTTAAA
>DGHX01000171.1:0-175 GCA_002392835.1 Prevotella sp. UBA3837 | reverse complement strand
GGAGTTAGAGGGAGTTAAAGGACGATAGTTCTTTCCCTGACAATTCCGCTCCTTGGCAGATTGGAGGGAAAAAGGTAATGTCCTTTAACTCCCTCTAACTCCCTCCTAACTCCCTTTAACTCCCCCAAGTTGAGCAAATGCGAAACTTGAATTACTAATTACAATCTCATTATTG
>DGHX01000072.1 GCA_002392835.1 Prevotella sp. UBA3837 | reverse complement strand
CCCAGCAGGTCCTTGATCTGCGTGGTGAAGATGGTGAGGGCGATACCCGAGGTGAAGCCCACGATGATGGGATAAGGTATGTACTTGATGATGGTACCGAGATGGAGCACGCCGAACATGATCAGGAAGACACCCGCCATGAGCGTGGCGATGGTGAGTCCCTCAAAGCCATACTGCTGGATGATGCCATATATTATAATAATGAACGCGCCTGTGGGACCACCAATCTGTACCTTCGACCCTCCGAAGACGGAGATGATCAGACCGGCCACGATGGCGGTGATGATGCCCTTCTCAGGGGTGACGCCGGAGGCGATACCAAAGGCGATGGCCAGCGGCAGGGCGACGATGCCCACGATGATGCCTGCCAGCAGGTCGGTGGTGAGCTGCTGACGGTCGTAATGCTTTAATACCGAAAAAAGTTTCGGCCGAAATGTTAACGATGGTGTCATATTTGTCTTGTTATCTCTGAAAACGGGTGCAAAATTACTAAATAAGCTTAAAATCAGTTTAAACAGCTACAACTTATTCAAAAAAGACGTAATTTTGTTGCCGAATATCAATGTATTGATTGTTTAACTCAAAAAAGAAAGCATTATGAAAAAGGTATTATTCGCTGTGATGGCTATGATCGCCATCGGTTTCACATCGTGTGGTAACAAGCAGGCTGCTCCTGCCGACAACGCTGCCGAGGCTCCCGCCTTCGACGTAGAGGCTGCCGTAAGTGACATCACCTCTCAGCTCTCTGAGCAGATTGAGGCTCAGGATGCCAACAAGTTCCAGGCTGTGCTCGCCACCGTCCAGGAGAAGATCAAGGAGATTATCGGCAACAACCCCGAGCTGGCCAAGGAGTATGTAGCCAAGGTTCAGGACTTCCTGAAGGAGAACGCCGACAAGATCAAGGCCTTTGCCGGTGAGAACGAGACCGTAAACGCAGCCATCGCTGCCCTGACCGCCGCTCCTGCCGACGCTATCGTCAGCGGACTGTCTTCGGCCGTAGGTGCTGCCGGTGACGCCGTAGAGGGTGCCGTAGAGGATGCCAAGGATGCTGCTCAGGACAAGGCCGACGAGGCTAAGGAGGCTGCCAAGGAGAAGGCTGGCGAGGCCGTCGACGCTGCCGCCAACAAGGCTAAGGACGCACTGGGACTCTAATCTTTCTCTCATCATTACAGACAAACTTTGATGAATAAAACTCTTTATACACTGGCAGCCCTACTCTTCAGTACGGCTGCCAGTGCTGCGGATATTACAGTGAAGGTGGAATACAACGGCAACAGTGCCGTCGTCACCATTCCTTCGGAAGCCAGCAGCTGGGTGACCTGCGAGAGCGGAACATCGGCACACGTCAAACTGGTACAGTCGTCGACCACCCTGACGAACCCCGGCGAGATCATCTACTCGCTGAGCGGACAGAGCGATGCCGGCGAATTCTACCTCACTGGTGAATACAAGGCCACCATCCAGCTGAACGGCCTGACACTGACCAACCCCGACAGTACGGCCATCCACATCAAGAACGGCAAGCGTATCAAGGTGAGCATGGCCGCCAACACGGTGAACACGCTGGCCGACGGCACGAAAGACGAGTCGTCGAAGGGCTGTTTCCACTGCAAGGGACATACGGAGTTCGTAGGCAAGGGCACGCTCAACATCAGCAGCAACATCAACCACGCCATCTACAGCAAGGAATATGTGGAGATAAAGAACTGCACCATCAACGTGACTGGCGCAAAGAAAGACGGTATACACTGCGGGGAGTACTTCCTGATGAGCAGTGGTACCGTGAACATCGACGGTGTGGAGGACGACGGCATCCAAGTGGAGCTGAAGGACTCGGTACAGACAGGCCAGACCCTCAACCACGAGGATGAGGACAGCGGCAACTTCTACATGGCAGGCGGCACGCTGGCTATCAGCAACACCGGCAGCTACTGCATCAAGACCGTCGGCAGCATCAGCATCACCGGCGGCACGCAGAACTATGACACAAGCAACATACTCGACTACTCCGAAACGGGCATCAGCAGCGTGAAGGCAGGCCAGCAGGGCCAGAATGCCGTCTACGACCTCGGCGGACGCCGCATGCCCAACGGGGCTCTGCTGCCTCGCGGCATCTACATCGTCAGAGAAGGCGACAGGACACGCAAGGTCATCGTGAGATAGTTATTTAGTTTATTGGTTTAGAAAGAATGAAAAAGACAATCCTTAGTATGATTATGATAGCAGCCGCCATGAGTGGCTGCGCCACCGACGGCAACAAGCTGCACGTAAAGATGGACTGCAAAGGTGTGGGCGACACCATCACCGTGTTCTTAGGCTACGACAGCGAAGCCCGTCAGACCTTCACCGGTAGCCAGGGCGTGTTCGACTTCACCATCGACGTGCCACAGGTCACCACCCTCTCGCTGGCCGAGCCCGGCGCCTTCCGTGGCGACCGCTCTGCCCATTTCTACCAGATTCCTGCCGTCCCCGGCGAGGAGGCCATCCTCACCCAGAAGGCCGGCGAGAACCGCTACGACATCGATGGCTCGCGCTTCTACGCCCAGTACCATCAGGCCGACCTCGTGACAGAGCAGGCTCAGAAGCCCATCAACGAGTTCATGGAGAAGTGCCAGAAGATGTTGACCGACGGCGTACCCCAAGACTCCGTCATGAAGGTATACGAAGAAGGACAGAAGCCCCTGATGGAGGCTTATGCCAAGGTCGTCACCGACTATATCAAGGCCCATGCCGACGAGGAGGCCTCGGCAGCCATCATCAAGGAGCTCATGCCCGACGTTGAGCAGATGAAGGCCGCCGCCCAGCTGCTCAGCCCCGCCGTGCGCGACGGTCGCTGCAAGCCCCTCTACCAGAACCTCATCGACCAGGCGGAGGAGCAGCAGAAGGCCGAGGATGAGGCCCAGCAGCTTCAGGCAGCCGGTCGCGAAGCCCCCGACTTCACCCTCAACGACCTGCAGGGCAAGCCGCTCTCGCTGAAGAGTCTGCGCGGCAAGTACGTCGTGCTCGACTTCTGGGGCTCCTGGTGCGGCTGGTGCATCAAGGGCTTCCCCGAGATGAAGAACTATTATAATAAGTATAAGGGAAAGTTCGAGATCCTCGGCATCGACTGCAACGACAGCGAGGCGAAGTGGAAGGCAGCCGTCGAGAAGCACGCCCTGCC
>DGHX01000182.1:32556-33694 GCA_002392835.1 Prevotella sp. UBA3837 | reverse complement strand
GGCGAAGTAATGGAGCAGTCGTTCAGCGTGATGGACTTCAGGTCGCAGATGGAACCTTCAGAGGAGCCAGTGGCATGCACGGTGGCGCCATTGACGACAAGCTGCTCCGTGTCGCCAACCATGCCACTAATGCCATACGCACCAGTAGCTATCACCGTTCCTCCGCCTTCGCCATTGATGATAAGCGTAGGGTTATTATCGGAGCTGCCATTTTTGCTAATAAGGATTCCGCATTTATAATTGAGAGAGCCGTTAGCCGTCAGCGTGCCGCTGCCCTGAATCTCAAGTTGCTCAAAATTCTGATAGATGGCCGATTTGCCTGTAGAGGTTACCGTATTGGTGCCCTCGAAGACTATTCTTCCGGAAGCGTTAAACCAGACGGCATAGTCTGCTGACTCTATCACCGCATTCCTGAGCGTCAGTGTCATCGTTGAGGGGGTGAACGTCACCGTGCCGCTCTTTACTGCGCCAAAACCATTGGCAGCGTTGATGGCGGTGTAGTTGCTGGAGGTAATCTGCACGCCGCCAATCATGACATTATAGTCTACGGCCCAGGCTCCCATGCCTGTGAGCAGGGTGAGCATTAAAAGGAGGATTCGCTGTTTCATATTCCAAAGTGTTTAGTTAGTGGATTCTGTTAGAGTTTCGTTTCGGTTGAATACGCTGCAAAGATACGAAAAAAAACGTTAACTACAGCTATTTACGCTCTTAAACTTTGTTAACGACAAGCAGTTGTCTGTGCAGTGTCGCCCGCATCAACTGAAAGGTGGCCACAAAGAATATTTTACACAACAGTGGAAAAGAAATGGTATGGGAAGCCCTCAGCCGAAGTCGTTATGCTGAAAAGTGGTGTTGGTCCCCGGTCGTCAAAAAAAATTTTTTTGGTCCAAAAATCTTACACTCTTACACGGGGCGCTGTGTCACAGGCAGTTAGGAGTGTAGGATGGTGTAGAATGCGTGTAGGATGTGTGCAGGATAGTGTAAGATGTGTGCAGAATAGTGTAAGATGCGTGCTGGTTCGTGTAAGATGCGACTATGGCATCTGCCCGTCCGCACAAGCGGAGCCTGCGGAACTAGGTTGTTCTTTTGATGTACCATAGTATATGCTAAAAAGAAGATACTGACCCCACCCCCGACC
>DGHX01000182.1:31815-32385 GCA_002392835.1 Prevotella sp. UBA3837 | reverse complement strand
GAGGGGCAGGGGTGGGGTCAGTAATATCAAAAAAACGGGTATAGAATATTGAACACCCTACTTCGGAACTTAAAAAGGAGCCTTCACAGAAAAATTAGCGGCCCGCAAAAATTTGTCCCAGGCCCTGGGACGAATTTTTCCGGGTCGCATTTTTTTTATCCCAGGCCCTGGGACGATTTTTCGACCGTACAGCTTGCAAATTTACGGGGCGCATATTTTTCTTGCCGTGCTGTTGGCCCAGCCCCGAGGCGGTTGGCCTGCCCAGCGCAGCCAAGTCTTTTGGCGCTCTCCCGCAATGCGTGCAGGCATCTACACTATCCTACAGGCATCTTACACTATTCTACACTATTCTACACTATTCTACACTATTCTACACTATTCTACACTCCTAACTACCTATGACACAGCACCCCGTGTAAGAGTGTAGGATTTTTGCGGCAAAAAATTTTTTTATGAAGTTTGTTGCCGCTATTCAAAAGAAGAAACCTATTCGTGCATAGGTTGTTCAATTTGATGTACCATAGAAATATGATATAATGAAGATGCTGACCCCACCCCCAACCCCTCCCC
>DGHX01000182.1:0-31684 GCA_002392835.1 Prevotella sp. UBA3837 | reverse complement strand
GGGGTTGGGGGTGGGGTCAGTATCTTTATTTCTGGCATTTTTGCCATTTTTTTTGGTACATCTTATTGAACGCCCTACTTTGAAAGCCGCCTCCAGCGTACCACCATCACTTACCAATACCTGTTCCAGCCGTACAGTCTGTTCGGCAGAGGTGGCCTGAATAGCTACGGCGTGTCAGCAAGTCATGGAGCGTCTCGGCCGGAAAGAAAGCAAAAAAAAAGTGACAATCCGTAAATTTTTTCGCCGAAAAATTTTCTGCTTCGCGAAAAATAATGTACTTTTGCAGGAAAAACTAAGATACTTATGAGGAGAATCGTTGTGTTTGCCCTGCTTATGGCGGGCTTTGCTGCTTTTTCGTCCGCGCAGAAGCGGCTGGTGCTCATCGAGGAGTTCACCAACGTGGGCTGCGGACCCTGCGCGTCGTGGTCGCCGGAGCTCGACTCGCTCATCCGCTACCGGCTGGGCGACTGCATCGCCATCAAGTACCACTCGGGCTATCCCGAGAAGAACGACCCCTACTACCTCTACGACCGTGAGGCCCACCAGGCAAGGGTGGACTTCTACAACGTGACGGGCGTGCCCGCCACCTTCGTCGACGGTCAGGAGCTGGGGGTGCGCACCTTCAGCTTCCTCAGCCAGGCCGTCAGCTACAGCCAGCAGCAGGCTCCCGCCTTCACCATCAGCGTGCAGAAGGAGCTCAGCGGGCAGCAGCTCAGCGTGCAGGCCAGCGCAAAGGCGCTGACGGACATCGGCGACGCCAGCCAGCTGCGCCTGTTCGTGGCCGCCATCGAGGAGCACATCAAGAAAGGGGTGCCTTATTCCAACGGCGAGCGCGAGCTGTACTACACCATGCGCAAGATGCTCACCCCGGCCGAGGGCTACGCCCTGACCGACGGTCCCCTGGCCACCGGCACGACAGCCGCAGAGTGGCAGGGACAGTGGGAGGCCGACTTCTTCGACGACCTCGGCGAGCTGGGCGTGGTGGCCTTCGTGCAGGACATGACCACGCGCCAGGTGCTGGCTGCGGCCTACAGCGGGCCTAAGGTGGAGCGCCGCGACCAGCTGGCACTCATCAGCCTCAGCGACACCCCCGACCTCATCTGCAAGCCGGAGTTCGGCGGCACCGTCATCCTGCGCAACGACGGCGCCAACGCCATCACCAGCGCCACGCTGAACGTTCGGGTGAACGGCGCCACCGCCACCTATCCCTGGACGGGGCACCTGGACTACCTGGACCGCGACACGCTGACTTTCGGCGGCTTCACCGCTTTCGAGCTGTCGCCCACCTCGAAGAACGCCGCCGAGGTGTGGTTCTCCGGCGTCAACGGCACCGAGGCCGTCAGCAACAGCCGCTCCACCACCTTCCAGAATGCCGTGCAGGCCACCTACGGCGTGCGCCTGCGCATCTATACCGACAAGAAGCCCGAGGAGACGACGTGGCTGCTGCGCAACTCCGCCGGCGACGTGGTGTGCCAGGGCGGCCCCTACACCGAGGCCCGCAAGTTCGTGACCGAGGAGTTTAACCTGACGCACGACGACTGCTACGAGCTGGAGTTCCGCGACAGCGGCGGCGACGGCATCAAGGGCGCCAACGGCAACGGCTACTACCAGCTGCAGCAGCTGGATGCCGAGGGCCGGGCCACACGGCTGCTGCAGGGCGACTACGACGGCGCCACGCACATCGTGAACTTCAGCCTGAGCAACGCACCGGCCCCCGAGCGGCAGCGCCTGGTGCTCTTCGAGGAGTTCACCAACACGTCGTGCGACCCCTGCGCCGAGTTCTCGCCCGCGCTGGACCAGGCCGTCTACGACCGCATGGGGCAGATGGTGGCCGTCACCTACCACTATAACTTCCCCTCGCCGCAGGATCCCTTCTACCTGGCCAACCCCGACCAGGTGATGGCGCGCGCCAACTTCTACGGCGTCACCGGCGTGCCCGCCCTGCGCGTTGACGGACAGCACATGGGGGCCTGGGGCTACGAGCAGCAGCTGAACAACTACATCGACGCCGCAGGCAGCGTGGCCCCGCTGGCCGACATCAGCGTGGAGGCCTCGCTCAGCGCCGACGGCACGCTCACCGTGAAGCCCGTGGTGCAGAACCTGCAGTCCAGTGCCTTCAACGACCTGCGTCTGTTCAGCGCCGTGGTGGAGGAGCGCGTGGAGTGGAGCCAGCCCGCCGCCAACGGCGAGCGCGCGTGGAACTACGTCATGCGGCGCCTGCTGCCCTCCGCCGACGGGCAGAAAGTGGACGCCACACAGGTGACGCCGCAGGAGTTCACCTTCACATGGCCCGTGGAGCACTTCACCGACCAGCAGGAGCTGGGCATCGTCACCTTCCTGCAGGACATGGCCACCCAGCAGGTGCTGGCCACCACCTACACCCCGCGGCCCACCGGCAGTCCCCGTGCCGCAAAGATTCTGAAGGTGCTCAACATGCCTGACCGCATCTGCAACCCGCAGTTCACCTCTGACCTGCAGGTGCGCAACACCGGCAGCGAGACGCTGACCAGCGCCACCATCAACGTGAGCATCAACGGACAGGTGCAGCGCACACCCTGGACGGGTAGCCTGGAGCCCCTGGGCATCGTCACCATGCGCACGCCTAACTACACCGACTTCACCCTGAATGCCGACACGGGCAACGAGCTGGAGCTGTGGCTGAGCGACCTGAACGGCAACAGCGCCGACGAGAGCGTCCACAAGACGTTCACCATCAGCAACGCCTTCAGGGCTGCCAACGCCGTGAGGCTGACGCTGATGACGGACACGAACCCCGAGGAGACGACCTGGGCGGTGCTCAACTCCGCCGGCGACGTGGTGTGCCAGGGCGGCCCCTACACCGAGGCCCGCAAGAAGGTGGTCGTAGACCTGCCGCTGGACAGCGACGACTGCTACCTGCTGGAGTTCGAGGACCAGGGCGGCGACGGCATCAGCCAGGGCCGCGGCTATTACATGCTGCACGAGGTGAACGCCGAGGGCAAGACGCGCCTGATGGTGCAGGCCACCTACGGCGAGCCCCTGCACGACGTGTACTTCAGCCTGAGCAACGCCAGCGCCGCATCGGTGACCACCCTTACCGCACCGCAGCAGCAGGACGGGCAGAAAGCCTACGACCTGCAGGGACGGCCTGCCACCGAGGACTCGCACATTATTATAATGAAGGGGGGCAAGGGAGTCAGAAAGCGTTAGGAGTTAAAGGAGTTAAGGGGGGTGAAGGAGTTAAAGGAGTTAAAGGAGTTAAAGACGTCAGTCTTGTTGCTCCATGATTCCTTCTCCGAAGGGAAAACAAGGGCAGAGACTATCGTCTACACTCCTCTCACTCCTGTCACTCCTCTCGCTCCAAAGAGAGATTCCTCAGGGAAAACAAGGGCAGAGTCTATCGTCTTTAACTCCTTTAACTCCCTTAACTCCTTTAACTCCCCCAAACAACTCCCCCAAAATAACAGCATAACAACCAACAACCCATAAAAAACAAAACGAACATGAAGAAACTCTACTCATTATTGTTGCTGGCCCTGGCCGCCGTGGCCCCGGCCCATGCACAGTGGAACACCAACGCCACGCCCGTGTGCATCTACAGCACTACCTACGTCGACGACAACGGGCAGACCAAGCAGGGCGGCGACTACTACGCCTGCTCGCCCTTAGTGGCCCGCACGCCCGACAAGAAGACCTGGATCAGCTGGAAGACCTGGGGCCACAAGATGGTGAACGGCGTCAGGGCCTCGGCCGTGCGCACCTACCTGCAGCTGCTCGACCGCGACGGCGTGCCGCAGTTCAGCGAACCCATCATGGTCAACGACCACATCACACCGAGCTGGTGGTCGAAGTACGGGCTCTGCGTAGCCCCTGACGGCAGCGCCATCGTCACCGTGTCCGACGCCCGACTGGAGGAGAGCTCGTACACCAACCCCGACAACAGCCCACAGTTCTTCACCCCGGCCATCTACAAGATTGACCAGGAGGGCAACTTCCTCTGGGGGCTCGACGGCGTGGAGTTCACCCAATTCATCAACTCGGGCTACACCAATGCCTACGTGCTGGGCGACGACACCTACTTCCTCTTCTTCAGCCAGGCCGATGCCGACCAGGATGACTCGGCCACCGGCATGTATATGATGCGCATCGACGGCGACGGCGTGCCTGCCTGGAGCGAGCCGCGCAAGATGGGCAGCTCGCTCAGGGGCCAGATCCTGCCCTCGCTCAACGGCGACTTCCTCTACTTCGACGATACCCCCGACGGCGCCCGCGTGCACCGCTTCGACCGCGACCTGAACGAGGTGTGGGGCGACCCCGTTATCTACGACGAGTATGCCTACGGCGGCTACGAGATGAACCACTACCGCATCGTCAGCGACGGCAACGGCGGGGCCTGCGTGGCCTTCCAGCGCTTCATGGGCCAGTTCTCGCACAACATCCGCGTGCAGCACATCAACGAGGACGGCTCGCTGGGCTTCGGACTCTCGGGCCTCGATGCCTACAACGCCGAGGAGTACGACCATGCCTATCCCTCCATAGCCGCTAACCCTGAGACGCAGGAGATAGTGGTGCAGTACGCCAGTCAGCTGGCCGGCGCCGGCGAGGTGCGCCACCAGAAGTTCAGCTTCGACGGCGACTACCTCTACGACGAGAAGGGCATGACCGTGGCCAGTAAGAGCGACGCCACCAGCAACGGCTACTACTTCGGACTGACCGGCGTGGGCGCACTGCCCGGCGGCAGCTGGGTGGCCATCTACCGCGACTTAGCAGCCTGGGGGAAGGAGTCAATCATGATACGCGTCTACGACAAGGACGGCAACCGCACGCTGAACCGCACCATAGGCCGCGAGCTGAACGTCAGCGACCTGCAGTACGTGGTGGAGCCCGAGGCCATCTACCTGTTCTACCGCGAGGGCAACAGTGCCAAGAACCCCGGCATCAACATCTTCCGCATCACCCCCGACGGCAAGTACGACGTTGACTACGACGCCATCGACGCCATCAGCACCCTGCCCGCCGACAGCCAGGCACCCACACAGTACTACACCCTCGACGGCAAGCAACTCGCACAGCCCCAGCACGGACTGAACCTGGTGCGCCGCGCCGACGGCACCGTGGTGAAGCAGCTGCGGTAAGGCAGCGGGGGGCGATGCCCGTAACAACGACCAAACACAATTCACTTTATTATTAACTAACATCAATTGCTTATGAAAAAGATTCTTTCTCTTATGGCAATGGCGCTCTTAGGCATCACGGCGGCTCACGCCCAGATGTTCGCCTGGGAGCTGAAGACCACCACCGGCACCTACACTGAGCTGACGGGTGCCACCGTCTTCGACCTGCAGGGCCTTCGGGGCACTGACCTCAGCGGCAACCTGATTGATGCCGACGGCAACCTGACGTTCAACGCCGCAGAGGACGTCAAAGCCTTCCCCATAGGCTTTGACCTGAGCTACAACGGCCAGACGATGAAGTACTTCGCACCGACCACCAACGGCCTGGTGCAGCTCTCGCCCACCGAGACCGTCTCTACCACCCTGCAGAGCAACATCTCCAACTTCAGCAACACCAACGGCATACACGATGCCTTCGGCATTGCACTCCGCGAGAAGGTGTGGGGCCTGGAGAACACCGAGATCAGCTATAAGCT
This sequence comes from Prevotella sp. UBA3837, assembly GCA_002392835.1. GTDB lineage: Bacteria > Bacteroidota > Bacteroidia > Bacteroidales > Bacteroidaceae > Prevotella. The sequence continues at coordinate 26,055 of DGHX01000182.1, read as the reverse complement.
CGCGGGCAGCGAGGGCAGCCGCGTGCTCGTCATCCAGTACAAGAACCTGGGCTACACACCCACCAGCGTATGGGATGTCGACGTCTGCGCCACGCTCAACTTCCAGCTGCGCATCTACGAGGCCACCGGCAACATCTCAGTGCAGGTGAACGGCTTCAAGCCCTACGACCGCACCGGCAGCTACAACTTCATGCGCATAGGCCTGCTGGGCGACAGCAAGGACTGCATGCTGGTGCACGCCTTCGACGGCTCGGCCAGCGGTGCCAAGGACCAGTTCATCTCCTACAACGACAACAGCTATCCCGCCGACGGAACCACCTACACCTTCCAGGCTCCCGAGGACTGCATGACGCCCGAGGGCACGCTGAGCAACCTGCAGCTGACGTCAACCACGTCGCAGATCAGCGGAACCTTCAAGCCCAGCGACGCCGACCACTACCTGGTGCTGGCCAGCACCAGTGCACCCGAAGGCGTGCAGCCCGTTGACAAGAAGAAGTATGCCGTGGGCGACGAGCTGGGCAACGCCAAGGTCATCGCCACGGTGGCCATCTACGACGACCAGTACAACTTCAACGACAGCCCCTCGTTCAAGAGCCCCAACAACATGGAGCCCAACACCGAGTACACCGTCATCCTCTATCCGTTCAACAGCATCGGTGCCAACGGCCCGCTCTACGGCAAGGTGACCACGGCCACGGTGAAGACCAAGCCCGACGCTCCTGAGAGCATCGCCGTGACCGCCGTGACGAAGAACGCCATCACCGTCAGCGCCAAGGCCCAGGGCGACTCGCCCATACTCATCGCCTTCACCGACGTGCAGGAGGTGAACAGCTACGACCAGTACCTTACCAACGGCGTCTTTGGCGAGCCCACCGGCACCTACAGCGTTGGCGACGCCATCGAGGGCGGCGGCAAGGTGGTGTACATAGGCCCGTCGACCGACGCACTGCAGATCAGCGACCTCAGCGCCGGCACACCCTGCTTCCTCCGCGCATGGAGCAGCGACGGCAACGGAGGCTACAGCACCGTATACCTCGACCTGAACGACGTCACCACCGCCGAGCTGCCCTGGAAGCTTAACATCGACGAGACGCTGCCCGTGGGTGAGGACTACATCGGATGGCACAGCTATGGCGGCGACAACGCCATCTGGACCGACAATGCCAGGGCAGGCTACATCACCTGCCAGGTGAACGCCGTTGCCGACGAGGCCGTGGGCACCGAGGCATGGTACCTCAGCCCCTACATACAGCTCGCACCGAAGTCAACACGCCTGAAGACCGGCATCGCAGGCACCATGAGCGCTGGCTGGATGGCCAGCGGATGGACGCTGCAGGACGGCGAGGAAGTGAAGTTCCAGGTGACCAAGGACGGCCAGACCTTCGAGGACGTGCTCGTCATTAACAAGGACAACCTGGCCGAGACCACCAGCGCCAACTTCCAGCCCTTCCAGGCCAGCTTCACGAAGTATGCCGGCGAGCAGGTGCGCCTGCGCATCTACATCAAGCGCCTCACCCGCGGACAGACGCAGTTCAACCGCATTGAGCTCGACGAGACGCCCGAGGTGGAGGAGCCCTGGAGCGTGGCTGCCACCGACATCGCAGGCGGCGACGTCACCGTGGAGTGGCAGGCTGCCGACAACATCGTGAGCTACGAGGTGAGCTACAAGCAGGCCAGCGCCGAGGAGTGGAGCGAGCCTGTGGCCGTGACCGAGAAGAAGATTGAGCTGACCGGACTGGTGGGCCTGACCGCCTATCAGCTGCGCGTACGCGGCATCACTGCCGACGGCAAGGTGAGCCCCTGGAGCGACGTGGCCGAGTTCACCACCGGCTTCGCAGTGCCCTTCGAGTTCACGCTGAGCGGAGCTAAGGACATGGAAGGCTGGGCTGCCTACAGCGGCGTGCTGGCTACGCCCACCGAGCTCGAAGAGGGCGGCGACGTGCAGATTCGGGCCTCGATGTGGGGCTCACGCACCTACAGAACACAGTTCCAGCCCTGGGCTGACACCAACTCGTGGCTCGTCACCCCGAAGCTGAACATCGGCAACGACGCCAAGAAGCAGTGGGTGGCCAAGCTGGGCCTGATGACACAGAACTTAGGCGAGAACGACCTCACCATCAAGGTGGTGGTGGCTAAGGACGGCGAGACCTTCAACGAGGCCGACGTCATCGGCACCATCGCCAAGAGCGACCTGGCAGCACAGGACGAGGAGAAGGAGTTTGAATTCCCCTTCAGCGGCTGCAGCGGCAGCATACGCCTGGGCTTCTACTTCGAAGGCACCGGCGAGGACCTGCCCTTCCTTGAGATCATGACCGTGGGCCTGCTCGAAGGCGAGCAGCAGGAGGGCACCTACCAGTTCGTGCCCAGCGAGTGGATTGCCGGCGATGCCGGACGCATCAGCCCCGACAAGGTGGTGGCCGACGACGCTGCCGGAACCATCACCGTCAGCCAGACGGGCCAGAACAACGTGGCCCTGCTCTTCCGCTCGGCCAATACCTACCAGATTCCTGCCAGCGACCGCTACTTCGTCATCAAGGGCAAGGGCCTGAGCACCGCCAGCGGAGCCAGCTACCTGTGGTGGCTGAACAACACCAACAACGGTTCGCAGATTGAGCCTACCGACATCTACACCGACGAGGCCGGCGAGACCGTCCTCTCATGGGACTGCGCCACCATCGCCATCGGCGGAACCCTCGGACTGAGCGACAGCGAGTTCAAGGACGACGGCGGATGGAGCACCACCTTCGGACTGACGCTGGCCGACGACGCCGTGCCTGCCGTCATCAGCTACATCGGTTTCCAGAGCACCACGCAGAACCCCGCCGAGGAGTACGTGTATGAGTTCGTGGCCAGCGAGTGGCCCGCCGGCGACCCCGGCCGCATCTCGCCCAGCAACGTCGTCGTCGACCAGGCTGCCAACACCATCACCGTGAGCCAGACCGGACAGAACAACGTGGCGCTGAACTTCAAGACCGACAAGACCTACTACCTGCCCGAGCCTGTGAAGTACTTCGTCATCAAGGCTACCGGACTCTCCACGGCCGAGGGCGACAGCTACCTGTGGTGGTTGAACGCTAAGAACAACGGCGGACAGGTGGCTCCCACCAAGACCGTCACCACCGACGGCGGCGAGACCATCTTCATGTGGGACATCACTGCCGATGCCACCTTCGCCAGCGGCTTCAATGCCAACGGCATCAGCTACCTCGACGGTCAGGGCGGCAGCACCTGGGGCTGGACCACCACCTTCGGCATGACGCTGGCCGACCCCGCCGTGCCCGCCGTCATCAGCTACATCGGCTACGAGGCTGACGACATCACCACTGGCATCAGCGCCATGAGCAACGCCAGCGCCAGCCGGCAGGCCGCCTACAACCTGCAGGGCCAGCGTGTCAATGACCAGCAGAAGGGCCTCCTCATCATCGGTGGCAAGAAGGTGCTGGTGAAGTAAGCTAACCATCATTAAGGTATTATCCACAGGACGGGCAAGGTCACAGGAGCCGTTGCCCGTCCTGTATTTTATAATAATTATGTTTTCAGCATAATGTTATTTGCATAATTCAGATAACAGTCGTATCTTTGCACCATCGTAACAATGAAAACGCTGTATTCATGATGGACAGAAATCCTTTTGTGCTGAGTCCTGCCATACCCGATGACCTGTTTTGCGACCGCGATGCTGAGACCCGGGCACTGCTCAAGAGCATCACCAACCAGGAGAACGTGGTACTCATATTGCCACGCCGTGTGGGAAAAACCGGTCTCATCTACTCCTGCTGCCTTGACCGGCATTGCACACTCAGCCCGCTGTTTGTGCAAGAAAAAGCTGCGCAGATTGCACGTTTTGTGCAGAAATGCGCAGCTTTTTTGTTAATAATATTTAAGTGCGGGCGCACAATGGCCGCAGTCTCGCTTTTAGTGCTTACCTTTGCACCCGATTTTCAAAAAGTATTGTTTTAAAAGGATATGAAAACAAAAGCAATCCTGGCCGGCCTTATGCTGGCCGCAGCAACCACCGCAACGGCAGGTGGCATTCTGACCAACACAAACCAGAGTATCGATTTTCTTCGTAACCCCGCCCGCGACGCCGCCATCGGCCTCGATGGTGTCTACTCGAACCCCGCCGGCGTGGCCTTCCTGCCTGAGGGCCTGCATCTGGGCTTCAACTGGCAGTACGCCCACCAGACGCGTACCGTGACCAGCACCAACCCCCTCTTCGCCCTGGGCCGCAAGAACGGCGGCGCCACGACGAAGGAGTATGAGGGCGTGGCCGACGCGCCCATCATACCCTCGCTGCAGGCAGCCTGGAACACCGGCGACTGGAGCCTGCAGTTCAACTTCTCAATACCCGGCGGCGGAGGCAAGTGCGAGTTCGACCAGGGCCTGGGCTCCTTCGAAGCCGTGGTGGGCAACATCGCACACCAGCTGCAGCCCCTCGGCGCGAAGGGCTACGACATGGACGGATACATGCAGGGCCGCCAGTACTACTTCGGCTTCCAGCTCGGCGCTGCCTATAAGATTAACGACAACCTGTCGGTCTACGGCGGCCTGCGCCTGCTCTACGGCGATGCCTCGTACAAGGCCAAGATCAGCAACATCATGGTGAACACCGACGGGGGCTACGTCGACTTTGGCAGCTTCCTGCAGCAGTCGACGATGACCATCGACGGCGGCCTGACGCAGATTGGCGCCGGACTGCAGCAGATAGCCGGCGGACTGCAGCAGGTGGAGGCCGGCATCGCACAGTATCAGGCTGCCGGAGCCGAGGTGCCCGCCGAGCTGCTGGCACAGCAGACACAGCTGCAGGCACAGCAGGCACAGCTGCAGGCTCAGCAGGCACAGCTGCAGGGCACACGCCAGAGCATAGGCGCCCTGCAGAAGTATAACGAGGGCGTGAACCTGCAGTGCGACCAGACAGGACTGGGCTTCGCACCCGTGCTGGGCATCGACTACAAGATAGGCAACTTTAACCTGGCTGCCAAGTACGAGTTCAAGACACAGATGCGCATGAAGAACAAGTCGACGCTGAACGAGGCATCGGAGATTCCTGCCGTGAACAAGTTCCGCGACGGCGAGAAGGTCGACGAGGACGCTCCCGCCCTGCTCACCGTGGGTGGCGAGTGGAGCATCCGCCCCGAGCTGCGGCTGAACCTGGGCTACCACCACTTCTTCGACAAGGACGCCACCTGGTATGGCAACACGCAGAAGCTGCTCGACGGCGACACCAACGAATACCTGGCCGGCGTGGAGTGGGACCTGAACGACCGCCTCACCGCCAGTATCGGCGGACAGCTGACGCGCTACGGGCTGAGCGACGAGTACATGAGCGACATGTCGTTCGTCGTCAACAGCTACAGCTTCGGCTTCGGTGCCAACTACAAGCTGAGCGACGTCGTCACCCTGAAGGCCGCCTACTTCCAGACCAACTACGGCACCTACGACCGCACCGACTATCCTGCTGCCGGCATCAGCGACTCGTTCACCCGCACCAACCGCGTGCTCGGACTGGGCTGTGAGGTAACGCTTTAATAATGCTTAATGCTTAATGCTTAATGTTTAATGCTTAATTGGGCTGCGCATGAAAGAAGGGAATATGAAGCAATACAGACTGACAATTAAGCATTAAGCATTAAGAATTAAGCATTATGAACAGTGCATTAAAAAAGTCGGAGGCCATTGTGCTGCACTCGCTGAAATATGGCGAGGGGCGCATCATCGTCGACATGTACACGCGCAGCGACGGGCGCCTGTCGTTCATCGTGCCCGTACCCCGCTCGCAGCGGTCGAAGGTGAAGAAGCAGTATCTGCAGCCGCTGACGCTGCTCGCCATCGAGGCCGACGTGCGGCAACAGGCACAGCTGCAGAAGCTGCGCGACGCACGCCTGCTGGTGCCCCTGCCGTCGCTGCTGTCAGAACCGGCGAAGCTCAGCATCGGCCTGTTCGTGGCCGAGTTCCTCTACCATGCGCTGAAGGGCGAGCAGCGCAACGAGCCCCTCTTCTGCTATGTGCGCGACAGCATCATGTGGTTAGACGGCGCACCTGACAGCTACGTCAACTTCCACCTCGTCTTCCTCATGCGCCTGAGCCGATTCCTCGGCTTCTGGCCCAACCTGGAGGAGGAGGGCGACTACTTCGACCTGCGCGCGGCGTCGTTCTGCACCGAGCCACCCCTGCACCGCGACTTCCTATTGCCGCAGGAGGCCGGACACATACGACTGCTCATGCGCATGGACTTTCCCACCATGCACCTCTTCCGCCTCACGCGCGCCGAGCGGGCACGCATCCTCGAGATACTGCTGCTCTACTACCGCCTGCACCTGCCCGCCTTCCCTGAGCTGCGGTCGCTGCAGGTGCTGCAAGAGTTGTACAATTGAAAAAACAGGGAAAATATTTGGAGGAATAATAATAATAGTGCAACAGCCCCCGCTGACGGTATAGTCAGCCATCAATTGTTATGCCACAGACTGAGAACCACGAGAAGTTCATGCGCTTAGCGCTGGCCGAAGCCCGTCAGGCGCTGGCCCAGGGCGAGGTGCCCATCGGCGCGGTGGTGGTGGCGGGCAATCGCGTCATCGCCCGTGCCCACAACCTGACGGAGACGCTCGGCGACCCCACCGCCCATGCCGAGATGCAGGCCATCACCATGGCCACCAACGAGCTGGGCGGCAAGTACCTGCCACAGTGCACGCTCTACGTCACCGTAGAGCCCTGCATCATGTGTGCCGGCGCCCTCGGCTGGGCACAGGTGGCGACGGTGGTCTACGGCTGTCGCGACGAGCGCCGCGGCTTCATCGGCTACGCGCCGCAGGCCCTGCACCCCAAGGCCACCCTCGTGGGCGGCGTCCTCGAGGACGACTGCCGCCAGCTGATGCTCGACTTCTTCCGCCAGCGCCGAGGACAGTAGGCGGTGCATTTCGAACTGTATGGTTGAAAAGCCCCTTCGGGGCTTTGCCAGCGTCCTGCTTACCGGGGGCTTCACCACCGGCTGTACTCTGCCGACCCTTCGGGGCTTGCTCTACCGCAACAAGTCGGGAAAAAGTATAAAACTATATAGCTGCCCCTATTTCTTGCCCTGGCTGAAGAGACCCGCTTCCTGCAGCAAGGGGACGACGCGGCTGGCCAATATGCGGCGGCCTGTGTTCTGCTCGCTGTAGTATTCGCTGCGCAGGCTGTCATTCCGCTCCAGCATCTGGTCTATCATCGCGTCGTTCACCAGTCGCACGTGCGTGCGCCCCTTGCTGTCGGCCTTGCTGCTGATGACGTAGCACACCTGCTTATTCAGTTCTTTCTGCTGTGCGGCAGCAATGATTGCGCCGCCGATGAGGCCGAAGCCCATGGACCCCACCAGCCTCATGGCTTCGTCACCCGTTATCCTGTTCACGAAGAGCAGGCTCTTCTGCCCTACGCGCACGGCCTTGACGTAGCCGTTGCCGAAAGGCTGGCGGTCGCAGCGCAGGTTGCGGCAGTTCAGGAACAGCGTGTCGCCCACGGCCACGATGTACACTTTCTTCTTCAGCTGCTTGTTGAAGGAGTCGTCGTTGGTGTAGAGCTTGAAGTCGTTGCCACCCCACCATAGCTGGTGGTTCTTGCTGTGGCTTTCGGTGTAGATGGTGTCTAACGGCTGCCACTTGCCGGCCATGAATTCTTCGTAGCTGTAGCAGTAGCGGCATTGAGCCACGGCCTGCAGTGCTGTAAGCAGCACGGCTGCCAGGCTGAGGAGCATTCTTGTCTTCATCATAGTGTTTTAAAGGTTATATCTCAGTCCGATGTTCAGCCCCAGCCGTGCGAAGCCGTTGGTCCTGTCCTTGGGCGTGTCCTCGTCGCTGGAGAACATGTGCGGGATGCTGTTCAGGCCGATGCCGAAGGTAAGGTGGTCGGTGAGACGCATGTCGGCACCCACCATGAACTGTAAGCCCACGCCGCTGGCCTCTTTGTCGTATAGCTTATAGTGGGCGTAGCCCAGGCCCAAGGCAAGGTATAGCCCAGCGCCGTTCTTATCATAGGAGCCCATGACGAACTGCGGTCCCACGTAGTCGAGCTTCAGGGCTAAGTCGGGGGCGTATGAGCCATGCACCTCTGCGTAGTCGGTATTACTGTGTGCGTAGTACATGCCGAAGCCGTAGCCCGAGGGGAACAGACAGCGGTAGCCCACGCCGTAGCCCATACCCAGCTCCCAGCGCTTCTTCGTCCTGTCGATGAACACTTCGCTGGTGATAAAGCCGGGGGTGAAGTCCACGGCAATGGTGTGTACCGGCTTCTGCTGCGCCTCCTTGTCGGCTGGCGAAACGCCGTTCTCCCAACCCAGCAGCCGGGTGGCATCCTGTGCCTGCGCCGGTGCCGCCATGGAAAGCAGCAGGGTGGCAAGCAATGTGGTTAAACAGTGGTGCGTTCTCATCATGTATTTGTGTTATTGTGTGTTTTTGAACATGCAAAGGTAGGCATTCTTTTTTGTACAACCAAATTCTTTACTATTTATTTTCCTGTTACAGGCATTTTTCGTACCTTTGCCTTCGGCGAAGTTACTGGCACTCGGAAATCCAAAAGAAAAAGCACGCTTTTTCTTTTGGATTTCTCTCGTTTTTTCGTAACTTTGTAAGATTTCTCAGCTTTTCTTTATATAAAGGCAGTCTGGAGGATTGAGGAAAAACTGGGTTACGAATTGGCAACCGTACTCAATTCCACATTCTGCTATAAACTGCATCAAAGAACACCCGACGCTGAGCCAGCAACCATTTATGGCTCATCATCAGGTGCAAAGGTAATCATTCTTTTTGAAAGAACCAAATCCAGACTCAACTTTTTGTTCTGAGCTTGCTCAATACCCATGAATTATGATTGCGGCATCTTTTGTGGCACCTGCCATAAAAGTGCGTATTAGGCTACGTCCTTTTACTGATTTTTATGCGGATTATTCTTATGTTTCGAATTATTTTACTACCTTTGCACACATAATTCATAACTGATAGATCACTTATGGCAAAGATTAATGTCCAGAATACAGAGATAACCGTCGTATCACACAATGACGATGACTACATTTCGCTGACCGATATGGCTCGTAGCCAGTTGCAAGAGCACATTATCTTCCGTTGGCTCAGTCTGAAAAGTACGATTGAGTACCTTGGTGAATGGGAAATGCTCTACAATCCCAATTTTAATTGTACCGAATTCGGTACATTTAGAAATATGGCGGGTAGCAATAACTTTGTTCTGTCAGTCAAGACATGGATAGAAAAGACTGGAGCCATTGGTATCTTCTCTAAGGCAGGACGATATGGTGGTACTTATGCCCATCGCGATATTGCCTACCACTTTGGCATGTGGATAAGCCCGAAATTTCAACTGCTGTTGGTGAAGGAATACCAACGACTGAAAGCCGAGGAACAGAAAATGTTGGGCTGGACGGCTAAGAGAGAACTATCCAAGATTAACTACCATATTCATACTGACGCCATCAAAAGCCATTTGATCCCTGAAGAAATCACTTCTGCGCAGGCAAGTATCATCTATGCCGAAGAGGCCGATGTCCTGAATGTGGCCATGTTTGGAATGACTGCTAAGCAATGGCGCGAGGCTAATCCTGACCTCAAGGGCAATATCCGTGACTATGCAACTATCAATGAATTGATATGCTTGTCAAATATGGAGAATATCAATGCTGTGCTTATCAACGAGGGTGTTCCACAAAGCGAGAGACTCATAAAGCTTAATCAGATTGCTATTCAACAAATGCAAGTGCTAGAAGGAAATAGCAGTAGGAATCTTCTCAAGTGATAAACTCTTCCTATTGTTATTTGAAGAGTTGAATATCAGTCGCAGTTAACAGATTGAATAATTGGGATTCATTTTATACGAACACATGTATGATCTGTTAGATACACTCTATCATACACCGTCTCTATTGTTATTCCTTCAAATCCATATAGTGTGCGATAAGTTCCCATTGGTATATTGACGCAGAGCCAAAAGTCCTTAATACCAGGATTCTCTTTCTGATAGGAAGTTATCTTTGCCTCTTTCTCTGTTATTGCTTTCAGAACAAATTCATGCTCTATTGTAGTGGCACCTCTTGCTGGATAGGAATATGTTACTATTGACTTTTCCAGTGGCTTGTCAATTACTATGTCCCTTATATAATGATAAGGCTTGGCCCATTCTGTGAGAAATTCCTGGGTGTCATCTCCAATATCGATATAATGCCATTATCAAGGGCCCATGGGGGTCGGTTCTTCTGATCTTTTTTCAAATTAAATGAAATGCGAATGAGACAGGTAATAAAGCATAGAGATATCAGACTCCTGAATATGATCAGGAGAACCGACCCCGTGATTCCCTTATTTGAGGTCAAGCAGGAAGTCCTCGTAGTATTCCATTTTTTCAAAGAGTGATTCATCCAGATACCAAAGCCCACTATCCTTGGCCTGTGACAGATGGTTGATAATCTTCGCCCTCAGTGCCACCTCTATAATCTCAATAGCATCAAAAAGTATGAGACGCAAACTTCTATCAAAGTTATATCGGGCTATCACATCATCAAAAGAAGCGCCCTTAAGGAAGTTGTGCTCCGTTTCTTCGTCAATCATATCCGTCCAATAGTATTTCAGGCGGAAGTAACTGATATGCGACAGACATTCCTTCGCATACTCTTCACTACTGAACTGCATCCCTCTTGAACGGAGCAGACGGATTTGCTCCTCTATCGTGCGTGGCTTCTGATTACTCATTGCTGTCTATAAAAAGGTGACCCGCCAGCAGATCTACGGGATGCCGACGGGTTCTGTTATCGATTGATTCGGACTGTCTTATCCGAGAATCTTCTTCATTTCAGGTGCAAATATAATGCTTTTTCTCGAATTATGCAAGATTTTGATTAGATTTTTGAAGAAATGATACCGAAAATGCTATTTTTTTTGTAATTTTGCATCGTGTTTCTTCGGATACACACATCATTTTGAATGCTCAACTTTCCCTGAACGAACTTGCACCTCGATACGGGAGTAAACGAGCAAGACTATTATCCAAGGAGTGTACGCATAGCAGCGTAGACTTCACCATTGGATAATAGAGGCTGTGCAAGGCCTGTTTAGGGAAATGGTGGGTTTGCGCTGTTTCTGTATGCCAGAGTTTGTGCTGACTTGCATGATAAAGACAGTATTAACTTAAAAACGATTATTTATGAGCAGGAAGAAAATTTCGTTGAAAGTTTTGGCAGTTTTAATTGCTGCATTTTTTATCTGCATTGGTTGCGGAAAGAAGGGTAGTTCAACAAAACGTGTAGCTGATTATGTTGAGCAAATCTATGAAGATGGTGCAAAAGCAGTGCAAGAAGCATCGTCCATGGAAAAAGTACAGCAATCTTATAATAGTGCATCTGATGAAGCATCTATTTATCTTTCAGAAACAGATGACAAGATTGAAGCACTGGATTCTGTAAGAATCGAGAATGCAAAAAAGGCTTTTCTGGAAGTATGCTGTAAGAAAGCACGTGAGTTTGACAGTTACTTGGATACGGATAAAGGACTTTTCTATATGGATGAAGAAGGGAATGTAAAGTGTGGAGACGATGAGCCTCAAGGTTATCATTTGGATAATCCGGCTATATGTTTTAAGGACTATAAACCAATCTTCGAGGCTTATCAAGTAGATGATGAAACGCACTACAACTTTAAGGGTGTTACAATTCTGGATGCGAATGGTGTAGTTAAGTATAACGATGAAGACGCAGAACAATATTACAACTATTATGCCTGTCATTTCTTCTTTGCTTATATGATTGCCTATAATCATCAGACAAAAGGAAAGGAGTTAGCACCATATTTGCAGAATAATCTGTTTAATATAGTCTGTAACTTACCATTAGACGAGTCTTTTCCAAGTGATGTAAGAGAAATTGTCAATAAAATCTATTATGACTACAAAGACAAGGCTCTTAATATGCAACTTTACAAGCGAGGATATGGCTATATTGAATATGCTTTTGAAAAGTTTATTGATTTTTACGGTGGTCATAATATCCGATGCTTCAAAATGTATCGTGACGAAGACGCTGGATTATTAATGTTAGGAACATCTACTCATGGTTATAATCCCCCTAATGCATATTAACCCTATGAAAAAGATTTTGTTATTATTTGTTGCCCTGTCAATGGCAACAGGGATTTATTCGCAAGAAATTGATATGTCGAAAGTCTCACTCGATTCTCTCGACGATACAAGGCCCTATTTGGGTAAAGAAGTTGTTGACACGTTGGGAACTTGCCTAGCAGTTAAGGCTGAGCTGGAAGCAATAGCGGCGCAAGGTTTTAGTGCCATGGATTCTTATGGCCAAACCCAGTTCATCCGTAACCACAAAGATGAAATAGACGCAGAAGTAGACAAATTGTTTGGTAATTTTATTTCCGAGATAAAGGAGCAGGCAGTTGTCGCATCTGAGAACGAATATCAAAGTGTTTTGCAGGAAGCAATGTCCTTATCCCAGGACAATTTCAATATGTATTACACACTTCGGGAAAGATTGTCATACAATGCATATTACGAACCGACTGTTGCTTTGAGAAGGCTAATCCCTGAAGTTTGTGAAAAACTTCGCGCGAAATGGTGCAAAAATATGCTGAGAAGGAAAGGCGATCCAAAGATAGAAAAATTATCAAAAGCCCTTCAAAAAGAGTTACCCAAGTACAAAGAGCAGATTATTGCCCCCCTGATTCCTGTTATGGAAGGAAAACTTATGGTTTCTAAAAAAGACGAACTTCGACTAGAAGCAGAAACGAATGTGCTGCGCAACTACATAAGTAAAGTTATAGAACTTATGCCTTCTATTGATAGCCCTGAATGTTATGATTATATTCTTAGTTGGGAAAGCACGCAAAAGTATTTCCGTGACAAATACGTGTTTATGAATAGCAAGAAGAAATTGATAACATGGAGGAATCCACATTATATTGAATCTAATGAAGATCATTCATGGGACTGGCTGTCATTAGCGGACAATGAAAATCGTGAATGGGTAGAATCTTTTTCCCATGGATATGATAAATACATGATAGACCATAGACACCCGGAATATATAATCAGACCTCTGAAAGCAAAAACCTCAAATGGCGTAACAGAAGAAATAGCTGGAGCTTTTATTGGAGATACAATCAAGGCATTTGAAAAGGGGTATTTTGATCCTAAGTTGCAAATAATTGATAAAGAAATCGAAAAAGTATTATGCTTTTACGAATTAGAACATAATAAGTATAACATAAACGATAATCCAGAATATGTAAAGGACGCCATTCGATACCTACTTGTTAAGGATATGGGCTTCTTTGATGGTTATCATCATGATCTTTCATATAGTTATGAGAAATCTCACAAGCCAGAGACATTCGATTTAGCTTATCGCTATATCGAGAGACTTCATGAGGATCACAATAAAAAGTTTGGAATATCCAATAACTTGAAATTGCATGGATGTGTTAGAAGAATAGAAAGAGTTGACGCTACAACTTATCGATATTATGTTGGTTGGGATAATCCAATAGTTATCTTACAGAAATTGTATTACGGAAACTATTGCGCCCATTTGTTTCCATACAGTAAAGTGACTACATTCAACAATAAGGATTATGTCATTCGAAAGAATCGAATAAATAACGAAAAAATAGTCTCTTATGTTTATATAGTTGAAAAGTATGAATAAGATGGGAGTTTTAGGACAGGGACATGCCCCACTTAAAAACCTCGGGAGGCCGACGCTGGCGATTCAGTGTCGGCCTCATATTCATTTTGCCATTAGGCTTATGGCGCTTCTTGATTGATAGAAACACTCAAATGTCGAAGAAGTCGCGAATCACTAGAGACAAGGAATCATTAGGAGCAGGTACTTTTATCCGTTCCTCTTAACTATAGCCTCACTGGCGAATGAATCAATGAACAAGGTTTGGTCATTTTGATAAACTATAGCCAGACTCTCCCATACGTCACTTCGTTTCCAGACTTATTCTTCAGTATGACAACATCAATTAGACCAATACCTGTAGTAACTTGTAACGATGCTGTTCGCTTTGTGGAGGCTGCTTAGGCAGCGGAACGCAATGCGCACACTGTGGAATTGGAAAGGTCGGGCGAGGACTTCGATAGGATTATGCCAACGGCACAGCTCTATTAAACAATGGAAAAAACACGATACATGTACTTCGACTTGATTGAAGTCAATAAGGAAAAACGCTTTATTACTTGCGATACCGCAAACAGCTTCTATAGAAGGGTGTAGCCTAATACGCACTTTTCTGTGGAGTGCCACACAAAACTGCATAGGTTCTATTGGCAATGCCTTTATAGGGCATAGCCTAATATGTACTTTCTGTAGCGATGCCCCAAAAGTACACACAGCTATGATATGAGCAAGCTCAGCAGAAGACAAAAGAAAAGCTCGTAGCTAATGTTAAAAAACAAAATTAAATTTTCTAAGGCAGTCTGTCCGCAGATATTGATGTACCTTTGCCCGCAAATTTCAAAAACTAAACAGACATGGAAGTAGTATCAATTGATCGCAGTACCTATGAGGAACTGCTGACGAGCTTCAATAGTTTCGTCATAAAGATGAAGGAGATGGTCAGTAGAGGCAATGACAAAGGGTTGGGCGATTGGCTTGACAACCAAGATGTATGCCAAATGCTGAACATCAGTCCAAGAACTTTACAAACGCTTCGTGACAACGGAACGTTGGCCTATTCTCAAATCAACCGCAAGGTGTACTATAAACTTGAGGATGTGGAGGGAATTCTGTATGTCGTGGATGGCAGAGACAAGAATAGTAAAATGTGTAATCTCAAAACAAACTGCCTATGAACGAACTGATAATGCCTCATAATATCGGTGTGAAGAACGCATTGGAAAACATGAAGGAGGTGCTTGCCCTATACAAGAAAGTGATAGGCAATTATCGCCCACTACTTGATGGTGAACGTTACCTGACAGACAAAGAAGTAGCTCAGATTCTAAAAGTCAGCAGACGAACGCTACAGGAATACCGCAATGATGGTGTAATACCATATATATTATTAGGTGGCAAGGTTCTCTATCGTGAAAGTGATCTTGAGAAGGTTCTGGAAAGTTGCTATCATCCAGCGTATAAACAATAGGGGAAAAGAATGAGCCGTTAGTGCTTCGTGTGTTGTGGGATTATAACGCAGAAAGACGGATGACAGACTTCGCTAATCATTCGTCTTTCTGCTTTGAAGATTTGGGGTCATTGTGACCTATGCCATCTTAATGTCTTTGAATGATGCGTTGAGTTTATTGCCGAGCATCGTCAGATCGTTGTCAAGTTTCTGGCTTGTGATGCGGGCGTAAATCTGGGTGGTCACGATGTTCGTGTGTCCCAATACACGGCTCACGCTCTCGATGGGCATGCCCTTTGAAAGCGCCAAGGTTGCGAACGAGTGGCGGCCACAATGGTAGGAGATGGCTTTCTCTATACCGCAGGCTTTCATGACCGTTTTCAGCTTCTTGCACATCGACCAGTAGTTCATCTTACCGAACACTAGCTTGTCTTCCTGTAAGTGCTTGTAACGGTCGATAATCTGCAAGGGAACGTCCATCAGTTTCACCTGGAAGGGGATGTTGGTTTTGTGACGCTTGCTGATAATCCACTTGTCACCGTTGATGTCTACGATGTTGTCCGTGGTCAGGTTCTTTACGTCAATGAACGAGAGGGCGGTGAAGCACACGAATACAAAAACGTCACGAACGAAGGCGAGATTGTCATCCTCAAACTCATGGGTTACGACGGCCTTCAGTTCTTCCTCGGTCAGGAACTCCCTTTCCTTACAGTTCGGGCTGATGTGGAACTGCGCAAATGGGTTACGGGGAATCTTGCCGTTATAATGTGCCCTTAGCACAACGCCCTTCAACCACATGCATCGCTGCCAGATAGTACCGTTAGCCAGTCCTCGGTCTGTACTGAGGTAAGCGGCAAAGTCCTTGATGAACTCTGGCGTCAGTTCCAACATCGACATATCCGTGCGACGGTAGTGCGATTGGATGAACTCTGCCACATCCTTCCGCGAACGCTCCATAGCCCAAAGCGTGCTTGCAGCCCTGTCCTTGCCCACACGCTTTTTCTGGTTGGCAATGTCCTTGTCGAAAGCACTCAGCAGCGTCTCATACTCGCTGCCAAATCCTTGATAGGAATTGCGCACCATCTCAGCAGTCACGAAAGCCTCTCTATTCGAAAGGTGCTGATAGTGCTTGATAATCTGCGCCTTGATATTGTCAAGTTCGCGGTTAATCTGCAATGCCTCTTTAGTGCGCCCTTTGGCACAATTGCCTTTCACGTCCCACATGTCAAGCGGAATCGTTTTCTTACAACTGAACTGGCTCTGCGTGCCGTTAATCGTCACCCTGCCCATCACTGGCACCACACCATTCTTCTCTTTACTCTTGTTCACATAGAACAGAATGTTAAAAGTACTTCTCATGTTTCTTACTCCTTTTTTTAATTCTGGCTGCAAAACTACAATTTCTTTTGGCATCCATCGCTATGCAAAATGTAGCAGTTTGCGGAATAAGAACGGGTTACGATTTGGCAACCTAACTCCTTCACCAATCCTCCCCAATTTGCTTTCAGCCCCAATTTGAACTTCCTCGTATTGCCTTTATTTTAGACCGAATTGCGTTAATCTTCCAAAATCGCTTCGCTTTTACAAGCTTTTTTCGTAACTTTGCACCGATGAAATGGACTGACCTTATTTCCAACTGCCGGCTGGGGCAGGAGCACCGCCACCCTGAGCGGCACGACGACCGCACGGAGTTCAAGCGCGACTACGACCGGCTGATCTTCTCGGCTCCCTTCCGGCGCCTGCAGAACAAGACGCAGGTGTTTCCGCTGCCTGGCAGCGTGTTTGTGCACAACCGCCTGACGCACTCGCTGGAGGTGGCCTCGGTGGGCATGTCGCTGGGCAACGATGTGTCGCGTGCCCTCTGCAAGCGGAACCCTGACTATCTGGACACGCTGGTGCCCGAGATAGGCCAGATAGTGGCCACGGCCTGTCTGGCCCACGACCTGGGTAACCCGCCCTTCGGCCACAGCGGCGAGAAGGCCATACAGACGTTCTTCACCGAGGGAAAGGGATGCTACCTGAAGGAGCGCGTCAGCCCCGAGTTCTGGAGCGACATCACCCGCTTCGACGGCAATGCCAACGCCTTCCGGCTGCTGACGCACAGCTTCAAGGGGCGGAGGCAGGGAGGCTTCGCCATGACCTACAGCACGCTGGCCTCGATAGTGAAGTACCCCTTCCCGTCGTATCATGCCACGAAGAACAAGTTCGGGTTCTTCACCAGCGAGCGCAGCCACTACACCACCATTGCCGACCGCCTGGGCATACCGATGCTGCCGACGGCCGACGGCCACGAGCGCTGGGCCCGCTACCCGCTGGTGTACTTGGTGGAGGCGGCCGACGACATCTGTTATGAGATTATGGACCTGGAGGATGCCTACAAGCTGAAGATCCTGACCTACGACGAGACGGTGGCGATGATGCTGGCGTTCTTCGACGAGGAGGCGCAGCGGCACATTATGAACCGCATCAGCGACGAGGAGCTGACCGACCCCAACGAGAAGATTCAGTACCTGCGCGCCTGCGTCATAGGCAAGCTGGAGAACGAATGTGTGTGCACCTTCATGGCCCACGAGGAGCAGATACTCGGGGGAACCTTCACGGGCTCGCTCATCGACAACATCAGCACGCAGCCCCGCGAGGCATACGTCAACTGCACGAAGGTGTCGAAGGCACGCATCTACAAGAGCCGTCCGGTGCTCGACGTGGAGCTGTCGGGCTATCGCATCATGGCCACGCTGATGGAGCTGATGGTGGAGGCCATCGACCACCCCGACCGCTACTACTCGCAGCAGCTCATAGGGCGCGTCAGCAGCCAGTACGACATAGACAGTGCCGACCTGGAGACGCGTCTCATGGCCGTCATCGACTACATCAGCGGCATGACCGATGTCTATGCCCTTGACGTGTATCAGAAGATTTGTGGTATCAGCCTGCCGATAGTGTAGGAGTTAGGAGTTAGGAGTTGCATCACCTCGCGCAGCGGCTCCATGACGAAGGGCCGCTGCTGCATGAGCGGGTGGGGAATCTTCAGGTCTGGCTCGTCGACGGTCAGGTCGTCGTAGAGCAGGATGTCGATGTCAATGGGGCGGTCGTGGTACTGGCCGTTCACCGACTTCATGGTGCGCCCCATGAGGCGCTCTATGCGCTGCGTGGTGCGCAGCAGCTGGCGGGGCGACAGCTCTGTGGCGCAGCAAACCACGGCATTGAGGAAGCTGTTCTGCGACTCGAAGCCCCACGGCTCAGTGACATGATAAGCTGACTGGCACACGATGGTGCCAATCAGCTTATCTATTTGCTGGCAGGCAGTGTCGAGCATTGCCCGCCGGTCGCCCATGTTCGACCCTAATCCTAAGAATACTGTGTGCATGTCATATACTCTGCAGTTCTTGCGCGCTTGTTCAGCCCCCAGGCTAATCGTCGAGGATGAGCATGCAGTCGCCGTAGCAGCCGAACTTGAAGTCGTTCTGCAGGGCCAGGTTGTAGGCCTCGATGACCAGCTCGTAGCCACCGAAGGCTGCCGTGCACATCATCATGGTTGATTCCGGGTGGTAGAAGTTGGCCAGCATGCTGTTGCTCAGTCCGAACTCGTAGGGCGGGAAGATGAACTTGTTGGTCCATCCGTCGTACTCCTTCAGCAGTCCGTCGGTGCCCACGGCACTCTCGGTGGCGCGCGCCGTGCTCACGCCTACGACGCAGATCTTGTTGCCGGCCTGCTTGGCTTGGTTCACCATCTGGCATGCGTCGTGGCCTATGATGATCTGCTCGCTGTTCATCTTGTGCTTCGTCAGGTCCTCCACCTCAATGGGGTCGAAGGCGCCTAACGAGCAGTGGGCAGTGATGAAGGCGTTCTGGAAGCCACGAATCTCCATCATCTTCATCAGCTCGCGGCTGAAGTGCAGGCCGGTGCTGGGGGCGGTGACGGCACCCTCGTGGCGGGCGTAGATGGTCTGGAAGTTCACCGTGTCGTCATCGTCGACGGGCCGGCGGTCTACGATGTAGCGTGGCACGGGAGCTGAGCCGAGCGAGAAGAGCAGTCGCTTGAACTCGTCGTGCGGACAGTCGTAGAGGAAGCGCAGTGTGCGGCCGCGGCTGGTGGTGTTGTCGATGACCTCGGCCACCATGGGCCCGTCGCCGTCGAAGAAGAGCTTGTTGCCGATGCGGATTTTGCGGGCCGGCTCCACCAGCACGTCCCATAGGCGCAGCTCCTCGTTCAGTTCGCGCAGCAGGAACACCTCAATCTTCGCGTCGGTCTTCTCCTTCGTGCCGTAGAGGCGTGCGGGAAAGACGGCGGTGTCGTTGAAGATGAAGGTGTCGCCCTCGTTGAAGTAATCTACGATGTTCCGGAAGTTGAGTGGCTCCTGCGTATCGTTTCCGTTGACATCTTTCTGCCAGAGGTCTATCTTCTGGCTCTTGCGGTGAAGTACCATCAGGCGGCAGCGGTCGCGCTGATAGACGCGCTCCACGCTTCCGTCGTCGTTGTTGAAGACGCGGTGCGGCGGGTAG
This sequence comes from Prevotella sp. UBA3837, assembly GCA_002392835.1. Classification (GTDB taxonomy): domain Bacteria; phylum Bacteroidota; class Bacteroidia; order Bacteroidales; family Bacteroidaceae; genus Prevotella. The sequence goes on along the minus strand of DGHX01000182.1, from coordinate 6,442 downwards.
AGTGCAATCTGTTCTTCGGGCAGCTTGAATTTGAATTGTGATAGTTTCATATATTCTTTGCTGTTTATTTCGGTATTCCGTTCTTCCGTTATTCTGTTGTCTCTATGGTCTGACTGTTCAGCCAGGCGGGGAACTGCTCCAGGGTGAGGCAGTCGCTGATGTGCACGTCGCCCAGGCGGGTGCGGCAGAGGGCGGTGAGGAAGGCTCCGCTGCCCAGTGCCTGGCCGATGTCGCGGGCCAGGGCGCGGATGTATGTGCCCTTTCCGCAGACCACACGTATGGACATCTGCATCGTCAGCGGGTCGAAGTCGGTCAGCTCTATCTCGTCTATGCGCAGCGTCTTCGCCTTCAGTTCCACTTTCTGACCCTGCCGCATGAGCTTGTAGGCGCGGTCGCCGCCGATGTTACAGGCCGAGTACTCGGGTGGCACCTGCTGTATCTCGCCCACGAACTGTGGCAGCACCTGCTCAATCAGCCCGCGGGTGATGTGGCGGGTGGGGTAGGTCATGTTCACCGTGTGCTCACGGTCGTAGCTGGCCGTGGTGGCTCCCAGCTGCAGGGTGGCGGTGTACTCCTTCGACGCATACTGCAGGCTCTCGATCTTCTTCGTGGCGCGCCCGGTGCACAGGATGAGTACCCCCGTGGCCAGAGGGTCGAGGGTGCCGGCATGGCCCGTCTTCAGCCGCTTCACATGCAGACGGCGCGACAGGCGGGTGCGCACGTAGGCCAGTGCTCCAAACGACGTCATGCCGTAGGGCTTGTTGATGTAGATGAATGCTCCTTCGTGAAAGTCCATTTAGTCAACCATAGCGAGTGAATGTCCTGTCAGCAGCAGCAGGATGATGATGCTGCCGACGATGATGCGATAGATGCCGAAGGCCTTGAAGCCGTACTTCGTGAGGAAGCTGACGAACCACTTCATGGCCAGCAGGGCTACGACGAAGGCCACGGCACAGCCCAGCAGCAGCATGGTGATGTTGTGCGGCGTGGCCCACGAGCTGTCACCCTTCAGCAGGTCGAGCAGGTCGAGCAGCGTGGCACCGGCCATGGTGGGCACGGCCAGGAAGAACGAGAACTCGGCGGCGCGCTTGCGCGTGAGGCGCTGCGTCATGCCGCCCACGATGGTGGCCATGGAGCGCGACACGCCGGGGATGACCGATATGCACTGGTAGAGGCCGATGCGGAAGGCGCGTTTCTCGTCGAGCGGGGTGTCGTCGGTGCCCTTGTCGAACAGCTTGTCGCAGAAGAGCATGAACACACCGCCCACCACGAGCATGATGGCCACGACGAGCACGCTGTCGAGCAGCCAGTCGAGCAGGCCCGACTTCTTGGCCAGCAGGCCGATGACCACGGCGGGCAGCACGCCCACGAAGAGCAGCCAGTAGAAGCGGTACTTGTGCTTCAGGCGCCCGAAGAGGCTGCTGCCGGCGGGGGCCGGCGTGTGGTCGAAGCGGAAGAAGCGCTTCCAGTAGAGGCACACCACGGAGAGGATGGCGCCGAACTGTATGATGAAGGTGAAGGCATGCACGAAGGCATCGCCCTGCGGGATGCCCAACAGGTCCTGGGTGATGATCATGTGGCCTGTAGACGAGACGGGCAGAAACTCTGTCAGTCCCTCAACCACGGCTATGATGACAGTCTCGAGCCAGTCCATCAGTCAGTCTCTCCTTTCTCCTCAGTTCCCTTTTTCAGCAGCGAGGTACGCTCGGGGTTGTGCACCACGGCGTAGATCATTGACACAAAGCCCAGCAGGCATACCAGCGGCGCTACCTTCGTGCGGCGGGCGCTGAAGATGTCGGGGTTATAGGCCTCGTTGGTCGTAGAGCCGCCGGCCATCAGCAGGAAGCCGATGACCACCACAAGCATGCCCACGCCCAGCAGGATGAAGTTCATGCGTCCGAATGCTAAATCTTTTTTGTTCATTGTTTTTTATTATGTTTTTTTTCGTTGTTTCGTTATACCGTTGTGCCGTCATACCGTCATACCGTCATTCCGTCATTCCGTCTTCCGTCATACCGTATATAATTCCCCGGCGGTCATGCGCAGGAAGCGGTTCACTGAGAGCAGCGTGCAGAGCATGACGATGATGAAGCCCAGGGCAAAGACGGTGGCACCGGTGATGATCATCTCCTTCTGACCAATGAGCGCCTCGGCCCCCGGCTGGTAGTGATAGAGCGTGTAGACGATGGCAGCGAGCACGGCGCAGGCCAGCAGCGAGGCCACCAGTCCGGTAATGATGCTGTGGCGCAGGAAGGGCCTCCTGATGAGCGACCACCGGGCTCCCACCAGCTTCATGGTGTGGATGGTGAAGCGCCGCGAGTAGATGCCCAGCAGCACGGAGTTGGAGATGAGCGTATAGCTGACGATGAGCAGCAGCACCGACAGCACCAGCATGATGATGCTGATGCGCTGTATGTTGCGGTTCACATCGTCCATCTGGTCGGCCAGATAGGCCACCTCCACCACCCGCGGGTCGGCTTTCAGCCGCTCGCTGATGCGGTGCATGGAGTCGGTGTTGGCATAGTCGGCGCGCATCATCACCTCAATCTCAGCCTGGAAGGGGTTCACGCCGGCAAACTCCACGGGGTTGGCCCCCATCTCTTGGGTCATCACCCTGAGGGCCTCCTCCTGGCTGATGTAGCGCACCTCACGGGCAAAAGGAGTTGTCTTGAGCTCGTCAAGCAGCGCCGTGCCGTCGCTGACGCTCACCGTGTCGCCCAGCACCAGGCTCATGGCCATGTGCTCCTTCACATTGGCCGAGAGGTTGCGGGCGGTAAGCACAGAGAGCACCACCAGGCCCAGCAGGATGAGGACCATTGTGGTGCTGATGCACAACGTTACGGCCTGCATACCATGATGGCGGCCGGTCACTTTTCGTCTTCTTTTCATTTTGCAAAATGGGCGTAATAAGCCAATTACGGTGCAAAGATACTAAAAAGAAGCCACTTCTGGGGTGATAGTTTGCCGCAAATCGATGCTTCTTAACATTTTTTATTCCTTTGGGCGTCGTTTTCTTTAAGGATAATACCTAACTTTGCATCCGACAATGCAAACCAAACGAAGAAAGAGATGAAGATTCTGATTGTGAATGGGCCCAACCTGAACCTGCTGGGCCGCCGCGAGCCGGGCATATACGGCAGCAGCTCGTTTGAGGACTATCTGCCGCAGCTGCGGCAGCGTTATCCCGAGGTGGAGATAAGCTACTACCAGAGCAACGTAGAGGGTGAGCTCATCAACAAGCTGCAGGAGGAGGGCTTCAGTGTCGACGGCATCGTGCTCAACGCCGGTGCCTACACCCACACCAGCGTGGCGCTGCACGACTGCATACGCGCCATCAAGGCTCCCGTCATTGAGGTACACATCAGCAACGTGCACCAGCGCGAGGCCTTCCGCCACCACTCCATGATCAGTGCTGCCTGCCGAGGGGTCATCTGCGGCTTCGGCCTCGACAGCTACCGCCTGGCTATTGAGGGGCTGGTGGCCACTTTTAATGAGTAATGAGTAATTAGTAATTGCTCATTGCTCATTACCCATTACCCACAAAGCTGAGAACATGAAGAATGATGATGCTCTGACAGACTATGTGGAACGCCACATAGACCCCGAGCCTGAGTACCTGTACCGGTTGTGGCGGGCCACCAACATTGAGCTGCTGAACGGACGCATGGCCAGCGGCCACCTGCAGGGGCGCCTGCTGAAGATGCTGGTGCAGATGGTGCGGCCACGACGCATACTGGAGGTGGGCACCTTCAGCGGCTACAGTGCGCTGTGCATGGCCGAGGGCCTGACGGACGACGACTGCCGCGTGTACACCTTCGAGATCAACGATGAGCTGGAGGACTTTGCCCGTCGCTGGATAGAGGGCTCGCCCTACGGTCACCGTGTGCTGCTCACCATCGGCGATGCCACGGTGCTGGCCCCGCAGTTGGGGCTTACCTTCGACATGGCATTCGTCGACGGCGACAAGCGTCGCTACGTCGAGACCTACGAGGCACTGTTGCCCCTGCTGCCGCCTGGCGGCATCATGCTGGTGGACAACACGCTGTGGGACGGACACGTAGTAGACCCCGCCTACGACCACGACCACCAGACGCAGGGCATCAGGCGCTTTAACGGTTATGTGCAGGCCGACAGCCGCGTGCAGAACGTGATGCTGCCGCTGCGCGATGGGCTGACAATGGTGCGAAAAGTTTGAATTTCGCTTGATATATATCAATTATTTATTAATTCAGAACTTTTTTACTTGAAAAATTTGCAAATAGAAGAATAAAGCATTACCTTTGCATCGTGTTTTTCATAGTATTAGATTTAAGGTTAACAAAGGTTGGGTCACAGCGGTGACCCTTTTTTTTGTGTCAATGCAGTCGCTTTGCCCCTGCCAGCCTGACGTCCCCCCCCTGCGGAACCTTTTCAGCAGCGCCCTCGTAACTTTTGAGCTATTTATTTGGAAAAACCAAAAAAAATAGCTAACTTTGCATCGTCAGATATAAAAAGAGAAAGCATTATGAAGCAAGTGAACACTCATTTGTCGCGTCTGGTGCACGACGTGGCAGCCCAGTTGGGTAACCGCGAGGCGCTTATCTACAAGGACTTCGGCTCGAAGGAGTGGAAGTCGTATTCGTGGAATGATTTCTCACGTAGGGTCAAGCTCGTGTCAAACGCGCTGCTCAACCTGGGGGTGGGGGTGCAGGAGAACCTGGGCGTGTTCTCACAGAACACCGTGCAGTACCTCTTCACCGACTTTGGCGCCTGGGGCATACGGGCCGTCACCATACCTTTTTATGCCACCAGCTCGGAGCAGCAGATACAGTTCATGATACACGATGCCCGCATACGCTTCCTCTTCGTGGGCGAACAGGCGCAGTACGACAAGGCCTGGCGCGTCTTTGCCACCTGCCAGTCGCTGGAGCGCATCATCGCCTTCGACCCCGCCGTTGTCTTTGCACCGGCCGACACCACGTCGATGCACTTCACGGACTTCCTGAAGCTGGGCGAGGGGTTGCCGCGACAGAGCGAGGTGGACAACCTGATGGCGCAGGCCACGATGGACGACACGGCCAACATCCTGTACACCAGCGGTACCACCGGCGACTCGAAGGGCGTCGTGCTGAGTTGCGGCCAGTATCATGCCGCCATGGAGGCCAACCACAAGTGCGTGCCTGTGACCAGCGACGACCGCGTGCTGAACTTCCTGCCCTTCACCCACATCTTTGAGAAGGGGTGGAAGATACTGTGCATCACCGTGGGAGCACGCCTCATAGTGAACACCAACCCCATGGAGGTGCAGCAGTCGATGCGCGAGACGCACCCCACGTGCATGAGTGCCGTGCCCCGCTTCTGGGAGAAGGTGTACATGGGGGTGAACGAGAAGATAGAGAGCAGCGGAGCCGTGAAGCGCCGCCTGTTCGAGCATGCGCTGAAGGTGGGCTACAGGCATAACATTGAATACCTGTCGCGGGGCAAGCGGCCCCCGATGGCACTGCGTATGGAGTACGAGATGCTGAACAAGACCGTGTTCTCGCTGGTGCGCCGCGAACTGGGCCTGGAGAATGCCCACTTCTTCCCCACCGCCGGGGCCGCTGTGAACCCGAAGGTGGAGGAGTTCGTGCACAGTATCGGCATCAACATGGTTGTGGGCTACGGACTGACTGAGAGCCTGGCCACCGTGTCGTGCAACCACCTGGGCGAGCCCTGGACGGTAGGCTCCGTCGGCGTGCCCATCGAGGGCATCAGCATACGCATCAGCGACGACGGCGAGGTGCTGCTGAAGGGCCCCACCATCACCAGCGGCTACTACAACCGCGCCGACCTGACGCAGCAGGCCTTCACCGCCGACGGCTATTTCCGCACCGGCGACGCTGGCTATCTGAAGAACGGCGAGTTGTTCCTTACCGAGCGCATCAAGGACCTCTTCAAGACCAGCAACGGCAAGTACATAGCCCCGCAGATGATAGAATCGAAGCTGCTCGTTGACAAGTACATAGACCAGATAGCCATCATTGCCGACGAGCGGAAGTTCGTCTCGGCCCTCATCATTCCCGAGTACCGCCTGTTAGAGCAGTACGCGCGCGAACATAATATATCGTATAACGACCGGCGCGACCTGTGCCAGAACGCCGAGGTGCATCAGATGCTCATGGAGCGCATCGACACGCTGCAGCAGCAGCTGGCGCAGTACGAGCAGGTGAAGCGCTTCACCCTGCTGCCGCAGCCCTTCTCACTGGAGCGCGGCGAGCTGACGAACACGCTGAAGATAAAGCGGCGCGTGCTGAACGAGAACTACCGCAAGGAGATAGACCTGATGTACAAGGAGGCTTAGGGCAGGAACTCCTCGACGGTATTGGTGAACATGTTGCCATACAGCTGGTAGTTGTACATCGTGGCATGCGAGCCGACGGTCTGCTGAGCCACATAGTAGTAGAGGTCGCGCATGGAGATGTTG
>DGHX01000150.1 GCA_002392835.1 Prevotella sp. UBA3837 | reverse complement strand
CCCCACCTGAGCGAGCAGCAGCACAGTCAGCTGGCAGCGTTGGACGCCCTGTACCACGAATGGAACGAGCGCATCAACGTCATCTCGCGCAAGGACATCGACAACCTGTACGAGCACCACGTGCTGCACTCGCTGGCCATAGGCAAGCTGCTGGGGCTGAAGGCTGGCACGCGTGTGCTGGACTTCGGCACGGGCGGCGGCTTCCCCGGCATTCCGTTGGCCGTGCTGTTCCCCGACTGCGAGTTCACCCTGATTGACGGCACGGGGAAGAAGATACGCGTGGCGCAGGAGGTGGCGCGCAGCATAGGGCTGACGAACTGCACCGCCCTGCACCATCGCGGCGAGGAGGAGCGCGGACAGTATGACTTTGTGGTGAGCCGCGCCGTCATGCCCCTACCCCAGCTGGCTCGCATCGTGAAGAAGAACATCAGCCGTGAGCAGCGAAACGCCATGCCCAACGGCATCATCTGCCTGAAGGGCGGCGACCTGAGCGAGGAGGTGAAGGCGTACCGTAACGTGGTTCAGCTGACACCGCTGAGCACGTGGTTCGAGGAGGAATGGTTTAAGGAGAAATACTGCATCTACCTGCCGATGTAAGCGATGAGAAAGATAATGGCATACGTGGCGCTGACGCTGGTGCTGGCCCTGCTGGTACTGGTACTGGCCTCATGGCTGCTGTCGGCAACGGTGGGTGGTGGCATCAGGTCGATGCTGTCGGCCGAGGGCATACGCTTTTTCTGTGGCGGCTTCTGCGATATGTTGCAGAAGCCGCTGCTTATATGGCTGCTGCTGCTGTTCATGGCCTGGGGCTGTGTGCAGCGCAGTGGGCTGACCGACATATTGTGTCGGAAGGAGAAGGCCGGCGGCAGGGTGCAGCGGCGCCACCTGCTGGCGGTGATGATCATAGTGGCCGTCAGCGTGGGCATAGTGCTGCTGCTGACATGCATGCCCCACGCCGTGCTGCTCTCGGCCACCGGAGGGCTGTGGCCGTCGCCCTTCAGCAGTGCCCTGGTGCCGATGGTGGCACTGTGCACGATAGTGGCGGGCGTGGCATACGGGCTGCTGGAACGCCGTTTCACCACGGTGACCGACATCTTCAGCTCGCTCAGCGACGGCATAGCACAGTGCGCACCATGGCTGGTGCTGTACGTGCTGGCCATGCAGCTGGTAGACTCATTCCGCTTTGTGTTCCTCGGACTGTGAGGCATCTGCCTCGGGCTGCGAGGCGTCTTTCTCGTGAAAGACGTGATGGTGAATGAAGTCGGAGCCCTCGAGACACAGCAGCACCAGTGCCGTGGCCACACTGGCCAGGGCGTAGAGTCCGGCACCGGCCGTCATGCCTATGGCCGAGGTGACCCACAGCCCGGCTGCCGTGGTGAGACCCTTGACGGCATTTTTTTGGAAAATGATACACCCAGCCCCAATGAAACCTATACCGCTGACCACCTGAGCCGCTATGCGGCTGGGGTCGCGCTGTATGCCGGGAATGCCGGCAAAGGCATCGAAGCCGTGGAGCGAGAGCACCATGAACAGGCCGCTGCCCAGTCCCACGAGGAAATGGGTACGGAAGCCGGCCTCCTTAGAGCGGTACTCGCGCTCCAAGCCTATGGCACCGCCCAATAGCGCTGCTATGACGATGCAAAGAATATACTGTCCTGTCATGCGTTCATTCTTTTATTAACGGAAATAGGGGTTCATGGCCAGTTCGTCGCCCATGCGGGTGGCAGGGCCATGGCCGCAGTAGACCGTGACGTCGGCAGGCAGCGGGGCGAGCACCTGGTGCAGGCTGTCCATGAGCTGTTGCCACGAGCCGCCGGGCAGGTCGGTACGCCCCACGCTCATGCGGAAGAGGGTGTCGCCAGCGAAGAGCAGGTGGGCATCGGCTGAATAGAACACCACGCTGCCCGGTGAGTGCCCCGGTGTGTGGAGCACCTGCAGGCTGTGGCGCCCCAGGCTGATGCACTCACCATGAGTGAGCGGGGTGCCCAGCGGAGGCAGGGGGCGCTGCCACGGCATGCCCATCATGGACTGCAGCTGCCGGCTCATGTCCTGGTACAGCTGACGGTCGGCATCGTGCAGGCGTGGCTGCAGGCCAAACTCCTGATACAGGGTGTCGACACCGAAGATGTGGTCGAAATGTGCATGCGTGCACAGCACATGGCGCAGCTGCAGGCCCTGCTTCCGGATATACTCCGGAATGGCGGCGCGCTCAGCATCGTAGTAGGCACCGCAGTCGATGACGGCGGCATCGCCGGTGTCGGCATCGCTCACCACGAAGCAGTTCTCCTGTATGGGATTGCACTGGAAGGTCTTGATGTTCAGCATATTGTATTCTTTGAGGAGTTGTTTTATGGGGAGTTAAAGGAGTTAAAGGAGTTAAAGGAGTTAAAGACGATACCTTTTACCCTTGATTTTAGGAACGGAAGGAGTCAGTCCTCGTCGGCCTCAAGGTTCTCGAGGTCGAGGATGTGCAGCTCAAGCGCCCTGACGACGAGGCGTGTGGCGTTGACACCCCGGCTGTCGGGGAACAGCTTCTGCACCAGTTCGTTCTGCCGCTTCTCAAGACTTTTCACGCCAAAGGGCATGCCTCGCAATTGCGTTATCTGCTCCTTGGTGTAGCCCAGCGCAAGGTGGCGCAGGAAGCGCTCGTCGTACTCATCAATTTCATACGCCACCATGGCCTCCTGCTTGGCCAGTTCCGAGCCCACACTGTGCTTGAATCGCTCGACGATCTTACGCAGTATGGGCTCGTTGAATACCAGCTGCTTGCCCGACATGACGGCCAGCACGTCGCCGCGTGTGAGCAGCTCGCCGGTCTTGAGGATGATGCCGTCGGCCCCGGCATCGAGCACGTCGACCCACAGCTTCTCGTTGAGTATCTCGCCGGTAAATATAAGTACGCGCACGTGCGGGTACATTTCTTTAGTTTGCCGGCAAATCTCCACCCCTACGGTGGTGGAGCCTCCCAGTCCGAGGTCGAGCAGCACGAGGTCGGGCTGCTGCTGCTTGATGAGCCGCCAGTAGGCCTGCTCGTTGTCGGCGGTGCCTATGATGTCGGCCTCGGGTATGTCGTTGCGTATAATGCCCTGCGTGCCCTTCAGTTCGAGTGGCACGTCTTCCACGATGATTACTTTGAATTGATCCATGATGCGTGATGTTTTAGGAATTACGTATGAGTCTGCTCACTGGCCGCCGTGCGCCTGGCCCTGGGCAGTGTGATGATGATGGTGGCACCGTGTGTGCCGGCCTCAGCCCTGATGGCACATCCGCGGCGGTTGGTGGCCTCGCCATGGTCGCGCACTATCTGTCGGCAGAGCAGGCAGGCGATGTTGGTATCGGCCTGCGGGGTGAAGAACAGGGCCGCCTGCCGGGGGGTGAGCGTCAGTCCGGACATGCTGACTGTGCAGAGCACGTAGTTCTGGTCCTTGGGCGCGTAGCTGACCTGCAGCTTCTTTTCCGGTGACAGCTTCCTGAGCAGTTCGAAGAGGTAGTCGATGAGCACGGGGTCGCCCAGCAGCTCGTGGTGCAGGGGCTTCAGGTGCAGCTGCGTATGCTCGGTCTGGCGCATGGCCTGCATGCTGAGCATGGCGTACAGCTCGCGATAGTAGGCCACCACCTCGGGCAGCGACTGTGTGTCGTTGGCATCGATGAGCTGTCGTATGCGGCTGGGGTAGTACATCGTCTCGTGCTTCAGCGTCGACAGGCAGTTGTCGAGTACCGCATTGCTGACGTGCAGCGCGGCCTCCTCCTGCTGGGCCCTTGCCAGCTCGTCGCGTGTCAGTTCCATGCGTGTCTGCTGTTCCTGCTGGCGGCGTGCTGCCTTGCCTATTGACACGAGCAGCTGCCAGAGAACGGCGACGAGGATGATGACGAACAGCAGCACGAGCAGGATGATGGCCACCTGCTTGTTGGTCTGCGACTGCTGCATCTTGCGGCAGTAGTCAGCGAGTGTGGAGTCGGCCGAGAGTTCCTTGAACAGCTGTGTGTAGATGCGGTTGTTATAGTGGTACAGCTGCCAGCGGTGCAGGGCCAGGGCTGCCACAGCGCTCTCGTTGCGCATGCGCAGCAGTATGTCGTAGTTCAGTGCCGTGCCCTGGTGCAGCCAGTGTATCTCCGGCGGTGTCACCGACAGGTCGCCCATGCCGAGCAGCGTGTCGGCCATGACGCTGTTGGGCTGCTGCAGGTAATAGATGTTCAGGTAGTAGCGACATGAGTCGGCGTAGTCGATGGTCTGCTCGTAGCGCGCACTGACGTTGGCAAAGTAGGTAGAGTCAGCATAGGCGCTGGCCCAGCCCAGTGCCTCGGCGGCCTTGACAGGGCTTTGCGTACTGTAGTCCGTGGTGTCGGCTTGCTGCGCATGGCAGGGGGCACCGAGCATCAGCGTCGACGCGATGAGCACGGCGATGCCTCTGGCCAGTCCCCGTGGCAGTCGGAAGAAGAAGCGGCTGCCCTGCCCCACCCTGCTCTCGGCATCGAGGCGGCACACTGCGAATATCTGGCTCATCTTTCGGTATTTATCGATGATGCCCTTGCAGTTCAGCAGCCCGAAGCCGTGCGATGTCTGCTGGCGGCTGTCGGTGATGACCTGTCGGTCAAATACATGTGCCAGCTGTTCGGCGTCCATGCCCTTGCCGGTGTCGGCCACGGCCAGCTCCACATAGTCCTCGCCCTCGGTGGCGCTGACGGTGACGTGTCCGCCCTCCGGCGTGAACTTACGGGCATTGTCGGCCAGCGTGTTGAGCATGAACAGGGTGAGCACCTTGTCGGCCTTCACCCGTGCCGTGGTGGGTACAACATTCAGCTCGACGCCCTTCATGGCAAAGCTGCGTCGGCCCATGGCCACGATGTCGAACAGTTCTTGCAGCGTGAACGTCTCGATGTGCAGGTTCAGCTGTCCCTGGCGCAGCTGTATCCAGCGGGTGAGCAGGTCGTTCTGCTCGTTGATGTTATCGGTTATCTCGCTGATGTACTCTATGCGCTCCTGCCGCTCGTTTTCGCCTGCCTGCGGCAGTCGGCTGGTTTCGTGCAGTATGCGGTCGATGAGGGGTGTGATGCCGTTGACGAGAGAGATGCGTGCCCGCTGTTCCAGTGCCATGCGCTGTCCTTTCTCCACCCTCAGCCGAGCCATGCCTACCTGTTCACGCAGCTCTTCCTCCTGTTGCATGTCTTTCTGGTCGCTGCCCTGCCGGTTTCTTAGCTGTCGCAGCCAGAAGGCCACGAGCAGCAGCACCAGCAGCACGATGGCAGCCACGACGGCACCGATGAGCTGGCTGAGCTGCCGTGAGGCCTGCTCCAGCTGTCCGGCACGTGCTTCGAGCGAGCGGTCCTGTCGTGTCTGCTCCTGCAGGTCAAGGTATATGTTGCGATTCTGGTCGCTGTTGGCTTTGTCGTCAATGGCGGCGTAGGCCACGCTGAGCTGCTCGCGGATGCTGGCCACGAGGTCGGGGGCCTGGTTGATGGCCGAGTCGCTCAGTGCCAGGTGCAGCTGTCCGAGGGCCTCGGCATAGTCGTCGTTCTGCAGGTGGCAGGAGGCCAGTGTTCGGTGTGCGCCTGCTATCTGGTACACGTCGCCGAAGCGTGTGAAGATGTCGAGCGACTGTTGTGCCAACATCAGCGCTATGGAGTCGGGGGGCACGGCGGCAGGGTTGAGGAACTTCATGGCCGGCAGGTTGTCGGTGACGAGCTGTTGCCGGTATTCGGCCACCATGAGGTGCTCGGCCAGTGCCTCAAGGGAGTTGGCCACGAAGTACACGTCGCCTGACTTCTCTGCCATGAGCAGGCATCGCATCAGGTGGTCGAACTCCACCTGGTTGATGTCCTCCTGTGTCCCCCCGCTGACCATGCCGCCTGAGCCCACGTTGTACAGGTAGTTCAGGAACTGTGCGGTGTCGCGTTCCAGTCCCGGGGGCGCTGCGTAGAGTGCGTCGGCGGCCTGCCGCTCCAGTCCCACGTAGTAGTAATATGCCGACGTGACGATGGCCAGCTCGCTCTCGGCGTAGTCCATGCGCCGTTGCTGGCGTGGCGTCAGCGGCTGTCGCTCCTCGCCTATGCGCCGCAGTGCCCTCTGCGCCTGCTCACGATAGTCGTAGAAAGCCCTGTTCTGCGACATGCGCTGGCACAGCCTCATCTGCTGTATGCGTGCCACGAGCAGTTCAATCTGGTTGTCGGTGGTCTGTTCTATCTCGTCGAGCAGCCTCCTTGCCTCGGTGTATTGCATCTGCGCTATGCGCACGAAGGCCAGGTTGTTCAGTGCCTCGGCCTTTCCGTCGGCATAGTGTTCTGCTGCCTGCATGGCCTGCTGTGCATAGCACTCCGTGGAGTCGAGCGAGCGATAGTGATAGGCGTATGAAAGAGAATTCAGCTTGTCCACCTGCTGCCTATCAGAGGGTGAACAAGAGAAGAATAAAAAGAGAAATGAAAAATGAATAATGAAAAATGAGGGATGAGAAATGATGAATGGAACCTTAGTTGTAAGGCCTTCCTTCATTACACATTTGTGCTCCTCATTTTTCATTATTCATTCAAGTTTCGCATTCGCTC
>DGHX01000064.1 GCA_002392835.1 Prevotella sp. UBA3837 | reverse complement strand
CTTCCTTGCTGATGTAGGTGAGGTCGGTCACATACGGACGCTGTCTCAGCTCGCGGCACATCTGCTCGGCCTCGGGATTGGTCACGTCCTCAGAGAGCATCACCGTCACCCGCAGGTTCTCCTTCACGTAGGCCGAGAGGTTGCGGGCCGTGAGCACGCTGAACACCACAAGACCCAGCAGAACCAACACCATAGCGGTGCTGATGCACAATGTCACAACCTGCAGTCCACGACGGCTGCGGGTCTTCTTACGCTTTTTTGCCATAATCAAAAAGGGCGCACTACGCCAAATTTGCGGCAAATTTACGCATTTTATCCGAACAGAGGAAACATTTTACATTTATTAACCACTAAAGGTGCTAGAGGTGAGAGGTGAGAGGTAAGAGGCAAGGAAGCCCCCCAAGCCCCCGAAGGGGATGTTTAAGTGATAAGTGATAAGTGAGAGGTGAGAAGCCTTCAACCGACCAAAACCCAAAATCTACAACCTTCAATACTAACCACTCCCCTCTCCCTTCGGAGAGGGGCCGGGGGTGAGGCTCTCTTTTTTTCCTCTTTCCCTCCTCCATCTGCAATAATTTTCTTACCTTTGCCCCCACTATGGCAACAATCATCTATCCCAGCCCCATCTTCGGCCCGGTGCACAGCCGCCGCCTCGGCCTCTCGCTGGGCATCAACCTGATGCCTGCCGATGGGAAAATATGCACGTTCGACTGCGTCTACTGTGAATGCGGCTTCAATGGCGACCACCGCCCCCACCTGCCAAGGCCAACGCGCCACGAGGTGGCCACGGCACTCGAGGAGCGGCTCCGGCTGATGGCCGCCGAACAGCAGCGGCCCGACGTGCTGACGTTCGCCGGAAACGGAGAGCCCACGGCACACCCGCAGTTCGAGGAAATCATCGGCGACACCCTCCGTCTGCGCAACATCTACTGTCCCGAGGCAAAGGTGTCCGTGCTCAGCAACGCCACCATGCTCCACCGCGAATCGGTGCGACGCGCACTCATGCGGGTGGACAACAACATTCAGAAGCTCGACACCGTCAGCCCGGAGTATATCAATAAGGTGGACCGTCCGACAGGCCGCTACGACGTCGACGAGGTCATCGCCCACCTGAAGAGCTTCCATGGCCACGTCATCATTCAGACCATGTTCATGAAGGGCGACGAGCTGGACAACACCGGCGAGGCGTTTGTCGCCCCGTGGCTACAGGTGGTGAAGGCCATCCGTCCGCAAAGCGTCATGATCTACACCATTGACCGCGAGACGCCCATGCACGGACTGCAGAAGGCTACGCGCCAGGAGCTCGACAGCATTCGCGACCGCGTGGTGGCCGAGGGCATCGCCTGCACCGCCTCCTATTGACACCCCCACCCCACCCTCACGGCTGTCACAACGGGCGACAACGCCCGCACTCTCAGGCAAGACCGCTGGAAAAGAGCGGCAAAAACGACAGAAGGGAACAACAAAAACGCCCGTCTGGCGAAACAAAGCCATTGATTTTGTGCAACAAATCCATTGATTTCGTTCAACGATTCCATTGATTTCGTCCAACGATTTCAATGGATTTGTTTTTCTGTTTCGCCAAAAAGGACGCGTAAGATGGTCGGTGTTGCCTGTCGAAACTGGCAAGAACGGGCTGAAAGACGGGCGTCGCTGACAACTGGTAGCATGAGACGCTGCGGGCTGAAGACACTCGTCCGCCCCTACAGGGCTGCTGGTGGCAAGGGCTTGCTTGCCAGAAGACAACCGCTGTAGGGGCGGAACTGCGTTTCCGTCGGCATCAGTGACGGACAGGGAGCGCACAGGCGCACCGGACTTTTACCGCACCTGTTTCTTGCCGTTGCGGATGAACACGCCGTGCCGGCCTGCGGCGATGCGCTCGCCGACATACTGTCCGTTCAGGTTGTAATAGCCTGTGGGACGGTCGCTCGTCTGCCGGGCTTCATGGATGCCGGTGGCCACATCGTCCATGGTCTGCTCCACAATCTTCGCGTTCAGATAGTCCATGCGGTCGGACAGCCAGGTCTTCATCGGCGCCACGATCTGCGACGAGAAGGCCGAGGCCTGCACGCTGGCTTCCCATCCGGCACCGCCTTCTGCCTGCGGCCTGTAGTTGTTGGCCCAGGTGGCGCGGAACCAGCTGCTGTCGAACGCATCGGCCAGTCCCACCACGGTCTCTCGCTGGGCGTAGATGTCGGCCCATCGCCCGGCTACGGCCTGGGCAAACCAGTCGCAGTCCCACAGCTTCGCGAGCATGGCGGTCCATGGCGACGGCTCTCCGCAGAGGTAGAGCATGGCGCGGCGCGAGCCCACGGTGGCCTTGTCGCTCATCAGCGCTGCCATGTCGAGCTGGGAGGAGTTGCCGAGGGCATGGTCGTTGTCCCATAGCGGTCCGAAGCAGAACTGCGTGGCCGATGCCTCTTTGTAGGCGTAGAACGTGGAGAAGGCGGTGTAGCTGCCCAGCAGCTCACTGGCCAGATACCAGTTGATGAAGGACGAGGGTTCAACGTACTGGGAGAAGCCGTCCT
>DGHX01000055.1:2070-13888 GCA_002392835.1 Prevotella sp. UBA3837 | reverse complement strand
TAAGAGCAGCAACAGGGACAGCAGCTGGTGCAGCTTCAGGTGCAGCTTCAGGTGCAGCTTTAGGTGCAACATATTCCTTCTAACCTATTGATTTTCAATGCCAGTGCAGGAAAAGTAGTTTATTTATGATTATTGTTGTCCAGAGAAAGCGGCCTGAAAGGCCAATAAGCACATAGCCCAGGGCATCGCCCTGGGTAAACGATGTCGCTAATTTCGCCCTGAAAGGGCAAAAGCACTGAAAATCAATGCTTTTGCCCTTTCAGGGCGATCCTGCTATTGCAACCAAACCCAGGGCGATGCCCTGGGCTATGTGCTTGCTGGCCTTTCAGGCCGCTTCCAAGTCCCCGCATTACCAATTCCTTCAAAACACTATTAAACTCTTAGTATCTGAGAATTGTCTAACTTTTTCCCCGGACACCAATAATTTATGATGAGTTCGCATGAATGCCAGTGCAAGAAGGGGGAGAGGCAAGAGCTCGTATGGATAGCTGCACTACGAATGCGCGACCAGAGCGACCTGAAGGACTACACTGAGAACTGCCGCCAGAAGTGAAGGGCGAAGCCAACGAAGAGCCACAATTGTCTCAACAGGTACAACAATCGTCTATTTCTTTGACTTTTTTCCCGCCTTTCACGAAATGATAGCTTTATTTTACGAAATGATAACGGCGTTATGCCCGTTTCTTTTTAATTTTGCAGGATAATTCAAATCTGCCCTAAACAGACAGGTTTATTAAAACAACCTTTTATTATCAACATTTCAAAAACAAAAAACAATGAAGAAAGCATTTTTCAGTTTCGCCGTTGCAGCCGTAGCAGCTCTGGCAATGGCATCGTGTGGTGGCAACAAGGGTGAGAAGGCCGAGACGCCCGCTGAGGGCGAGCAGGCCACCGAGCAGGCCGAGGCCGCTCCCGCCGCTGAGGCAGCTCCCGCCAAGATTGAGAGCCGCGGACAGGCCTACCAGGTGGCCATCCCCGCCGACTGGGAGTCGAAGCAGTACGCCTCGAACATGATTGTGACCAAGGGCGACAAGAAGCTCGACTTCAAGGAGGGCGCAAAGAGCCAGATTGCCGAGTGGGAGCCCAACATGAAGGGTGAGCGCCAGGCCGACATCACCGTCGACGGCCGCACATGGCAGGTGTACAAGAACGAGGGCGACTTCAAGGTGGCCTACCTCGCTCAGGTGAACGAAGCCGTGGTGCGCGTGGGCAGCAATGTCGAGGACATCAACGACGCCGAGGTACTCCAGGTGCTGAAGGGCGTGCGAGAATATCAAAAATGAAAAATGAAAAATGAGAAATGAAAAATGAAAAATTGGCTACCGCACTGTAACGGAGGCGGTAGCCAATTTTTCATTTTTCATTTTTCATTTCTCATTTTTCATTTTTCATTTCACCACTCCCCGCAGGCCTTCCTTGTTGTAGTAGCCACCGTTCTGGAACGGCAGGTCATCGGTCTGTGGCGACCCGTTGTCGCTGAAGATGATGAACTGCGGGCGCGTGGTCAGCGAGCCGCTGTAGCTCCACTTCCACACCTTGTTGCCATTGGCCGCCGTGCCTAAGAGCTGACAGTCGGTGCCGGGCCAGGTGCCGCCGGTGAAGTTGGCGCCGTCGGTTATCCATGCCCAGCACTTCACGGTCTGCGTCCACGTCGACGGAGCCTCGAAGAAGGCGCATGTCTCGCCGCTGTTCACGGTGCAGAAGGCCGGAATTTCCACGGGCTTCTCGCTCTCCTTCTGCTTCACCACGTAGGTGCGCTCCGTGGCACCGCTCAGCTGTCCGCCCACGAGCAGGGCCAAGCGCAGCGTGGTGGTGGCCCCCGAGGGTATGGTCACGGTGAAGCCGCTCGCTACGGGCGTGCTGGCTGCCGTGGGCTGCGAGCCGTCGAGGGTGTAGACGAGCTGTGCGCCGTCAGTGCTGCTGAGTGCCGACAGGCGCACGGTCTGCGCCCCCTCGTAGGTGCCGCTGGGCAGGTCGGCATAGGCTGTGTTCAGCGTGCGCGGCAGGTAGTAGGCGTAGTGATAACCCTCAACGGCCTTCACCCACTGCGTGGCGTCGATGTATGCCTCGCCGTCGGTGCTGTTGCCCACGTAGACCATCAGGCGGTCCTTGCCGTCGGTCTGCACCGTGTTGATGTAGAAGCTGCGGGTGGAGCGCTCCGTCTTGTAGCTGCTCTCGTTGTTGATGCCGGCCAGCTTGCGGGCGGCCACCATGGCCTTTATCTGCGCGGGATAGGCCTGCCAGTGCTTCAGGAAGACACAGGGCGTGCCAGGCATGGCCAGCATGTAGGCGTTGGCGGCCAGCGTGTCCTTCGTCAGCGGATCCTGTGCAGCGTTGCTGCGCCGCTCGGTGTCGTGGTTCTCCACGAAGGTCACGGCATAGCGGCGGTAGCTGCCGTTGCTCAGGTTGCTGCTCACCAGGGGCCAGTTGCCGTCGTTCTGCAGCCCCAGGCTCTGGTAGTTGGCGTTGTTCATGGCATTGCGCACGGTGTAGCGGAACTGGAAGTCGAAGGCGGCGCTCTGCGGCTTTCCGTCGATGGCCGTGCCGTCAATCCAGTTCTTGATGACGGTGGTGCCGTCCCAACACTCGCCGACGCTGAAGTCGGGTTGTGCCACGCTGTTATACTGGGCGGTGAACGATGCCGAGTAGCCCTTCACCATGTCGTAGCGGAAGCCGCAGTAGCCCAGGTCGTGGAGCAGGAAGTCGAGGTATGCCTTCACACATGCCTGCACGTTCTGGCTGCGGTGGTCCAGGTCGCGCATGCCGTCCCATCCCTCGCCCGAGTCGCTGTTCTTCGACAGTGCGTAGCCGTTCTGCGTGGCCCAGGTCTTCGTGGCCCCGTTGTCGTCGTTGGCCACGATGTCGGTCGATGTCATCTGGTAGGTCACGCCCTTATAGGTCTCCTTGGGGAAGTCCACCCAGTTCGAGAGGTTCCGGCGGTGGTTGATGACCACGTCGGCTATGGTTCCTATCTGCTTCTGCTTCAGGGTGCCGATGAGCGAGCGCAGCTGCTGCTCGTTGCCGAAGGAGCTGTTGTAGTCGCTGAACCAGTAGAGGTCGTCATAGCCCATCGACTGCCCGCCGCAGTTGCCGCTCTGCGGCAGCCACACCAGGTCGAAGGTTCCGGCGAGCTGGTCGGCCTGCTGTTCGAGCACGGTCCACTGTGTGTCGTCGAAGCTGTCCCAGTAGAAGGCCTGCAGCATCACGCCTCCGTATGCGGCGGGCCAGCCCACGGCAGCCTGTCCGCCGGGCTCCGGCTCCGGTTCAGGCTGAGGTTCCGGCTCGGGTTCGGGCTGAGGCACGGGTACATCAACGGGGTCATCGTCGTCGCCGCAGGAGGTGAACCCCAGCGTCACGGCTCCCATGAGGAGCGCTGCAAGTGCAAATGTCTTCTTCATATCAGGGCATAATAAAATAGTTTCGGTGTTGCAAAGTTACGCAAAAAGCCGCTTGGAAGGGTGTCCAAGCGGCCTTATTAATAATAATGTGTAGTGCAAACGTTTACAGGCTGTACGCCTGCCGTCAGCCTTACTTCATCACCTTGCGTCCGTCGATGATGTAGAGGCCCTTCTGGGCGTTCTTCACCAGCTGACCGTTGAGGTTGTAGATGCGCTGCTGCTGTGCTGCGGACTGCTTCACGGTCTCGATGGCCGTAGCCGTGGCACCCACGGGGGCGATGGCAGCGTTGACGATGCGCTTGGTGTCCTTGTTGATGAGCAGTGCCAGCACGCGCACGTTGGTGGGTTCCTGACCCTCCCAGGCGGGCATCTTCAGACCGCTCTCGCAACTGTTGGCCACGCCGGCGGTGATGTTCTTAGGCAGGCTGCCGGCTATGCCGGTGACGTCGCTCGAGGCAATGGCCATGTTGTTGTGCACATACTCCTTCACGGTGTACGAGGCACCGTCACCCTCGCGCCAGTAGTACATGTCGTCATCGGGATAGTTGGTCTTTTGGTAGCAGACGTAGTTGTTCACGTCGCGCACCAGGCCGTCGGCCACGAGCACGAAGGCCAGGCGGTAGGGAGCGCTCTTGAAGTCGGCCTTGAAGGTGGCTGTGGCGTTGATGACCACCGAGTCGGCATCCTCCTTGCTCCAGTCGGCCTCAACGGTGACGGCGGCCTCGGTGGGCTCGCTCAGCGTGGCAGCGATGAGGGGCTCGGAAGCATAGTGATAGGGAGCGGCGGTGTTGCCAAAGTAGGGGTCGGTGGTGAAGGCGCGGTTCACCTCGGCCACGGGATAAGTGGCATACTTGTTGGTGAACGAGGTGGCGTTGTAGTTCTTCTGGAAGTCGGCATAGCTGCTCACGGCGAAGGTGCCGCTGTAGTAGTCGATGAGCACGGGAATGATGTTCTCGTTCTTGGCCAGCAGCTCGGCACCCACATAACCGCGGGGCGAGTTGTACTGCGATGCGCCGACGAAGATCTCGGCCACGGCCTTGCGCGGAGCGCTCTCGGTGATGGCGGTGACGTATACGGAGCACTTCGCCTTCTTGCCGGTGATGCCGTTGGCGTTGCCGTTCACCTTCGTAATCTCTATCTCCACCTCCTGCTGTCCGGCAGCGGTGAGGGCGTCGAGTTCTACGGCCACTGCGGCCTTGGCACCGAGCATGGCATCGATAGGCGTGGGCAGCACGACGGTGTGCTCCTGTCCGGCCACGCCGTCAACAGTGCACACATAGCCGATGCTCTGCACACCGGCAGCCCCCTGGTTGGTGATGGTGAGGCTGACGCTGACGGGCTGGCCCACGAGGGCCACGATGTCGTCGAGGTCGTCGGCCACCTGTGCGGCGTCGCTGGTCATCGAGCTGCTGCTGACCTCAATCTGTGCGGCCAGACAGCCCGTCGACGACTTGTCGGTAAACTCTGCCTCCTCGGGTTGCTTCAGGTAGAAGCCCTTCTCCACCACCTTGCGGGCGTAGACCACGGGCGTACCCTCGTACTCGTTCCACCATGTGGTGACGCGGAAGCTGTAGCCCACGTAGACGCCCTCGGCGGGAATCTTATAGGCCTGTGGCAGCTGCACGGTGGTGTAGCCGCTGCCGGCCACCGTCTCGGGGGTCACCTCGACGAGGTTCTCACCGTCGAGGGCGGAGCGCAGCCAGAACTTCACGTTCTCCGAGCTGCTGGCCGAGAGGCGCGTCTGTATGCGGATGGCGGTGATGTCGGCATCCTTCAGGGCACCGTCGCCAGCCACGAACATAGCGGCCTCGTAGCTGCCGGGCACCTTGTTGTTGCCGGCCAGGCCGGTCTGCTCGGTGCCGGTGTAGTTGCCCCACCACATGGTGACGGCGGGAGCCTTGAAGCCCACCTGCATGGCCAGGCAACCCGTCGACGACTTGTCGGTGAAGGCCGTCTCGCCGGGCTGCTTCAGGTAGAAGCCCTTCTCCACGGCACTCTGGGCGTAGACAAGGGGCGTATAGTCGTAGTCGCTGTACCAGCTGGAAAGCTCAAAGGTGTAGCCCACATAGAGTCCCTCGCCCGGTACGGCAAAGGGCTCAGTCAGCGAGGCGGTGGTCATCGAGGCCGACGAGCTGGAGAGTGTCTCGGGCACTGCCTCAGCCAAATTCTCACCATCAAGGGTTGCACGCACCCAGAACTTGAAGTTCTTGGCATTACTGTACAAGCGTGTCTGTGCACGGAAAGCCTCTATGCTGGCTCCCTGAAGAGCACCATCGCCAGCTACGAACATAGCAGCTTCGTAGGTACCCAGCTGATAGTTTCCGGTAAGGCTGGTCGACTGGTTGGTGTAGTAGCCCCACCAGGTCAGGTCGTCCTGGGCCTGCGCCGTCAGGGCGAGCAGGGCCAGGGTGAGAAAAGTGTAGAATTTCTTCATCATAATGTAGTTTTTTGTTTGGTTATTGTTAGTTAATAAATTGTTTTCTCATGGTGCCGTCGGCCTGCCGCACAAGGACAATGCCCTTTCTGAGTGATGAGTGATGACTGATGAGTGATGAGTGGTCAGCGGGGCGGCCCTGCAGGTCGAAGCACTGCTGCGGGTGCTGTTGCTGCCCGCCGACTGCCGCAATGGCAGACGGGTCGCCGCTGACGTTGCACACGGCGGCATTGGCCACGCGGCGCGTCAGCCGGTCGATGAGCAGGGCCACGATGCGTATGTTGCGGGCATTCTGCGACACGGCGCTGCGGCGCAGCTCATAGCTGTGGTGCATGGGCTGTCCTGCCACCTGTGCCCCGCTGAGGCTGCCCTCTATGCCGCGCACGTCGCTCATGCTGATGGCCACGTCGTTGTACACCACATTGGTGAGCATGGTGCCTTCGGCGTTGACGTACTGCTGCATGTCGTCTTCCACATAGTAGGCCAGGGCCTCGTTGCTGAAGCTGTTCATCTGGTGCCACGCATGGTCGCCGTCGGGGCCGCGCAGCGAGTCCTCGGTCATGACGTAGGCCAGCTGGTAGCGGCAGTCGTCGTCGTCGAACAGAAAGTTGACCTTGCTCTCGATGGTGCACAGCGAGTCGTCGGCCCACTGTGCGCTGACGCTCAGCTCGGCGGGAGCCAGCACGGCGTTAGCAGCGCGGAAGTTCAGGTCGGCATGGAAGTGGCCGTCGGTGATGTCGCCGTCGTAGGGGTCGGTGACGGGCCCGCGGTCAAAGCGGCAGCCGGGGAAGAGCGTGGTGTTGATGACATAGTAGTAGTCGTAGTACACGTCCATGGGGTCGCCGTTCAGGGCGTGGACGGAGATGGCCACGAAGTCGTCGGGGTACATCTGCTTCAGGCGCGCAATGCCGGCAAAGCCGCGCGGACAGGCCGAGCACCAGGTACCGGTATACTCCTCCATGACGGTGAGGTGGTGCACGCGACGCTGCAGGCTGAGCACGTCGGCCTGCCCCGTGTTGGCACTGCTGCCGTTGAGCTGGCCGTTCACGCCGCTGAGGGTGAAGGCGAGGGGCAGGCGTCCGGTTGTGGCAGCGGCGCTGATGGGCACCGACGCATAGCCCTGCATGCCATAGACGCGTGGCAGGGCTGCAGGCAGCTCATAGCTGCCGGTGAGCGGTGCGCCGCCATAGTCGTAGCTGTACTGCAGGGTCTGCACGGCCTGCGTGCCGCGGGTGGTGAACATCAGCTGCAGGCTGTCCTGGCTCTGCGCCACCATGTTGTTCTGCTGCATGGCGTCGACGCTCACGTCGCAGGGCAGGAAGGCGGGACCGCTCATCTCGAGCTGCATGGCCAACGAGCCGTAGCGGCGCGTGGTGTACCACTCGCGATAGGCCTTCACCTCGGCCACGCGCAGCCACAGCCCGCCGTCGGTGACGTCGTTACACATCACCAAGGGGCGCTCCGACTGGCCGTCGAGCTGTGTCACGCGGAAGGTGTAGCCCACGTAGAGGCCCGTGTCGGGCACGGCCACCGCAGCTGGCAGCTGCACCACGTTCCAGCCCACATGGGGCTTGCCCACGAATACCTCGGTGGTGGGCTGCTGCTCCAGGGTGGGAGCTACCCACAGCGTCAGGCTGTCGATGCTGCTGACGTCGGTGAAGGGCAGCCGGACACCGCTGATGACGGCCCCACGCGTGGGGTCGGCCTCACCGCTGACGCGCATGGCGGCCTCGTAGACCGCTGCCTTGCTCACGCCCAGATGGCTGTCGGGCACGTCATCGGCATGGTAATAACCCCACCACAGGCAGCCCTCGCGCTGGGCCAGGGCTGCCGTAGCGGAGAGCAGTGCCGACAGTGTGATGAAGAGAAATCTTCTCGTCATGCGAAAAGGATTTTTATCTCACGATGAACTTACGTCCGTTCTGAATGTAGAGGCCCTTGCCAGCAGGCTTACTGACACGGCGTCCCTGCAGGTCATAGACGGTGGCGGGCTGTGCGCCCAGGGCCGAGGGCAGTGCGACGGCGGCGGGGTTGGGGTCGCCAGGCACGATGGTCTTCGTCTTGGTAGCGGTGTCAAAGACGCACATATCGCTCAGTGTGCGCGTGCCGTTCATGTAGTACACGCTCTGCAGGCCGATGGTCTTCGGGCGCAGGCTCTTGTCGATGCCCAGCACATGGTAGGTCTGCGTGCCGTTGTTGTTGTCGGTGCGGTTGTTCACCTTGCCGCGGTCGGTGAAGCGGCTGGGTACCTCCCACTCATCGGGGAAGTGCTGGTAGAACTCGCCCTTGCCGTTAGCGAAGTGCAGCTGCTCGCCGTCGAGGAAGAAACGGTAGTAGAGCGAGTCGGGGTTGATGAAGTTGCCATCGACATCCTCCACAGGCACCACGTAGGTGATGCTGGAGTTCACCTGGTAGAACTGCGTGTCGATATCGAAGTTGCGAATGTCGGGCGTCTTGGGCTTGGCGGCCACGCCGTAGAAGGGTTTCATGTTCTGCGAGGGGATGCTGTGGCTGTAGCCGCCGCGCATCTCCTTGCCCAGCACGAAGAGGATGCCGTCAGGGCCGTAGAGCGACTTGTCGGCGGCGTTCCACGCCAGGGCGGCGTGGTCCTTGTTCTTGTAGATGGGCCATCCGTCGCTGTCCAGACCGTCGTACTTGGCACCCTTGCAGTAGAGGAAGTAGAGGTCGTCGTAGAGACCCACATACTGGCCGTTCTCAATGATGACGGAATCCTTAGCAGCGTTCAGCGTGCCCTTCACCCAGGCGTTGGCCACCTTGTCGTAGAAGCCCTTGAAGTAGAAGTCGTCGCCCTGCTGGGCCACATACACCACGCCGGGGAAGTAGTAGGGGTCGTTGCTATCCCACTTCAGCGAGTACACCTGAGCGTCGTCGATGGTCAGCCCCTCAGGCAACTGCACCAGCTGGTCGGTGTGCTCGTAGAACTCGTAGCCCTCGTTGAAGGTGAACACGCCTCCGTCCTCATTGACCAGCGACAGGTTCAGCTCGGCGTTGACCAGCGAGTGAGTGGCCTCGTCGTAGTTCAGGTAGAACTCGTCAGCCTCGGTGTCGGGGTACACGTCGCCGTTGGCGTTCACCCGGGCCAGCGACACGTAGTAGGTGTAGTCGCCCTGCTCCACGTAGGGCTGGTAGTTCTCGAACACCACCTTGGTGCGGTCGGCACTGATTTCGCCCACAATCCAGGTGCCGTAGAGATTGGTGTTGATGACGTTCTGGATGTACACCTCGTCGTCCTCGCCAAAGACCACCATCGTCTTCTGACCGTAGCGGTGCACCCACTCGTCCATGTTCTGCGAGTAGTAGAAGGTGTTCAGGGCGTAGGCCTTCAGCGTGCCCTCGGGCTGCTCGTCAATGACGTGTTTCTTCGCCTTCAGGGGAGCCTTCTGGGGAGCCACCAGCTGGGCGGCGACGTCGGCAGTAAACTGCTCAACGGCCTGCGAGGGGTTCAGTGACTTGGAAACGTGGAAAGGGGTCTGGGCACTAAGGCCCACAGTGCCTGCAAAGAGCAGGGCAAACAGGGTAGCAGAAAATTTCATAAGCATGCTTTTAGTTTTATTGGCTGCAAAAGTACAAAAAATATGCGACATGCCAAAATAAAGCACAAAAAAATTTGGTCATTAAACAAATTATCACTACCTTTGCAGTAAAATAGGACGCAACACTTGTATTATGTTTAACACCACACGCTTACAACAGTCAAACTATGATGCCAACAGCAATTGGCATGACATAGCGACACGCAACGGTTGGTCTGATGACACTCTTCATACTTTACTCGACCGAAGCGAGAAAGATATTGCTGAGGGCAGAGTATTCACGCAAAGCGAGGTTGAGCAAAACGTTTCGATGCTGCTAAATGGAATCCATCTGGACTAAGACCGCCAACGACACCCTTCTTGCTGTGCTCGAATACACCGTCAATGAGTTTAGCGAGCGAAGGGCGCGTATATTAGCTCAGAAAATATTCAAAACAGCCAATCTCATCTCGGCTTTTCCTAACCTCTACGCAAAAGACAACAGCCTGAAACATGGCAGATTCGAGTATCGGTCGGCAAAAGTCATCAACGAGCTGAAGCTGGTATACAGAATTCAAAAAGACACCATCTTCTTTGAGTATTGCTGGGACGTGCGCTTGCCCGCCAGTTTCGTCCTTTCCAAATTAGACAATCCTTCACCCGAATGAACCTACTGAAAACCGTTTGCTATTCAGCCTGTTTGGCTTTCTGGGCCGTCAGTGCCCACGCCGTTCCTGCCCGTCCGGGCCTGTGGAAGACCATCATCACGCCGCTGGGCGAGGAGCTGCGCGTAGAGCTGCGGGGCGACGAGCACGGCGCCTGGTGGCAGAGTGCCGACGGCCGCCGCTTCCTGCAGCAGGCCGACGGCAGCCACCGCGAGACCACCGCCGAGGCCCTCATGGCAGCACGCTCGCTGCAGCGCCGCCACACCACGGGGCACGACAGCTCGCAGGTTGCCGCACGGCGCACGCAGGGCTCGCAGCCCACAGGCCACTTCACCGGCAAGCGGAAGGGGCTCATCATACTGGCCGAATTCCAGAACAAGACCTTCCTCGCCGAGCATGACCGCACGTACTTCGACCGTGTGGCCAATGAGTGCGGCTTCAGCGAGGGCGACTACCAGGGCAGCGTGAAGGACTACTTCCTCAGCCAGAGCGACGGACAGTTCGAACTCGACTTCGACGTCATAGGCCCCGTCACCGTTTCACACGACTACGCCTACTACGGACAGCCGGGCAGCGCCGACGTGGATGCTCACCCCTGGGAGATGGTGGTCGAGGCCTGCGACCTGGCCGCGCCACAGGTGCACTTCGCCGACTACGACTGGGACGGCGACGGCATGGTGGAGCAGGTGTTCGTGCTCTACGCCGGACAGGGGCAGAGCGACAGCTACGACGTGAACACCATCTGGCCCCACGAATACGAGCTGCACCAGGTCATGGAGAACGGCGTGCCTAAATACGGCAAGGGCCACCCCACCCCCGACGGGCTCCTCATCGACACCTACGCCTGCAGCAACGAGCTCACCAGCCGCGGCACACCCAGCGGCATAGGCACCATCTGCCATGAGTTCTCACACTGCATGGGACTGCCCGACCTCTACGACACAGACTACAACGGCAACTTCGGCATGGGCCACTGGAGCATCATGGCCAACGGCGTGTACAACGGCAGCGCCTTCACACCCGCCGGCTACACCAGCTACGAGCGCATGGTGTGCGGATGGCGACAGCCCACAACCCTCACCGCCGACACCACCGTCAGCGCCATGAAGGCACTCTCCGACGGCGGCGACACCTACATTATATATAACGAGGCATGGCCCGACGAGTACTACCTGCTCGAGAACCGGCAGGCCACCGGCTGGGACGCACACCTGCCGGCCAGCGGACTACTGGTGCTGCACGTAGACTACGACGAGCGCTGCTGGCGCGAGAACATCGTCAACACCGTGTGCGACTACCGCCCCGCCGGGCTGCCCGACAGGTGGAACACCCACCAACGGCTGACCCTCATCCACGCCGACGACGAGAGCGACAAGCGCTTCTGGCGGGCATCGAGCCAAGCCTACACGCAGACCACCGAGGAGGGCGACGCCTATCCTTACTGGTGGAAGGTGGAGGGTGACGGGTTAAAGGTGGAGGGTGACGGGTGGAGGGTCAACGACTCGCTGACCACCAACTCGCTGCCTGCGGCAACGGTCTACAACGGCAACATCGACGGCTCGCTCTACATGAACCGCGCCATACAGCAGATCACGCAGCACGACGACGGCACCATCAGCTTCCGCTTCGAGGCCTCGTCGCCGAAGCATGTGGCCGTAGACACCACCCTCACCGACAAGCCCGACCTCACCGGTGCCATCTTCTACGAGAGTTTCGACCGCTGCGAGGGCACCGGCGGCAACGACGGCCTGTTCAAGGGGAGCAGCGATGTGGCCTCGGCCGACTTCC
>DGHX01000055.1:0-1945 GCA_002392835.1 Prevotella sp. UBA3837 | reverse complement strand
GCCGCCAACGACGGCATCGTCACCATGCCCGCCATCATGCTCACCGGCGACACCCTGGAACTCTGCTTCAAGGCAGCACCCTGGAGCCGCGACGACACCTGCCTCAGCCTCAGTGCCACCGGCGACGCCAGCATAGAGACCGCCAGCTTCGACATGGCCGAAGGCCAGTGGACCACCTTCACCACCCGCATCAGCGGCTCAGGGCGCACGCTCATCACCTTCACCCCCGGCCGCCGCTTCTTCCTCGACGAGGTGGTGGTGCGCACCCCGCAGCCCTCGGCATCGTCTATCCTCCCGTCACCCTTCACCCTCCACCCTTCACCCTTCACCCTCTGCGACCTCAGCGGACGGCGCCTCGCCCCGGGCCAGCCCGCCCGCGGCCTGCTGCTGCAAAGGCAAGCGGACGGCACCGTGAGGAAAGTGCACCCATAAGGACCAAGGCAAGGAGCGGATCAGCGCCACACTTTATCCTTTGCGGAGCGTTTCGTCGCCGAAACTGGATGCAGGAAATCTGTAAGCTTTGCTATGGTCACTGTGTCAGAGATTGCCCACGCTGGATATTGGAGCGAGATACTCAACAACATCACATCAGAAGACCTGCTCAAGGCATAGTTGTCCCCACCCCTCTTTGAGATTGCCGCAGTTTGGATTGTAAAAAAAATGACGGAACCCGTGCAGTCTTTTTGGGGAAAATGGTATCTATGTCAGTAGAGGCAGCATGTTTTCGATGGACATAGAAGAACTCATAGAGCGAGGGCGACAAGGCGACGAGGATGCACTTGGAAGCCTATATAGGGCATATCACCGACAAATGGCGATGATATGCCAACGCATCGTAGGCAATCGAAATACGACGAAATAGGTCAAATATTGAGTCAAAATGACTTAAAATAATCAAATATCTTATGCTTTTTCATCAAAACTCTTGCAAAAAATCTCAAAAAGGTGTATATTTGCATCGTGTAAAATCTCAAAAAGGTGTAAGATATGGCAGAACAGAAATCTCAGAAAGGTGCGGACGACATCATCATGAAGCGTAAAATATATCAGCAACTCCTTGATTGGAAGGAGAAAAGAAACGGTGAGGTGGCACTACTCGTAGAA
This sequence comes from Prevotella sp. UBA3837, assembly GCA_002392835.1. Taxonomy (GTDB): domain Bacteria; phylum Bacteroidota; class Bacteroidia; order Bacteroidales; family Bacteroidaceae; genus Prevotella. The sequence continues at coordinate 841 of DGHX01000055.1, read as the reverse complement.
GGAGCGCGACGCATCGGAAAGAGTTATATCGTAGAGAAATTCGCCAAGAATGAGTATGAGTCATACGTTCTCATCGACTTCAATAAGGCTCCCCAGATGGTCAGAGATTGGTTCGACCTCTATCTGGAAGACCTCGATACGTTGTTCCTCTATCTGAGCCAACACTATAAGGTAAGGCTCCATGAGCGCAAGTCGCTTATTATCCTTGATGAGATACAGTTATGCCCCAGGGCGAGAGCAGCCATCAAGTTTCTGGTGGCCGACAGAAGATATGACTACATTGAGACGGGATCTTTGGTAAGTATCAAGAAAAAGGGAGGAGGCCGGAGATTGAGTATCTCCGGAGGGCCCCCACAAGGCATCGTGCTCCCATCGGAAGAACGTTCTATTCAGATGTATCCTATGGACTTTGAAGAGTTTCTTTGGGCCACAGGTAATGATATGCTGATGGACTTGATACGTAAGATGTATGCAGAGAGAAAACCAATGGGACAGGCTTTCCATCGTCAGGCAATGGATGCTTTCCGTCTCTATATGATAGTTGGAGGAATGCCGCAAGCCGTCAAAAAGTATGTTGAGACCAAAGACTTTGATGCCGTAGATGCTGCTAAACGTGATGTGCTGACAATCTATCGTAATGACATCTTCAATTATGCAGGTGAGATGGCAGACAAGGTGGTGTCTATCTTCGACCAGATTCCTCCCCAGCTCTCCAAGCACGAAAAGAAGTTTCGGTTGTCAGCCCTGAAACCAGGTGCGAAATACCGCGACTGGGACGATGCTTTCTTCTGGCTGAAGGACGCGAGGGTTGTCAACATATGCTACAATTCGACAGAGCCGA
>DGHX01000153.1 GCA_002392835.1 Prevotella sp. UBA3837 | reverse complement strand
TACGGGAAGTTACAAAAGTTACAAATCGTTTTACCCCTTACTCACACGCGGGCGCGTAGGCGCATGTGTAAATATGTGTGAGGCCTCAGTCTTTTCTCCCGGCTCCTTCCCGCTGCTGTTGCCCTGTTTGAGGCGTTTTCAGGTAAAAAGGAAAGAAAAACGCCTTTTTATTTTTTTATTTGCCCGCTAATTTGTAACTTTGCAGTCGCAATGGAGAACCAGATACGTCACGAGGGAATCGTTGAGTCCGTCAGCGGGAGAGTAGTCAAGGTGCGCATCCTGCAGGCTTCGGCCTGTGCAGGCTGTAAGGTGGCCTCGCGCTGCCAGACGGCTGAAGCGAAGGAAAAACTCGTTGACGTGGCCGTGGACGAAGCAACGGCTGCACAGTGGCACACAGGTCAGCCGGTGGTGGTGACCACCCAAAGGGCCATGGCCCGCGATGCCTTGCTCATAGGCTTCGGCCAGCCCCTGATGCTGATGATGGCTGTGCTGGGCATAGCCCTGGCTGCGCGATGCAGTGAAGGCCTGGCAGCACTGCTCATGCTGGCGTCGCTCGTGCCATATTACCTGGCAGTATGGCTGCTGCGCGACAAGATCAGCAGAAAGATCTCCTTCCGTATTGAGGAAGCAGGCGATGAAGAAGAACAAACTATATAAAACAAATTAAAACAGATTTATGAATTTCATTTTGATTGCTGTAATTGTGCTTGGTGCCATTGCACTCATAGCAGCCCTTGTGCTCTATGTATGCTCCAAGCGGTTTGCAGTGTACGAAGACCCTCGCATTGCTCAGGTGAACGAGCTGTTGCCTGGTGCCAACTGCGGCGGATGCGGCTTTGCAGGCTGCGGCGGCATGGCCGACGCGCTGGTGAAGGGTGCCGACGCCGGCAGCCTCGATGGGCTGAACTGCCCCGTGGGCGGCAGCGAGGTGATGTCGAAGGTGGCCGACCTGCTGGGCATGGCCATCGCTAACGGCGAGCCCAAGGTGGCAGTGGTTCGCTGTAACGGCAGCTGTGTGCACCGGCCTAAGATTGCCGTCTATGGCGGCATGCGCTCCTGTGCTGCCATGAATGCCTGCGGTGCCGGCGAGACGGGCTGCGGCTACGGCTGCCTGGGCTGCGGCGACTGTGTGCAAGCCTGCCAGTTTGATGCCATCCACCTGAATCCGGAGACAGGGCTGCCCGAGGTTGATGACGACAAGTGCACGGCCTGCGGAGCTTGTACGAAGGCTTGTCCGCGCGGCATCATCGAGCTGCGCAAGAAGGGACCGAAGAACCGCAGGGTCTTCGTGTCGTGTGTTAACAAGGACAAGGGCGCCATTTCGCGCAAGTCGTGCGAGGTGAGCTGCATCGGCTGTGGCAAGTGCGTCAGGGAGTGTAAGTTCGAGGCCATCACGCTGGGCCAGAACCTCTCGTACATCGATGCCGACAAGTGCCGCCTGTGCCGTAAGTGCGTCGAGGCCTGCCCCACGCACGCCATCCGGGCCGTGAACTTCCCCGCACCGAAGCCCGCAGAACCTAAACCAGCAGTTGAAGGAAAGGAGGAAACAGCATGAACATCAGAACATTCCGTATAGGTGGCATACATCCCGAAGAGAACAAGCTGACGCACGAGGTGCCGACGCAGGTAGCCCCTCTGCCTCATCAGGCCATCTTCCCGCTGTCGCAGCACATCGGTGCCCCGGCACGCCCCATCGTGCAGAAGGGCGACAAGGTGAAAGTGGGAACGCTCATTGCCGAGGCAGGAAGCTTCGTCAGCGCACCCATCTTCTCGTCGGTCAGCGGCACGGTGGAAAAGATTGACACCGCCATCGACGCCACAGGCTATCGCAAGCCCGTCATCATCATCAACGTTGAGGGTGATGAGTGGGAGGAGAGCATAGACCGTTCCGACAAGCTGGAGCTGGTGAAAGACCACCCTGAGCTGACACCGGAAGAGATCGTGCAGCGCGTGAAGGACGCCGGTATCGTGGGCATGGGCGGCGCCGGTTTCCCCACCTTCATCAAGCTCACACCGCCGCCCACGGCAAAAGCCGAGTGCGTCATCATCAACGCCGTGGAGTGCGAGCCGTACATCACCGCCGACTACCGGCTGATGATGGAGCACGCCGACGAGATACTCGTGGGACTGGAGCTGCTGATGAAGGCAGCCAAGGTGACCACTGGCTACATCGGCATTGAGACCAACAAACACAAGGCCATCGAGCTGCTGACGGCAAAGGCACAGCAGGCCTTCGGTGCCACAGACTACCACGTAGAGGTGGTGCCACTGAAGCAGCGCTACCCGCAAGGTGGCGAGAAACAGCTGGTCGACGCCGTCATACGCCGTCAGGTTCCTGCTCCGCCTGCCATTCCTGTCAATGTTGGAGCGATAGTTCAGAATGTGGGTACTGCCTTTGCTGTCTATCAGGCTGTTATGAAGCATAAGCCGCTCTTCGAGCGCTACACCACGGTCACCGGAAAGCGGCTGGCCAAGCCCGGCAACTTCCTGGTGCGCATGGGCACGCCCATGAGCCAGCTCATAGAGGCATGTGGCGGCATGCCCGACGGCGACAACAAACTGCTGGCCGGCGGACCCATGATGGGCAAGGCACTCACCACCACCGAGGTGCCCATCTGCAAGGGCACCAACTCCGTCACCATCCTCAGCGGCGACGATGCACGCCGCAAGGAGGCGCAGCCCTGCATACGCTGTGCCAAATGCGTCGGCGTGTGCCCCATGGGCCTGGAGCCTTACCTGCTGGCGAAGCTCTCGGCAGTGAAGAACTGGGAGCGTGCCGAGGGCGAGGACATCACCAGCTGCATAGAATGCGGGTCGTGCCAGTTCACATGCCCGGCCCATCGTCCACTGCTCGACAACATCCGTCAGGGCAAGACGACCGTCATGGGCATCATACGGTCGCGAACAGCAAAGAAATAAAAGGAACAGAAAGAAACAAATTATGAGTAAACTGATAGTATCCCTTTCACCCCACGCCCACGGCACCGATTCGGTGGAGCGCAACATGCGCGGTGTCATCATCGCACTGCTGCCAGCGTTGCTGGTGTCGTTCTACTACTTTGGCCTCGGCTCTGTCGTCGTGTGCCTCAGCAGCGTGGCGGCCTGCGTATTCTTTGAGTGGGCCATCAACAAATATATGCTGAAGAATCCGCGCTGCACCATCGCTGATGGCTCAGCGGCGCTCACCGGACTGCTCTTAGGCATGAACTTGCCGTCGAATCTGCCCGTATGGATCATCATCATCGGTGCCCTGTTCGCCATCGGCGTGGGCAAGATGACCTTCGGCGGGCTGGGACAGAACATCTTCAACCCCGCACTGGTGGGCCGCTGCGCCCTGCTGGTGGCCTTTCCCGCCCAGATGACGGTATGGCCTGTGGCCGGTCAGCAGCTGGCTTACACCGACGCCGTGACAGGCGCCACGCCGCTGAGCGTGATGAAGGAGGCCATCAAGACCGGCGATGCCTCGGTGCTCGATCGTCTGCCCGACTCGCTGCACATGCTGCTCGGCGACCCGCAGCTGGGCTACGGCGCCGGCGCGCTGGGCGAAGTGTGTGCCCTGGCACTGCTGCTCGGACTGGCCTACATGCTCTGGCGCCGCATCATCACCTGGCACATTCCAGTCAGCATACTCGGCACCGTATTCGTGCTCAGCGCCCTGATGCATCTGGCCAGCCCCGTCTATGCCAACCCCGTGGCAGTGCTGCTGAGCGGAGGACTCATGCTGGGAGCCATCTTCATGGCCACCGACTATGTCACATCGCCCATGACTCCACGCGGACAGATTATCTATGGTGTCGCCATCGGTGTGCTCACCATCGTCATCCGCAACTGGGGCAGCTACCCCGAGGGTATGTCGTTTGCCATACTCATCATGAATGCCTTTACGCCTCTCATCAACAACTATGTCAAACCCAAGCGCTTCGGTGAGGAGCCTGCAAAGCAATAAGGAGGAACTGAGCTATGAAGAAACTTGAATCATCACTTCTGAATATGGTGCTCGTCCTCACTGGCGTGGCCGTGCTGATGGGCGGTGTGCTGGCCTTCGTGAACCACGTCACCAGCGGACCCATAGACGAGCAGAAGCAGATAGCATTGCAAAACGGCATCAAAACGGTCATGCAGGCCGACAACATCACGGTGAGCAAGACCGACACCATCAAGACCGCAGATGCCAAGGGCAAGGAGCAGACCTACATTATATATAATAATGAGAAGGGGGCTGCCGTGGAGAGCAGCACGATGGGCTTCGGCGGCGAGCTGCGGGTCCTGGTGGGCTTCGATGCCACAGGCAATGTGTTGGGCTATACGCTGCTGGAGCACCAGGAGACTCCGGGCCTGGGTGCCAAGGCTGACCAGTGGTTCCAGCAGGGACAGAAGGGCAGCATCATCGGCCTGAACCCTGCCGACGGCCTTACCGTGTCAAAGGACGGCGGGCGCATTGATGCCATCACCGCATCGACCATCACCAGCCGTGCCTTCCTGCTGGCCGTCACCAATGCCTACAATGCTTACATGGGTAATGCCACTGACGCACAGACGGGGGCATCGAAACACGTAGAGTAACACAAATGGAAAAAAAAACGTAAACAGTCAGACAAAATATATGGGTTACGTAAATATCATCAAGAACGGCATCGTTAAGGAGAATCCCACTTTCGTCCTGATGCTGGGCATGTGCCCCACTTTGGCCACCACTACGAGCGCCATGAACGGCCTGTCAATGGGCCTGGCCACCATGGTGGTGCTCATCTGTACCAATGTTGTCATTTCGCTGCTGAAGAGCCTCACGCCCGACAAGGTGCGCATCCCCGTGTTCATCGTGGTCATTGCCGCCTTCGTCACCATCCTGCAGCTGGTCATCAAAGCCTTCCTGCCCGACGTGGACAAGGCGCTGGGACTGTTCATACCCCTTATCGTGGTGAACTGCATCATACTGGGCCGTGCCGAGGCCTTCGCTGCCAAGAACAGCCCTGTGGCTTCGCTCTTCGACGGCATAGGCATCGGACTGGGCTTCACGCTGGCACTGACGCTCCTCGGCATCGTGCGCGAGCTGCTGGGAGCCGGCTCGGTGTTCGGCTTCGTGCTGCTGCCCGAGACGACCAACATCCTGCTTTTCATCCTGCCTCCAGGCGCCTTCATCACCCTGGGATTCCTCATCGCCATTGTCAACAAACTGAAGAAATCGTAAACTATGGAATATCTGCTTATATTCATCAGCGCCATCTTCGTCAACAATATTGTGCTGGCGCAGTTCCTGGGCATCTGTCCCTTCTTAGGCGTATCGAAGAAGATTGACACCTCGCTGGGCATGTCGGCTGCCGTGGCCTTTGTGCTGACGCTGGCCACCATCGTCACCTGGCTGGTGCAGAAGTATGTGCTCGACCCCAACGGGCTGCAGTATCTGCAGACCATTGCCTTCATTCTGGTCATAGCTTCGCTGGTGCAGATGGTCGAGATCGTGCTGAAGAAGGTGTCGCCCGCACTCTATCAGGCACTGGGCATCTTCCTGCCCCTCATCACCACCAACTGTGCCGTGCTGGGCGTGGCCATCCTTGTCATTCAGAAAGACTACAATCTGGCACAGAGCATCATGTATGCTTTCTCCACGGCCCTGGGCTTCGGCCTCGCCCTGACAGTGTTTGCCGGCATGCGCGAACAGCTGGAGCTGGCCGACGTGCCCCGTGGCATGCGCGGTATGGCCATCGTGCTGGTCTCTGCCGGACTGCTCAGCCTGGCCTTCATGGGCTTCTCGGGCGTCGATGGCGGCTTGCGCACGCTCTTTGGACTGGACTAAGCCTACTTCGGCGGCACATGGTTGTCATTGCATTAATGTAAATTTTTGCTATCCTAACATGACATTTTCGGGCATCATGCAGCCCGTGTTGGCAGCCGAAAACTTAAAATGCCTAAAAACGGCGAAAAATTCTGTGCCCGCAGTCTTCGTATCTCAATTAAAAATAGTAATTTTGCGGGCAAATTAGGATTTAACCAGTTTTTAAAGATAACAAACAATTATGGTAAACTACAAGGATTTAGGTCTCGTGAACACTCGCGAGATGTTCAAGCGGGCTGTAGCCGGTGGCTACGCCATTCCCGCCTTCAACTTCAACACCATGGAGCAGATGCAGGCCATCGTGCAGGCTGCCGTGGAGACTAAGAGCCCCGTCATCATGCAGGTGAGCAAGGGCGCCCGCAACTATGCCAACGCCACCATTCTGCGCTACATGGCCGAGGGAGCTGTGGCATACGCCAAGGAGCTGGGGTGCGAGCACCCCGAGATTGTGCTGCACCTGGATCACGGCGACAGCTTTGAGCTGTGCAAGGATTGCATCGACATGGGCTTCTCGAGCGTGATGTATGACGGCTCGGCACTGCCCTACGAGGAGAACATCCGCATCTCGCGCCAGGTGGTGGAGTATGCCCACAAGTATGATGTCACCGTGGAGTGCGAGCTCGGCGTGCTGGCCGGCGTTGAGGACGAGGTTGCCTCTGAGGTGAGCCACTACACCAAGCCCGAGGAGGTCATTGACTTCGCTACCCGCACGGGCTGCGATTCACTGGCCATCAGCATAGGTACCAGCCACGGCGCCTACAAGTTCAAGCCCGAACAGTGCACCCGCGACCCGAAGACCGGCAGGCTGGTGCCCCCGCCACTGGCTTTCGACGTGCTGCACGAGATTGAGCAGAAGCTGCCCGGATTCCCCATCGTGCTCCATGGATCGAGCTCGGTGCCCCAGGACGAGGTGGACACCATCAACAAGTATGGCGGCAACCTGCCCGATGCAGTAGGTATTCCCGAAGAGCAGTTGCGTGAGGCTTCGAAGAGCGCTGTCTGCAAGATCAACA
>DGHX01000025.1 GCA_002392835.1 Prevotella sp. UBA3837 | reverse complement strand
TACGGCTTTGCGCTGCTCCCTGCGGGCGCGCAGACCAAGGCCGACTCGCTCCGTGCAGACAGCATCTATAAGTCGATGGAACTGCAGGGCGTGGAAGTGGTGAAACAGAAGTCGCTGGTGAAGGCCGACATCGACAAAATCACCTACGACATAGAGAACGACCCCGACTCCAAGTCGAACTCCGTGATGGAGATGTTGCGCAAGGTGCCGATGGTGACGGTCGACGGCGAGGATAACATCCAGGTCAATGGCTCGTCAACGTTTAAGGTGTTTGTCAACGGCAAGCCCAACAACATGATGACCAACAACCCCAAGGAGGTGCTGAAGTCGATGCCCGCCAACAGCATCAAGCGGATAGAGGTCATCACCAACCCCGGTCCGAAGTATGATGCCGAGGGCGTGGGTGGCATTCTGAACATCGTGACGCACGGCAGGGGCATGGAGGGCTATACCGTGACGGTGAGCGGCAACGTGAGCAACCAAGGGGGCGGCGGTGGCGCATACGGCACGGTGAAGGCCGGCAAGCTGACCGTCAGCGCCAACTATAACCTGAATTTCGACTCCAATCCCCGTAGCTATTCCGGAGGCAGCCGCAAGACCGTGGGCCAGATTGCCAGTTCCTCGTCGGACCTCAACTATGAGGGCAGCTCCAAGAACCACGGCCATTTCCAGTATGGTTCGTTAGAGGCCAGCTACGAGATAGACACCCTGCGCCTGCTGACCGCTAACATCGGGTTGTGGGGTGGGGGAAACACCAGTGATGGCGACATGGTGACCGAAGCCCTGCATCCCACCACCTTGTCACCCCTCTACCGCTATCAGACTGCCAGCCACACGAAGAGTTCATGGTACAGCATCGACGGCGGCATCGACTACCAGCGCTCCTTCTCGGTGAAGGACCGCCTGCTGACCCTATCCTATAAGATTGACACCAATCCGCAGACCTCGGATGCCTATACCGACTACAACGACAAGCAGGCCGACACGGCTTGGGATGACTTCATTGACCGTTTGCGTAACCAGCACAACGACGGCAACCAGCGTACCACGGAACATACCTTCCAGGTGGACTATACCACGCCGTTTGCCAAGCTGCACACGCTGGAGGCCGGCGTCAAGTACATCATGCGTCACAATCTGTCAGAAGATGACCGCTATGTGATGGACGTGTTCGACGAGGCCCATTCCTCGCACTACAAGCATCGCAACGACATCCTGGCCGCCTATCTGGGCTATGGCATCAAGGTGAAGAAGCTGTCGGGCCGCGCAGGCTTGCGCTACGAGCACACCTTGCAGGATGTAGACTACCTGTTGGGCCGTGGCGAGGACTTCCGTAAGAACTTCGACGACGTGGTGCCCTCGGCCAGCTTAGGGTGGAAGCTGACGCAGATGTCGAACCTGCGCCTGGGCTACGACATGCGCATCTACCGCCCGGGCATCTGGTATCTGAATCCTTATCTGAACGACAGCAACCCTACCAGCATCTCGCAGGGTAACTCACAGTTGGACAGCGAGAAGAGCCACTCGTTCAGCCTCTCCTATAGCAACTTCACTCCCAAGTTCAACATCAACGCCTCGCTGCGCTATGGTTTCAATAACAACAGCATCGAGCGGGTGACGCGCCTGATGAAAGACACCGACATCGAGGGACTGGCACAGCCCACGGGCAAGGAGGTGCTCTACACGACTTACGAGAACATAGGCCACAGCCAGACGGTCAACCTGAACCTGTATGCCAACTGGAATGCCAGCCCCATGACCCGCATCTACGTCAACAGCCGACTGACCTATACCGACATGAAGGACGGCGGCGAGCTGCACAACCACGGATGGAGCCTGTTTGCCTTCGGCGGTGCGCAGCAGACCTTCGCCCACGACTGGCGGCTGACGCTCAACGTCTTCGCCATGACACCCCGTGTCATCCTGCAAGGGCGCGGCAGCAGCTATGCCAGCTACTCGCTGTCGCTGAACAAGTCGTTCCTCAAGAAGCGATTGAATGTCAGCCTGTCGGCCACCAACTTCTTTAAGAAGTACAAGCGCTTCGAATCGTCGATGCAGGATGCCAGCTTCTTGCAAGACACGTGGTCGCGCAACGTCCAGCAGCGCTTCTCGCTCAGCGTCAGCTATCGCTTTGGCGAACTGCGAGCCAGTGTGCGCAAGGCTGAGCGTACCATTGAGAACACCGACGTGAAGGGTGGTGGCGGCAATGGCTCTGGCTCAGGAAGCGAATCTACTTCGAATCAATAAACATTCCATGACGATGAAACGAACAACCTTTTTCCTTTTCTGCTTGTTTGCGCTTTTGCCTTTGACAGCGCAAGAGTGCTTCAGCATTACGCTGGAGGTAGACTCGGCCATTGCCAGTCAGCCGCAATGGGTGTATCTCTATTCGCAGATAGAGGGCGAGATGCAGCTGCACGACTCGCTGAGCATCGACTCGGTACACAGGGTAGGAACCATGCATGGCACGGTGCCCTACGAGTATAACGTCAACCTGATGTTCACCCGTCGCGGACCGGGCATCGTGCCTGTCGTGGTGAAGAACGGTGACCGGGTGAGGATTCACGTGGGCGACGAGGATGACGGTTTCCGTATGCGCTATATTGACAAGGTGGAGGGCTCGCCCTCGACGCTGGAGTATGTGCGCTACAATTTGCAGCGCGACAGCATTGCCAAGCTGAACCGTCAGGTGTGGATTCAGATGCAGCGCTATGGGGTGACGGAGCGGGAAGCCGACTCGTTAGGTGCTGTCAGCAAGCGACTCGACGAGGCCAAGGAACGGCTGGCCCTGCACTATGCCATGACGGGCCAGAGTCCATACGGTGTGCTGGGTGTCGCCAGTCAGGTGTATGGCGGTCATCGGCACTTCCCCACCATGCATGGCTATACCGAAAAGGAGGTGGACCAGATGATGAACTCGGTGCTGAGCCGATTCCGCGACTATCCGCCCATCCAGGCGTTTGTCAACGACAGCGTGCTGGGGCGCAACTACATGTCGGCAGAGAGCTTTGCCATCAACAGCATGATGTGGAAGCGGTACAGCCGGCGGTTCTTTGACGAGTCGGAGGACAGCATTGTCAGGCCGCTGAAGGTGGGCGACTATATGAACATCCTTGGCCTGAACGAGTATCGTGGGCAGTATCTGTACGTCGACTTCTGGGCCTCGTGGTGCCAGCCCTGTCTGGTGCAGATGCCCAACATCAAGCTGGCGGCGCAGATGTTCCCCAACGACCTGACGGTGGCCTTGGTGTCGATGGACAAGTC
>DGHX01000061.1:9761-15677 GCA_002392835.1 Prevotella sp. UBA3837 | reverse complement strand
GGTCGGGGGTGGGGTCACTATTGTAATCCAAATTCTTCCCATCGGTTCCTAAAGCCGACAGGACAGGCCGAAAACCTTTAAAAAAAGTGTAAAAGCACACATTTTTAAGGGAAAAAGGCTCGTATTTGAAAGAATTGTGCTAATTTTGCAGGCTGAACGAAAAAAACGCGCAATGGACGCCATCACAGAGAAGACAATCGACATTGAAAAAATCCTGCGCGGGAAGATGGGGAAGAAGGCCCGCTGGGTGCCCGGCTTCGTCATTAACTACTTGCGCAAGATAGCCCACGAAGACACCGTGAACGGCTTCCTCTGGGAAGCCCGCGACCTGAAGGGCACACCATGGCTGGAAGCCTGCATGCGCCACCTGGACACTACCATCGAGGTGGTGGGAATCGAGAACCTGCCCGACAAGGACGACGGACGGCTGTACACCTTCGTGTCGAACCACCCCATGGGCGGCATCGACGGCGTGGCCCTCGGATCGGTCATCGGCAAGCACTATGACGACAGGTTCCGCTATCTGGTGAACGACCTGCTGATGAACCTGCCCGGACTGGCCCCGTTGTGCATACCCATCAACACCACCACGAAGAAGAGCCGCTCCTTCCCACAAATCGTGGAGGAGGGATTCCGGGGCGACTACCACCTGCTGATGTTCCCCGCCGGACTCTGCTCACGGCGCCGCAACGGACAGATTCGTGACCTGCCATGGAAGAAGACCTTCGTTAGCAAGAGCGTGGAGACGCACCGCGACGTGGTGCCCATACACTTCGGAGGGCGCAACAGCAACTTCTTCTACCGGCTGAGCAACTTCAGCGACCGCTGCGTGAAGAAAGTGAACATAGCCATGCTATACCTCGTAGACGAGATGTACAAGAACACCGGCAACACCTTCACCGTGAAGATAGGCAAGCCCATACCCTGGCAGACCTTCGACAAGTCAAAGACGCCCGCACAGTGGGCACAATATGTGCAAGACATAGTGTATCAACTATAAAACTATAAAAAACTCTTAACTCTTCACCCCCACATGGAACAGCCCATCATAGCCCCCATCCCCGTAGAAGCACTGAAAGCCGAGCTGACGCCCGAACGCCAGCTGCGCATGACGAACAAGAGCCACAACGAAATCTACGTTGTGACGGCCCACGACGCGCCCAACGTGATGCGCGAGATAGGACGGCTGCGCGAGATTGCCTTCCGCGAGGCAGGAGGCGGCACGGGCAAGGACTGCGACATCGACGAGTTCGACATCTGCGAGAACTGCTACAAGCAGCTCATCGTGTGGAACCCCGAGGCTGAGGAGATTATCGGCGGATACCGCTACTTAGAGGGCACGAAGTGGGAGCTGAACGCCGACGGGCAGCCGCACCTGGCCACCAGCCACATGTTCCACTTCTCGGAGAAATTCCTGCGCGACTACATGCCCTACACCATCGAGCTGGGACGCTCCTTCGTCAGCCTGCCCTACCAGAGCTCGCGCATGGGCGCCAAGAGCCTCTTCGCGCTCGACAACCTGTGGGACGGGCTGGGAGCACTGACCGTGGTCATGCCCAACGTGCGCTACTTCTTCGGAAAGATGACCATGTACCCCAGCTACATTCGCGAGGGACGCGACATGATCCTCTATTTCCTGAAGAAATACTTCGATGACAAGGAGAACCTCGTGGTGCCCCTGCACCCGCTGAAGATAGAGACCGACGAGCAGGTGCTGAAGCAGCTGTTCAGCGAGGACAACTTCAAGGGCGACTACCGCATACTGAACCAGGAGGTGCGCCGCCTGGGCTATAACATCCCACCGCTGGTGAACGCCTACATGAGCCTCTCACCGACGATGAAGCTCTTCGGCACCGCCATCAACTACGGCTTCGGCGACGTGGAGGAGACGGGCATCCTCATCGCCATCGACGAGATACTGGAGGACAAGCGCGTGCGCCACATCGACTCCTTCATCAAGGAGCACCCCGAGGCCCTGAAGATTACCAGCGGCGCAGGGAAGGTCATCTACCGCTCAGGGTATTAGAATAGTTTTTCCCTATCTTTTTTCTACCACAGATTTCTCATTTTTCAAAATGTGCTGCAGCAGCAGAGTTGAGATGTTTCCAAACATCAAAATTCAAACAAATAAAATGTTTCCAAACATTGCGATTGCAAGAAATATCATGTTTGTAAACTTACTCTGTCTTTGGGCTCATCTTTGAATTAGGTAATAGTGAGGTTTTGAGAATTCTGTTGGCAACTTTTGAGTGCTTGTTTGAGCGTTCTGAGGATTTTGCGTATCTCTGCACTGCAAAAACGGTCGAATAGTACGACCGAATTTGCAGTAAGAAACAATAAGTGTCATGATCATTCAAAGAGGTCATTCCCCTCAGGCGTTCCTGACGGTAATGACGCAGTTGGCGGGCTGCTTGATGTTCGCGTCGATGGTGACGCTGCCGATGGAGTCGGCAACGATGTGGCCGCTCGTGGGGTTCTTGATGTTCTCGATGTGGCCGCGGATGTCGGCCTCCACGTCGCTGTACTCAAACACACGGTCGCACTGGGCGTCGAAGGTGCAGTTCTCTAATACCAGCTGGTCTGCATAGCACAGCAGCTGTTCACCGGCCAGCTTACAGTTGATGAGCCGCACGTTCTTCGAGTGCCAGGCCAGGTACTCGCCGTCGAGGTAGGAGTCGCGGATGGTGATGTTCTCGCACTCCCAGAAGGAGTCCTTCGTCACGATGTGGGCATTCGTTAGCTCCACGTTCTTGCAGTACTGGAACACATACTTCGAGTCGCTCTTCAGCCCGTCTATCTTCACGTTCTCGCAGAACATGAAGGGGTAGGTGCCGTCGTGCAGCGTCAGGTTGCGGGCCTCGATGTCGCGGCAGCGCCAGAAGGTCTCGTCGGCATCGTTGATGACCACGTTCTCTAAGTACAGGTCGTGCATCTCGCGGAACATCTTCGGGCCGTCGATGCGCGTGTCGCGCATGTCCATGTGGTCGCTGTACCACAGTGCCGAGCGGGCACCCACGTCAAACTGGCAGCGGCTGATGCGGAAGCCGTGCACATGCCAAAAGGGGTACTTCCCCCAGAAGCGGCAGTCCTCGGCCTCGATGTTGCTACACTCTTTGATGGCGCTCTCGCCGTCGCCGATGGTCACCTGCTCTAAGCGCAGGTTGTGGGTCTCGAAGAGCGGGCGCTCGCCCTCGAAGTGCTGATTCTTAATCGTTTCCATTATTGCGATTTATTTGTTTACTCCCGTAGTCTGCTTACGGGCTGCAAAGGTACAAAGAAAAAACGGAATACGCTTGCACAGCTGCCATTTTTTTAGTATTTTTGCACCATCATACCAACTAATGACCACTATGCGACCACTACGACCGTTATTCTCCCTGGCCCTCGCCCTCCTGTCGCTGGGCAGTGCCAGCGCACAGGGCAACCCCATCATACCGGGTTTCCACCCCGACCCCAGCATCTGCAGGGTAGACAGCGACTACTACCTGGTGAACTCCTCGTTCCAGTATTTCCCCGGCGTGCCCATCTTCCACAGCACCGACCTGCAGCGTTGGCAGCAGATAGGCAACGTCCTCGACCGCCAGTCGCAGCTGCCCCTGGCCGACGCCACGTCGTGGACGGGCATCTACGCCCCTACCCTACGCTACCACGACGGCACCTACTACATGATTACCACCAACGTGCAGGGGGGCGGCAACTTCATGGTCACCGCCACCGACCCGCGGGGGCCGTGGAGCGAGCCCGTCTGGCTCGAGCAGCAGGGCATAGACCCCTCGCTGCTCTTCTGCGACGGTAAGTGCTACATGGTGTCGAACCCCGACAACACCATCACGCTGTGCGAGCTGGACGCGAAGACCGGACGGCGGCTCACGCCCAGCCGCGGCATCTGGCAGGGCATGGGCGGGCGATACCCCGAAGGGCCGCACATCTACAAGAAGGACGGCTACTACTATCTGCTCATATCCGAGGGAGGCACCGAGCTGGCGCACCATATCACCATCGCCCGCTCGCGCGACATCTACGGCCCCTACGAGGCAAACCCCAACAACCCCATACTGACCCACTGCAACCTGAAGGGGCAGAGCAGCCAGGTGCAGGGCACCGGCCACGGCGACCTGGTGCAGGACACCGAGGGGCGCTGGTGGCTCACCTTCCTGGCCTACCGCCACTACGGCGGCTCCTATCACCACCTGGGGCGCGAGACCTTCATAGCACCCGTGGAGTGGTCGGCCGACGGATGGCCCGTGGTGAACGGCGGCGAGCCCATAGTGCCGCAGCAGCGGCAGGCCGTCAGCGTGCGCACTGACTTCAGCACCGCCCCCGGCCCGGAGTGGGTGTACCTGCAGAACCCCGACTCCGCCTGCTACCGGCTGCACGACGGCCGTCTCACCCTGACGGGCAGCAGCAGCGACCTGAAGACGAACCGCCGCCCCACCTTCATAGGCCGCCGGCAGGAGGCACCCGTCTTCACCTTCGAGACGAAGATGAGCGCAGGCCAGCTCGGCAGCAATGCCGAAGCCGGCGTCTGTGCCTATCAGATGCACGAGGGCTATGCCAGTGCCGGAGTGAGCCGCCGCGCCGGCAAGAGCATCGTCACGCTGACGCTGAACCTGAAGAACGTCAACGTGCCATTGGCCACCCGCGAGCTGGGCACGGCCACCGACGTATGGCTGCGCTTAGGCAGCGACGAGAAGAACTACGTCTTCAGCTACTCCACCGACGGCCGCCGCTATCAGCCCTTGGGCGAGGTCGACTGCACGCTGCTCTCTACCGAGACCGTGGGCGGCTTCACCGGCGTGGTGCTCGGCCTCTACGCACACAACGGCGGCAGCGGCACGGCCAAGGCCGATTTCGACTATGCGGAATATAAAGAAGGGGAGTGACCTTCGTTTGAAAAACAGGTAAAAACCAGAAAAACAGGTAAAAACATTCGGAGATAAAAGCTCTGAGAATGGTTTTTACCTGCTTTTCCGGCCTTTAACTGTTATTCTTGTTTTTATCTGTTTTTCTTGTTTTTTCCTGTTTTTCCAAAGCAACGCCTGCCCATACGAATGATTGCAGAGCCACGCTATTCATTCGAACAGGCCGTCGATGATGTCATCGTCCACCAGCTGTGGCAGGGTGACGCGCAGTTCTGGCGTGCGCTCCATCTCGCGCCGTATGGCATCCATCGACCCACGGTTGCGGGCCCAGGAGCGGCGTGCAATGCCGTTGTTCACATCCCAGAACAGCATCTGGCGGATGCGGCGGTCACAGTCCTCCGAGCCGTCGATGACCATGCCGAAGCCGCCGTTGATGACCTCGCCCCAGCCCACGCCGCCGCCGTTGTGCAGGCTGACCCAGGTGGCACCGCGGAAGGCATCGCCGATGACGTTCTGCACCGCCATGTCGGCGCATTTGTTCGAACCGTCGTAGATGTTCGACGTCTCGCGGTAGGGCGAGTCGGTGCCGCTGACGTCGTGGTGGTCGCGGCCCAGCACCACGGGCCTGCTGATGCGCCCCTCGCGGATGGCGCGGTTGAAGGCCAGGGCGATGCGTGTGCGGCCCTCGGCATCGGCATAGAGGATGCGGGCCTGCGAGCCCACGACCAGGTTGTTGCGCCCGGCCTCGCGAATCCAGTGCAGGTTGTCGGCCAGCTGGCCGTGGATGTCCTCAGGTGCCGTGGTCAGCATGTCGGCCAGCACCTCGGCGGCCAGACGGTCGGTCTCGGCCAGGTCCTTCGGGTCGCCGCTCGAGCACACCCAGCGGAAGGGGCCGAAGCCATAGTCGAAGAACAGCGGGCCCATGATGTCCTGCACGTAGCTGGGGTAGCGGAATTCAGTACCGGAAGCCCCCCCTACGGCCCCCGAGGGGGTCTTCCATACCTCTGCACCGGCTCGGCTGGCCTCTAAGAGGAAGGCGTTGCCATAGTCGAAG
>DGHX01000061.1:3209-9712 GCA_002392835.1 Prevotella sp. UBA3837 | reverse complement strand
AGTCGAAGAAGTACATGCCGCGCTCTGCCAGCCGGTTGATGGCTGCCACCTGGCGGCGCAGCGATGCCTGCACGGCCTCGCGGAAGCGTTCTGGCTCCTCGGCCATCATGCGCTGCGACTCCTCCAGCGTGTAGCCCACGGGGTAGTAGCCGCCGGCCCAGGGGTTGTGGAGCGACGTCTGGTCGCTGCCCAGGTCCACATGAATGCCCTCGTCGGCCAGCCGCTCCCACAGGTCTACGACGTTGCCGACATAGGCCATGGAGAAGGGGGAGGAGGGGGTGGTAGATGTGGTAGATGTAGTAGATGTGGTAGATGTGGTACGGCGGCGGATTTCGGCGATGACATCGTCGAGGTTGTCGTAGAGCTGGTCCACCCAGCCCTGCTCGTAGCGCTTCTGTGCTGCCTTCGGGTTGATCTCGGCCGTCACGCTCACCACACCGGCGATGTTCGCGGCCTTCGGCTGAGCACCGCTCATGCCACCCAGACCGGCAGTGACGAAGAGGCAGGCACTCTCCTCTTTCCTCTTTCCACTCTCCACTTTCCACTTTCCACTCTCCACTTTCCTCTTTGCATTGAGCACGGTGATGGTGGTGCCGTGGACGATGCCCTGCGGGCCGATGTACATGTAGCTGCCCGCCGTCATCTGTCCGTACTGGCTGACGCCCATGGCGTTCATGCGCTCCCAGTCGTCGGGCTTCGAGTAGTTGGGGATGACCATGCCGTTGGTGACGACGACGCGCGGGGCATCGCGGTGCGAGGGGAAGAGGCCCAGCGGGTGGCCGCTGTACATGACGAGGGTCTGCTCGTCGGTCATCTGCGCCAGGTACTGCATCACCAGCCGATACTGGGCCCAGTTCTGGAACACGGCGCCGTTGCCGCCGTAGGTGATGAGCTCGTGCGGATGCTGTGCCACACGCGGGTCGAGGTTGTTCTGTATCATCATCATGATGGCGGCAGCCTGGCGCGAGCGGTGCGGGTACTCGTCGATACAGCGGGCATACATCGGGTAGCTGGGGCGGTAGCGGTACATATATATGCGGCCGTAGCGGTGCAGCTCGTCGGCGAACTCCGGGGCCAGGCGTGCGTGCAGCTCCTTGGGGAAATAGCGCAGGGCGTTGCGCAGGGCCAGCCGCTTCTCGTCGGCGCTGAGGATGTCCTTGCGCTTGGGAGCGTGGTTCACGGTGTTGTCGTAGGGCTGCAGCTCAGGCAGCGTGGCGGGAATGCCCGCCAGTATTTCTTCTTCAAAGGTCATAGTGGTTGTGGCTTTAGGTTAATGGTGTTACGGTATCGCGGCATAACGGTATGACGTTATGCCGCGATACTGCTATTTTGCTATAATCTCATTCACTGTGGCAAGCACCTCCTGCTCCTGGCGGTTGGCTTCGGCCATCAGGGCTTCGGCTTCGGCAGTGAGGGCTTCCGCCTGGTGGCGGTCCTTCAGGCTGGCGGCGTTGATCTTCACGTTCAGACCGGCACCGAGCACGGCGGCACGGGCGGCCAGGGCGCCCACGCCGGCATCGCTGACGCTGGCGGGATTGCCGTGCAGGGCCATGGCACGGCAGACATCGAAGGTCTGCATCGAGGCCTTCATGGTGTGCAGGGGCACCTGGGCGGCATAGAGCGTGGCCTGCTCGATGGCCTGCTGGCGGGCGGCCTTCTCCTCGTCGGTCTTCTTGGGCATGCCAAAGGCAGCCATGATGCGGTTGAAGGCGGCGGTGTCCTCGTCGACGAGTGCCAGCAGCTCGCTCATCAGTGCCTGGCCGCGGTCGGCCCAGTCAGAGAATTCCTTCCAGCGGTCGTCCCATCCGGCCTTGTGGCTGGAGAGGTTGGCCACCATCGTGCCCAGCGCAGCGGCCAGGGCACCCATATAGGCGCTGATGGTGCCGCCGCCGGGAGCGGGGCTCTCGCGGCTGGTCTCCTCGGCGAAGGCCCTGGTGCTGAGGTCGACGAGGCTGGTGGCGCTGCCCTTCGCGGCATCCTCCAGCAGGTACTCTATGACCTTCTCGCGGGGGTTGAAGGGGCGCAGGTCGTCGAGGCCCATGGACTTGATGGCTATCTTCATGATGTCCTGCTCAGGAATGCCCGTCGAGCGGTGCTGTTTCTCCAGGAAATACTTGCCGGCATCGATGAGGGCCTTCTTCGGCACCAGGCCCACGATCTCGGTGCCCGTGACGCGCAGGCCGCGCAGCTGTGCACAGCGGCACACCTCGTCGAAGGCCACGTGGAGGGGCGTCACCGAGAGGTCGGTCATGTTCATCGACACCTGTGCGATGCCGTATTCGTCGATGTACCAGCCGATGGCCTTCGTGGCCTTCAGCGTGCCGGGAATCATGACGGGCTTGCCGTCGGGGCCTATGACGGGCTTTCCGGTGATGGGGTTGCCCTCGCGCTTGGGGCGCCCTTTCTCGCGCACGTCGAAGGCGATGGCGTTGGCACGGCGGGTGCTGGTGGTGTTCAGGTTCCAGTTCACGGCGATGAGGAAGTCACGGGCGCCTACGGCGGTGCAGCCGCAGCGCTGGATGCTTTCAGGGATGGAAGCGGGGAAACCGCTTCCCGCCAACGAGGGAGCGGGGGCGGCTTCGGAAGCGGTGGGGGCGCTTCCCGCGGTGAGCGGGGGCATGAAGTCGGGGCGGCGGGCGGGGTCGCTGAGCTTCTCGGCGAGGGCCTCGTATTCGCCGGCGCGGCAGACGGCCAGGTTCTTGCGCTCGGGGCGCAGGGCCGATGCCTCATAGGCATAGCAGGGGATGCCGGCCTCGGTGGCCATGCGCGCTGCCAGCTGGCGGGCCAGCTCGGCGCACTCCTCAAGGGTGATGCCGCTGACGGGGATGAGGGGCAGCACGTCGGTGGCACCCATGCGCGGATGGGCCCCGTGGTGGCGACGCATGTCGATGACCTCGGCGGCCGTCTTGGCACCACGGAAGGCAGCCTCGACGACGGCCTGCGGCGCGCCGACGAAGGTGACGACGGTGCGGTTGGTGGCCTCGCCGGGGTCTACGTTCAGCAGGCGCACGCCGTCGACACTCTCAATGGCATCGGTGATTTGCTTGATAATGCTCATGTCGCGTCCCTCACTGAAGTTGGGGACGCACTCGATGATCTGTTTTGGGGACATAGTATTGTAGATTTGGTAGATGTGGTAGATGTGACAGATGTGTTACAGGCGGTTGAAGTATTTCTTCAGCTCGAAGGCCCATACGCGGTAACCCTGCTCGCTGAGGTGCAGGCCGTCGCCGCTGAGCTCACGCCGCAGCTGGTTGCTGTGCCCGCGTGTCATGTGCGAGAAGATGTCGATATAGGTGATGTCGTGCGTCTCGCAGTAGGCTCGTATGAGCATGTTGGCGAAGGGGATGTCGTCAGTGCGGCCCGCCAGCGTGCGCCATCGCCCGTCGGTCTCGTCGATGGGCAGTATGCTCTGTACGAAGAGCTGCGTGCGCGGTGCCTGGCGCCGTATGGCCTCAATAAGGGTGATGACGTGGTTGGCCACCGTCTCGTAGCTGGTGTTGCCCACCATATCGTTGATGCCCGCCATGAGGAAGATGGCCTTGGGGTCGTAGGGTGCTATCTGGTACAGGCGGTCGGCCATGCCCACGGTGTTGTCGCCTATGATGCCGCGGTTCACCACATGCTGCGTGGTGCCTATGCGCTGTGCCCAGTCCTTTCCGTTCTCGGTGAGGCTGTTGCCCAGCATGACAATGGTGTTCGAGTCGATGTCGGCATCGCGGTCGAACTGTGCCATGCGCTGCTGGTGGTGGTTGCCGCCGCTGGCGCGCTGCCTCACCACTTTTGTTGTCTTACGATGCGGGCGGGGGCGCGCCCTGCGCCGTCGCTGTGCGTCGGCCGTCTCGGCCACGAACAGCAGGCCAACCAGCAGCAACAGCCACGGTGCCACCCGCCTCATATATTCTCCAATCTTCAATGTTATCCTTTCTTTCTTTTTTGGTTTAGTACTGTTCCAGCAGGCGGATGCGCTCCTCGGTGCTGGGGTGGGTGCTGAACAGGCGGCTGAAGAAGCCCGATATGCTGCCCCCGCTGAGTGCCTGCGGATGAATGATGTACATCTGTGCGATGTCGTCGCGCCCCACGTCCTGCAGTCCCGGGTCGCCGCTGATCTTGCGCAGGGCCGATGCCAGTGCCATGGGGTTGCCGCAGAGCTCTGCCCCTCCGGCGTCGGCCATGAACTCACGCTTCCGCGAGATGGCGAAGCGTGTGAGCAGCGTGAACAGATAGGCGATGGCGGCGCACACCACGCCGATGAGCATCACCACGGCGATGCTCAGCCCGTTGCCCTTCTCGCTGCTGCTGCGGCTGCGCCCTCCGCCGTAGACGAAGGTGTTCCACAGCATGCGCACGAGGAGCGTCATGACGGTGGAGATGATGCCCACGAAGACGATGCTGGTGATGAGCAGACGGGTGTCCTTGTTGCGTATGTGCGTCAGCTCGTGGCCGATGACGCCCGCCAGCTCGTCGTCGTTGAGACGCTCCAGCAGTCCGGTGGTCACGGTGACGGTGTACGTCTTCTCGTCGATGCCCGATGCGAAGGCATTCAGCTGCGGGTCGTCGACGACGTTCACCTCGGGCATGGGCATGCCGCATGCCATGGTGAGGTTCTCCACAATATTATATACGCGTGGGTTGTCGCGGCGTGCCAGGGGGGTGGCCCTCACGGCATGCTTGATCATCGACGTGTTGGTGAAGTAGGCGATGATGAACCACAGCGCCACGCCGCCCAGCACCCATGGCACCACCTGTATGAACGAGTAGTTCACGGCGTCGGTGTCGAGGAAGTTCTGTGCATAGCCATACTCATCGTAGCCACGGGAGTTGCCGAAGTAGTTGATGGCAGCCATGAACAGCCACACAGCCCCAAGCAGTATGGCTGGGAACCCCAGCAGCAACAGCACGCTGAGCGTGTTGTTGCGCTGAATGAGGGAGTGCATTCCTACGTACTTCATGAGTTAGGAGTTAGGAGTGAGGAGTGAGGAGTTGAGAATTAGAACTTTATCTCCGGGGCCTTCTCCATGGTGGCGCGTTCCTCCTTTGGCACCTCGAACATGGGCTCCTTGTGGAATCCGAACATGCCGGCGAGGATGTTCGAGGGGAAGGTCTCCACCTTGTTGTTCAGTTCGCGGGTGGCGGTGTTGAAGTATCGGCGTGTGGCGGCGAGCTTGTTCTCGATGTCGCTGATCTCACCCTGCAGCTGCAGGAAGTTCTGGTTGGCCTTCAGGTCGGGATATGCCTCCAGGCTCACCTTCAGTCCTGCGAGTGCGCTGGAGAGCTGGTTCTCAGCCTGAATCTTGTCGTTGATGCCGGTGGCCTGCATGGCAGCGGCGCGTGCCTCTGTCACCCGGGTCAGCAGCTCCTTCTCGTGCTGTGCGTAGCCCTTCACGGTGGCCACGAGCTGCGGGATGAGGTCGTGACGCTGCTTCAGCTGCACGTCGATGTTGGCGAAAGCGTTCTCACGGTTGTTGCGCAGCTTTACCAGGCTGTTGTAGATGCTGATGCATACTAATGCGAGCAGTACGACGACTGCCACGATGATGATGATTGCTGTCATAGTTTTGTCGTTTTTAAATGGTTGATGTTCTGTTTCAGAATGCAAATATAGTGCTAAAGTTTGGTATGGCCAAAGGTTTTAAGTTTTTTTGTAAATAAAATCCGGTCGCAGCGCCTTTTTGTCAGCCTGCAACCGGATTTGTATGGATTCCTTAAGCAATCTCTATTGTTTGCCTATTTCATGCGCCGCAGCACTTTTTTGTAGTAACGGTCGGTGGCACGTACACTGTACTTTGGCCCGCCGTTCCACGAACGTATAGCCCTCTCGACGTTGTTCGTTTTGTTGTACTGCGACTGAATCAGAAGGAACATCTCTTTCGACTTGCCGATGTCGTAACGGTCGGCCAGTGTGTAGCGCTTCTCACTTCCGCGGCTCTTGAGGATGTTGTTGCACTCTCGTACCAGGATGGGAGTGATCTGCATCACGCCTACTGAGTTCCCACTCACGGCGTTAGGATTTCCTTCGCTCTCTACCAGGATGATGGCCTCCATCACGGGGGTCCAGTCAAACGGTTCTGAGTCATCGTTTCCATTGGCAGCCCCGGCTTGTAGGGGCATCAGGGTCAGAATCGACAAGCTCAGACATAAATGCTTCACTAATCTTTTCATGTTCTCTATTATTAATGGGGCTTTGCCAAGGCCCTCGTTTCTATGCTTTCCTGCCCTCACTCCTCACGAGTTTGGGCGATGCTCCCTGAAAACGGGTGCAAAGGTACGGAAAAGTTAGGAGTTAGGAGTTAGGACTAAGGAGTTTTGTGCGCGCACAACAGCTTTTTCTTGATTTATGTCAAGATACAGCTAATAACGCACATGGTACGCCGGAGGCGGCTTTCATTCTTGTTCTTTCTGTTTTCTTTGGTTTTATTTTGTTTTTGAAAGCCCGCTTTAGCGGTTCTGCGGGTTAAAGGTTCTAAAAGATTTCGTGGGGTATTTACTGACCCCACCCCCAA
>DGHX01000061.1:0-3065 GCA_002392835.1 Prevotella sp. UBA3837 | reverse complement strand
GTTGGGGGTGGGGTCAGTAACTTAAATAAAAGCACAACCCACAAAAAATCTTGCGTACCGGGATAAATAGCGACAGTGGATAGAGGGAGAGAGTGACTCCCCACAACCTCACTCCAGGTCCACGACGGTGATGCCTGCTCCTCCGAACTGCACATGCTCGTCGCGGAAGTGGCTCACGTTGGGCACGGTGGCCAGATACTGACGTATGAGCTGCCGCAGGATTCCGGTGCCCGTTCCGTGGAGGATGCGCACACGGGGCATGCCCACGAGTATGGCGTCGTCGATGAAATAGGTAACGGCGTTGATGGCCTCGTCGCCACGCATGCCGCGCACGTCGAGGTCCTGGTGGAAGTTCTGTCGGCGTGAGTCGATGGCGGCGCGGGTGCCGCTGCCCAGACTGGCCCATGCTCCGGCTATCTGTGCGTTGCGCTCCTCCGCCTTCGACGTCTCCTTGACGGGTGCCGATGCCGGCTCCAGCCGGTCCATGCGCATCTTCGTGCGCATGCCGCCGCCGAAGATGATGGTGGCCTGCTTGCCCTCTATCTTCTCAATGGTGCCGATGCTCTGCAAGCCTTTTATGCGGACGGAGGAACCAATAGTAAAAACAGGTCCCGAGGCCCGCGAGGCTCCAGCCCCCCCTACGGCCCCCGAGGGGGCTTCTATAGTTTTGCTATCACGGGTATGGTCTATAGTAGCCCCCTCGGGGGCCGAAGGGGGGGCTTCAGGGGCTTTCTTCCTCTTCTCCTCCTTACGTTTCCTGCGCTCCTCTATCTGGCGCATCTTCCGCTCTATCAGCTCGTCGTTGGCTTGCGAGTCTACGCCCTCCACCTCCTGGCGGAACTGCTCCATCTCCTCGCGAATGCGGCGCGTGGCCTCCTTCTCGGCCTGCTGCTCCCTGATTTCGCGTATGGCGTTCTCTATCTTCCTGTTCGCCGTGGCCAGCAGCTCCTCGGCCTGCTCCTTGGCACGGCGCAGTATCTGCTTGCGTTCCTGGTCTATCTCCTCTATCGAGCTCTCGTAGCGTGCTATGCGCCCCTCCAGGCTCTTCTCATGCTGGTGGATGGTCTGGCGCTTCCCCTCCCAGTAGCGCTTGTCGCGCACGATGTCCTGCAGGTATTTGTCGCTCTGTATGTACTCGCGTCCCACGATGTCGCTCGCGTCGCGTATCACCTCCTCGGGCAGTCCCGTCTTGCGTGCTATCTCTATGGCGAAGCTGGAGCCCGGCTGACCGATGCTGAGCTGGAACAGGGCGCGCATCTCGTTCCGGTCGTAGAGCATGGCGCCGTTCACCACGCCCTTGTGGTCCTCGGCGAAGTGCTTCAGGTTCTGGTAGTGTGTGGTGATGACGCCGAAGGTCTTCTTCTGCCAGAACTGCTTCAGCACGGCCTCGGCAATGGCACCGCCTATCAGGGGTTCGGTGCCGCCGCCGAACTCGTCGATGAGCAGCAGCGAGTGGTCGTTGCACTGGCGTATCATCTGCTTCATGTTCATCAGGTGCGACGAGTAGGTCGACAGGTCGTCCTCTATGCTCTGCTCGTCGCCGATGTCGATCATGATGTCGTGGAAGAGGCCGCAGCGCGAGCGGTCGCCCATGGGCACCGACAGTCCGCACTGCAGCATATACTGCAGCAGGCCCACGGTCTTCAGGCATACCGACTTTCCGCCAGCGTTAGGGCCGGAGATGATTAACAAAGCCCCCCCTACGGCCCCCGAGGCTCCAGCCCCCCCTACGGCCCCCGAGGGAGAAGCCCCCCCTACGGCCCCCGAGGGGGCTTCTATAGTTTTGCTATCACGGGTATGGTCTATAGTAGCCCCCTCGGGGGCCGAAGGGGGGGCCTCCAGCCTTATATCCAGCGGCACCACCTGCTTCTGCTGCTTCTCTAACGCCAGCTGCAGCAGGGGGTGCACGGTCTGCCGCCAGTCCACCACCGGCTGTGGCTCCACCTGTGGCTCTATGGCGTGCGTCAGCTTGGCCAGCTCCGCCTTGGCGCGTATCAGGTCTATCTGTGCCAGGAAGTGATAGCTGTCCAGGATCTCCTTCACCTGCGGCCTCACCTCGTCGGTGAAGACGGTGAGGATGCGAATGACCTCACGTCGTTCCTCGGCCTCCAGCTCGCGTATGCGGTTGTTGGCCTCCACCACCTCTGTGGGTTCTATGAACACCGTCTTTCCCGTGGCGCTCTCGTCGTGCACGATGCCGCTGATGCGCCGCTTCACGCTCGGTGCCACGGGAATCATCAGTCGGCCGTCGCGCACCGTCGGTGCGGCGTCCTTGTCCACCAGTCCGTCGCGCTGTGCGCTGTGCAGTATAGTATATAATGTACGCGAGATGCTGCCCTCGGTCTTCTGCAGCTCATGGCGAATGCCGGCCAGCACCATCGAGGCGCCGTCCTTGATGCGTCCGAACTTGTCGAGTATGCTGTCTATGCGCCGTATCATGGCCGGGAACACGGGCACGCCGTCAGCCAGACGGGCCAGGGCGGGGTATGTGGCCTCATCCTCGGCGCTGGGTCTCAGGTAGCTCACGATCTTGAGGATGGTCTCTAAGGAGCGCCGCAGGTCGAAGACCTCCTGCTCCTCGAAGTGTGTGCCGGCCATGCGGACGCGGGTCACCGCCTCGCGCACGTCGAAGAAATACTGCAGCGGGAAGTCGGTGGCCACCTCCGTCAGCTGTCGGAACTCACGCACCTGTGCCAGCTCTTCGTTCACCAGTGTGGCGTCGGTGCTGAAGGCGATGGCGTCCACCTCGTCGCGGCCCAGCGTGCTCAGGCAGCGGTCGCGGAGCAGCGAGCGAATTTCGTCGAATCCTATCTTGTGTTCGTAGTTGCTTGGGTAAATCATGGTGCAAAGGTAGTGCAAATCGAGCGAAATACAAAGAAAAATCTTGTTTTTCTTTTATTTCCGAGATGCAGCCTACCTTCGGGCGCCAGCCCAAAGGTACGAATAAGCGAGCGGAAATGGCTTTTTCCCGCTTTTCTTTTCTGCCTGCGGCGCCACAGAAATAATCATAAATGGACATGAATTAACCATAAATATTAAATCAACTTTCGCAAGTTGGGGAGTTA
>DGHX01000069.1:20144-34266 GCA_002392835.1 Prevotella sp. UBA3837 | reverse complement strand
TCGTAGTTGTCGATGGGGAACTGGTCGGTGTCCCATCCGTTCTGTGCGTCGCCGCGGTTGGCGTCGATGCTGCCCAGCATGCCGGCGTCGACGGCGCAAGCCAGCTCGTGCTCGAAGGTGTGGCCTGCCAGCGTGGCGTGGTTCACCTCGATGTCCACCTTGAAGTCCTTGTCCAGGCCGTGTGCACGGAGGAAGCCGATGACGGTCTCGGTGTCAACGTCGTACTGGTGCTTCGAGGGCTCCATGGGCTTGGGCTCGATGAGGAATGTTCCCTTGAAGCCCTTGGCGCGTGCATAGTCGCGTGCCATGGTGAGCATGGTTGCCATGTGCTCCTTCTCGCGCTTCTGGTCGGTGTTGAGCAGGCTCATGTAGCCCTCGCGTCCGCCCCAGAACACATAGTTGGTGCCGCCGAGCTTGATGGTGGCGTCGATGGCGTTCTTGATCTGCACGATGGCGCGGGCCACGACGTCGAAGTCGGGGTTCGTCGAGGCGCCGTTGGCATAGCGCTTGTTGCCGAAGACGTTGGCGGTGCCCCAGAGCAGCTTGATGTTGGGGAACTGCTGCATCTTCACCAGGGCGTAGTCGGTGATTTCCTTCATGCGGCGCTCGTACTCCTCCACGGTCTCGCCCTCTTCAACGAGGTCTACGTCATGGAAGCAGAAGTACTCGATGCCCAGCTTGTCCATGATCTCGAAGCCGGCGTCCATCTTGTCCTTGGCGCGCTGCACGGCGTCGGCAGCCTTGTCCCACTCGTAGGAGCGGGTCTGTCCGCCGAACTGGTCGGCGCTGGCGCCACCCAGTGTGTGCCACCAGGCCATGGCGAACTTCAGCCAGTCCTTCATCTTCTTTCCCATCACGACCTTCTCGGGCTCGTAGTAGTGGAAAGCCATCACGTTCTTGCTCTCTTTTCCTTCGAAAGGAATTTTACCGGTAAACGGAAAATACTCTTTTGCCATTGTTTTTCTTTTACTTTATTTTATAAGTGAAACTATTGTTGTTTGTCGTATCACAAAGACGCTGCAAAAGTACACATTTATGCGTGAACTGATGATTGCGTATGTTTCAAAATAGTTTGCAAATATCTCACAATGCCCTTTTTTGCGCCTTTTTCCGCGTTTTTACTGTCGCTGCAGCAGTTCTTTCCATGCTGCGTATGCGTCAAGGTAGCTCTGTCGCTCCTGCTGTGCGGGCTCTATGACCTGCAGCTTCTCGAGCGTGGCGAAGGCCTCGTTGTGGTCGGCATAGATGCCTGCGCCCATGCCGGCTCCCTTGGCAGCGCCCACCGATCCGTCGGTCTCGTAGAGCTCGATGGTGGCTCCGCTGACGTTGGCCAGCGTGCTGCGGAAGAGCGGCGACAGGAACATGTTGGCACGCCCGGCGTGTATGTTGCGTATGTCCATGCC
The DNA here is from genome assembly GCA_002392835.1 of Prevotella sp. UBA3837. Taxonomy (GTDB): domain Bacteria; phylum Bacteroidota; class Bacteroidia; order Bacteroidales; family Bacteroidaceae; genus Prevotella. The sequence continues at coordinate 32,863 of DGHX01000069.1, read as the reverse complement.
CATCTGCTGCATGATCTCCATGCCGTAGCAGAAGCTGAAGACGATGCCCTCCTGTGCGGCGCGCACCAGGTGTGCGCGGCTGTGCTTGTTGAAGTTCAGCCCGTGTATGCTGCATCCCAGCTCGCGGTTCTGCAGCACGCGCTCGGCGCCGTTGCCGAAGGGCATGATGCACACGCCGTCGCTGCCCACGGGGGCCTGTGCGGCCAGGTCGTTCATCTCGGCGTAGCCCATGTCGAAGGTGACGTTGCGGTGCATCCATGCGTTGAGGATGCCTGTGCCGTTGATGCAGAGGAGCACGCCCAGGCGGGTGGCAGCCTCAGCGGGATTGTGGTTCACGTGTGCAAAGGTGTTCACGCGCGACAGTGGGTCGTAGCCCACCTCGCCCAGCACGCCGTAGACGACGCCGCTGGTGCCTGCGGTGGCAGCTATCTCGCCCGGCTCGAACACGTTCAGCGACAGCGCGTTGTTGGGCTGGTCGCCGCCGCGGTAGGTGATGGGTGTGCCGGCCTTCAGTCCCAGCTCCTGTGCTGCTGCCTCGCTCACCACGCTCTGCTCTGAGAAGGTGGGCACGATGTCGGGGATGAACGACGAGGGTATGCCGTAGTAGTCGAGCAGGAACTGTGCCACCTGATTCTCCTTGAAGTCCCAGAACATGCCCTCGCTGAGTCCGCTCACCGTGGTGTTCACCGTTCCGCTGAGGCGCATGGCGATGTAGTCGCCCGGCAGCATCACCTTGTAGATTTTATTAAAGATGTCGGGCTCGTTCTCCTTCACCCATGCCAGCTTGGCTGCTGTGAAGTTGCCCGGCGAGTTGAGCAGGTGGCTCAGGCACTGCTCCTGTCCCAGGTCGCTGAAGGCCCGCTCGCCGTATGGCACGGCTCGCGAGTCGCACCAGATGATGGCGGGTCGCAGGGCCCGCTGCTCCTTGTCGATGCACACCAGACCGTGCATCTGATACGAGATGCCGATGGCGGCGATGTCCTCGCCCTTCACGCCGGCGGTGGCCATGATCTTCTGCAGGGCTTGCTTGGCATACTGCCACCACGATTCGGGCTCCTGCTCGGCCCAACCGGCTTTCACGGCCAGGATGGGTGCCTCTTTCTCGGGGAAGAAAGCCGATGACACACACTTGCCGTTCTCAACACTGACTAATGACGCCTTGACAGACGAGCTGCCCACGTCGAATCCTAATAGATACCTTTCCATAGTTTAACCTTGAGGTTATTGTTTCTTTATAGTTAAAGTTCGGAGTGCAAATTTCTTTATTTTTTTTTGAATAACCAAGGAAATTTCCGAAAATAATATTATTTAACGTTGTTTGCCGCATCGTGCGAGGAAAAGGCAGCTAAATAAATAATCAGTATCGCGTGCGCCTGCGCGCAAGATTAATACAGAAGCTCAACTTTCGCAAGTTTTGGAGTTAAAGGAGTGAAAGGAGCTAATGCGAAACTTGAATACAGAAATATGTTGCACTACTTGCACCTGATACTCATTATCAGGTGGTTACGTGTTTTTTACTTGCACCTGAAGTTGCACCTGGTGCTGCATGCTGATAACAGTGCCGTAAACTGTATGTTTATTCATTCGTATGAATATTTATACAGTTTGGCCCGCTTTTTCCGCCCTGTCCATGCCCCGTAGTAAAATGGAGGCCTCCCATGAAAAAATGGAGGCCGCTTTTTTTCACGAGAGGCCCGCTTTTTTTGCTGCGGAGCCCTCTGGTGAAAATGTATAAATATGCATTTTGGCAATGAACCTCCGGTGCAAGTATCCGGTGCAACTTCAGGAACAGCATCCGGTGCAACTTCTGGTGCAAGTAAAAAACATGTAACCGCCTGATAATGAATATCAGGTGCAAGTAGTGCAACTTATTTCGGCAATAAGCATCAGGTGCAAGTAGTGCAACATGTTTTGGCAATAAACTCACGGCTGCTGCACCAACCGCAGCTGAAGGGAGGCGGGGGAGGGATACACGGCAGACTGTCGCTGTGTGCGTTAACGTTGGGCCGGAGGGTGATTGATTTGCGTCAAGAATAGCTGTAAATATGAAAGAATCTGTTCATAATCAGTTACTTGAACGGAAGAAAAACCGTACTTTTGCCGACGAATTGAAAGTTCAACTTCAATAGATTAATAATAACAGTTATTATGGCAGAAAAGAAAACTACGAAGAAGGCTGCTGCCGAGACCGCAGAGGTAGCAGTGAAGAAGACCACCACGAAGAAGGCCGCCGTGAAGGCTGAGAAGACCGTGCTGGCCGTGAACGCTGAGAACATTGGTTTCAAGGCAGGAGATGTTTATCAGGCTCTGGCAGCTGCTGAGAACGCTCTTTCGGTGAAGGAGATTGCCAAGGCAGCAAAGATTTCGGAAGAAGAAACACTGCTCGGTCTGGGCTGGCTCTTTAAGGAGGGCAAGCTGCAGAGCACAGAGGACAACAAGATTGCTCTGGCATAACGACCCTTGTACGAACAGCAGATTCTGAGAATATTATTGGATGTAGGCGCGCGTGGCATCAGCGTTAAAAAGCTTGCCAAGCACGTCTACAACCATTCATGTACCCTTTTTTCGCAGCCCGACTTCGCTGATGTGTACCGCTTTGTGCAGAATTATGTGCAGCGCCATTCGCGCTCGCCACAAGGCCTCATCGAGCATGCGGAGCGCTGGGGCTGCTACCGCCTGAACACCCGCAGCCAGCAGGGGCGTCAGCTGATGATTGATTTCCAAAGTGAAGCGGCAGAGCCTGCTGCTGAGGAGAGCGAGCCTCCTGCTGCCGACCTGTCGCTCGATTTGTTTGCTGCCGAGGATTTTGCATAGGCTCGCTCCTGCCATATAGGTACTACACGATTTCGTATGGGCTGGCTGTGCTTTAGAAAAACAGATAAAAACCCGAAAAACAGATAAAAACCATTCCCTAGGCTTTCAAGCTCCAGTGTTTTTATCTGTTTTTCGGGTTTTTATCTGTTTTTTAAACGAAGAACCCCCTTCGTTACGAGGCTACCCACCGATGGTTCGGCTTACTGTTCGTCTTTCGGGGCGAGCTTCAGCTGCAGTTCCTCCAGCTGCTTGGGATCCAGCTCGCCCGGAGCGTCGAGCATCACGTCGCGTCCGCTGTTGTTCTTCGGGAAGGCGATGCAGTCGCGGATGCTGTCCAGACCGGCCATCAGGCTCACGAAGCGGTCCAGGCCGAAGGCCAGTCCTCCGTGAGGGGGTGCTCCGTACTTGAAGGCGTTGATGAGGAAGCCGAACTGCGCCATGGCGCGCTCGGGCGTGAAGCCCAGGATCTCGAACATCTTCTCCTGCAGCTTGCCGTCGTGGATACGCAGCGAGCCGCCGCCCACCTCCACGCCGTTGCACACGAAGTCGTAGGCCACGGCGCGCACCTTCTCGGGTGCGGTGTCGAGCAGGGGAATGTCGTCGGGGTTGGGCAGTGTGAAGGGGTGGTGTGTGGCCATGAGGCGCTGCTCCTCGTCGCTCCACTCAAAAAGCGGGAAGTCGACGATCCACAGGCACACGAACTTATCCTTGTCGCGCAGGCCCAGGCGGTCGCCCATCTCCAGTCGCAGTGTGCAGAGCTGCACGCGCGTCTTGTTGGCATTGTCGCCGCTGAGGATGAGCACCAGGTCGCCGTCCTTGGCGCCCATGGCTTCCTTCACCTGCTGCCACACCTCGGGGGCGTAAAACTTGTCAACGCTCGACTTCACCGTGCCGTCGCTGTTGAACTTCACGTATACCAGTCCCTTGGCACCCACCTGCGGGCGCTTCACGAAGTCGGTGAGCTGGTCCAGCTGCTTGCGGGTGTAGTCGGCGCAGCCGGGCACGCAGATGCCGCCTATGTACTGTGCCTCGTTGAACACGGGGAAGGAGCCGGTGCCCTTCAGCTGCGGCATCAGCTCAACGAACTCCATGCCGAAGCGCAGGTCGGGCTTGTCGCTGCCGAAGCGGCGCATGGCCTCGTGCCATGTCATGCGCTGCAGCGGCGGCAGCTCAATGCCGCGCACCTCCTTGAACAGGTGGCGGGCCAGGCTCTCGAAGACCTCGAGTATGTCCTCCTGATCTACGAATGACATCTCGCAGTCTATCTGTGTGAACTCCGGCTGGCGGTCGGCACGCAGGTCCTCGTCGCGGAAGCACTTCGCTATCTGGAAGTAGCGGTCGAAGCCGCTCACCATGAGCAGTTGCTTCAGCGTCTGCGGGCTCTGTGGCAGGGCGTAGAACTGTCCGGGGTTCATGCGGCTGGGCACCACGAAGTCGCGGGCACCCTCGGGCGTTGAGCCGATGAGGATGGGCGTCTCCACCTCGATGAACTGTCGTGAGTCGAGGAAATTGCGTATGAGGATGGTCATGCGGTGGCGCAGCTCCAGGTTCTTGCGCACGGCCTGTCGGCGCAGGTCCAGGTAGCGGTACTTCATGCGCAGCTCGTCGCCGCCGTCGGTCTGATCCTCGATGGTGAAGGGCGGGGTGATGCTCTCGCTGAGGATGTTCAGCTGCTTGACGAAGACCTCTATGTCGCCCGTGGGCATCTTCGGGTTCTTCGACTGGCGCTCGCTGACCGTTCCCACGACCTGTATGCACCATTCGCGTCCCAGCTTGTTGGCGCGCTCGGTGAGTGCGGCGTCGTCGCCCTCGTCGAACACTAACTGTGTGATGCCATAGCGGTCGCGCAGGTCGACGAAAGTCATGCCGCCCATCTTGCGCGTCCGTTGTACCCATCCGGCCAGCGTCACTGTGCTGCCGGCATCGGCAAGCCGCAGCTCGCCGCAAGTTTTGCTTCTGTACATGTTGCTATATGTAGTTTTTCAGTTTCAGTGTGCAAAATTACATCTTTTTTTTCACATTCTCTCATTTTTCGGTGGAAAAATGCTATTCCTTGTCCTCCTGGCTGATGCGGCGCGTCTCGGCACGGGCCTCGCGCCAGCGTGGGAAGTAGCGGTCCATGAGCGCGTGGAAGCGTGCGTTGTGGCTGGGCTCCAGCAGGTGGCACAGCTCGTGCACCACTACGTGCTCTACGCACCACTCGGGCAGCAGCAGCAGGTAGGCCGAGAAGCAGATGGCGCGCTCCTTCACGTCGCACTGCCCCCAGCGCGAGATGGTGGGCTTGTAGTAAACGAGCTGCGGCTTGACTCCCATCAGCCGCGAGTGCTTCTCCACCATGGGCTCTATGAGCAGCTTCAGCCGCTTCAGTGCCTCTTCGCACTGTGCCTGTGTGCGCAGCGGCAGCTGGTTGTAGAAGTCGGCGCGCTGCTTCTGACGCTCGTAGGTGTTCTGTCGGGCTTTCGCTATCCACTCGCGGTTAGCGTCGATGAAGCGGTCTACCTGTTCGCGGGGCAGGCCGATGGGAGCCGACACATGCACGTCGAAGTTCTTGGCAATGCGCATGCTCAGCCGGCTGGTGCGGCGGTAGGTGATGATGATGGCCATGGCTGCTGGGGTGGGGGAGAGGCTGCAGGTGCTACAGCAGGTCGAGCTCTACGGGGCAGTGGTCCGAGCCGAAGACGTCGGTCAGGATCTTGGCGTCGCCGATGCGCTGCTGCAGGCGGTTGCTCACCACGAAGTAGTCGATACGCCATCCGGCGTTCTTCTCGCGGGCGTGGAAGCGGTAGCTCCACCACGAGTAGGTCACCTCGTCGGGGTACTTCCATCGGAAGGAGTCGGTGAAGCCCGCGGCGAGCAGCTCGCTGAACTGCTGGCGCTCCTCGTCGGTGAAGCCGGCGTTGCGGCGGTTGCTCTTCGGGTTCTTGATGTCTATCTCCTCGTGGGCCACGTTCAGGTCGCCGCACAGGATGACGGGCTTCTGACGGTCCAGCTGCAGCAGGTACTGGCGGAAGTCCTGCTCCCACTGCATGCGGTAGTCGAGCCGCTTCAGGCCGTCCTGCGAGTTGGGCGTGTAGCAGCACACCAGGTAGAGGTCGTCCATCTCCATGGTGATGACGCGCCCTTCGTGGTCGTGCTCGTCGATGCCCATGCCGTAGCTGACGCTGAGGGGCTGATGGCGGGTGAAGATGGCGGTGCCGCTGTAGCCTTTCTTCTCGGCCGAGTTCCAGTAGCTCTCATAGCCCTCGAACTGCAGGTCCATCTGTCCCGGCTGCATCTTCGTCTCTTGCAGACACACAAAGTCGGCATCGGCCTGGCGGAAGAAGTCGCTGAAGCCCTTGCCCTCGCAGGCCCGCAGGCCGTTCACGTTCCAACTGATGAGTTTCATGTGCTTATGTCTTTTGCTGTTGCGTTTTTAGTTTGCAAAATTACAATTACTTTCCGACATCACCAAACTTTTTCTCACTATTTTCTGCTCTTTTCACCACACCCGTTGGCCGTCGGCCCATGCAGGTGCCGGTCGGCCTATAATTTCAATGACTCAACAAAAGCCTTTTCCGCTTGGAGCATCCTCTCGCAGAAATCCGAATAGGATGATGCCGTCTTACATATCTCGATGCCGAAGATGGAGAGTGTGGAGGTGCTGCCCTTCAGCCGCGAGGTGGGTACTTCCTCCTGCTTCTTCTCTAATGGTGCAATAAAGCCGCCTCTGCTTGCATGAAGCGCATTGACATAGGCTATCAGCTGATGCACATCGTCGGGGTCAACCTTAGAGACTCTTTCGTAGCTGCCGAGTCTTTTATACTTTGCATCCAGCACGAAGTCGTCCTTGTAAAAGTCAGGATAGCGGATGCCGCTATGGTCTTCAAACAGGTAGATGCCCCCTTTGCGAAGCTTGTTTTCAGGATGCGTAAACCCTACCTTGTTCAGGATGGTGTTGACATACTCCTCCCAGAGCCATGCCCCATCGAACAGGATGCCACAGATTTCATCATCGTTCTCGCCATATTTCACCTCCTCCATTCTGAGAATCTGTAGGCAGAGCGCCTGCAGCGGACCATACGCTGTGTAGTATGGGTGCGTCTTCACGCGAAGGTTCTTGCTGACAATGCTGTTGCGGTCGCTCTTATTATAAAGAGGAGTGTGCTCCACGATAGCCTTGACGTTCTCGATGGTCTCGCGGTCAATGTTCAGCACCGACTGGCCATACTTCTTTGTTTTCATAAACTCGATGGTATGGCGAATCAGTTCCGTCATGTTGTTGTCGTGGCTGTACTCTCTGGTCGAATAGGCGATGTTCCCCACAAAGGGCGTGTTCCTGGCGATATGCCTGCCTATATCGATGGTTCCCTTCAGGCGGACGTCGTTATGCCTGTAGTTCTGATACTCCCTATAGATTCCCTGGCGCATAGCCGACTTCAGGAAGTAGGGAAACATGAACATGATGAAGTCGAACACATCCTCCTGCTCGTTGTTGTGGCTGAGGTCGAAGAGATTGAACGACAATACCTTCTGCAGCATATAGTGCAGCAGGAAATCATCGCGCCCGTCATCAAAGCGTGACTTAATCTTTATCTGCAAATCGCCGACCCCTATGAACCCCATCACATTGCCGGTGGCGATGCGAACCATGTCTGGGTCATTGGTGTTCAGGATGCTCATGACTGACGACTCTCCAATCCTGTCGTCAGACGTCTCAATGCTGAAAGGGAAGATGAGCAGATGCTCATTCTCATGACACAACTCTGCTATCGTCTTGTCGGCGATAGGAAACAGCGCAGCCACCTCATTTCTGTGGAAGAGTCTGGCATCCGTCTGTCTGCTGCTGTTGTCTGTCAGGTCAATCCTCATCCTTCGGCTCAGTGCTGTCATTTGCCGTTACTTCTTTCGCATCGAAAAACGCAGCTTTAAACCTGCCGAGGATGTCGCTCGCCTTGCGGAATCCGCGGAGGTACTCCTTCAATAGCGGCTCAATGTTCATTTCCCAAAGCTTGCCGAAGTCGCCTCCGTTCTTTTCGAGCTTCAGGAAATAAGACGGGCCTATCTGGTAGGCAGCACCTAACCCATCGGTCTCTGCTATGACTTGGTTCAGCCGCGTCATCGCTGCCTTGGCCTCTTTTACGCAAGGAAGGGAGTCGAGCATCGACGCAGTGTCTGCCGGCGTTACCTCCTTCCAGGTGAACCTGCGCCGCATGGCAAAGTCCATGCTCTCAACTGAACGGTCAATGTCGTTCATCGTGGCCAGGATGTACACATTCTCAGGCACATAGAATCCTTTGGCAAACACATCCGTCTCTGGCACCAGGTTCTGGTATTGTGTCTGCACCATGCAGTCTTTATTGCCGCGGTAGCCAGGATCGATGGCAAAGAACAGCTCGCCGAATATCTTTGATGCCTCGCCACGGTTGATCTCGTCGATGATAAAGACGAAGGGTTTCAGTTCCACCTTATTGGCTTCCACCACAGGCACCTTCTGTTTCATATTCCTGATGGCCTTGGTAATGACGTAGGCATAAGAATCGGGCTGAGTGCCAAACTTGCGATTGAAATAATTACGGATGTCTTTGACATTGTTCAGCGGCACCTCATTGATAAGCAGTTGCAGGATGTCATCGGCATTCACGGCCACTTGCGTGGTCTTCTCGTTCTGCTCATTGTGTACCACGATGGTGTGGCTCTTCATGTCGGTTATGACAAACTGACTACCCGTAACGGTTCTCAGTTTGGTTTCATTCTCAATGGCATCCTCAACATACAGCTCCAGTTTCTCCTGCCACGACAATTCCTTGGTCAGGCTTTCAATGCTCTTCTCGGAATCCAGTAAGTTTTTGATGGCCTCACGGCAGAACTCCTTGAACACGCCGTCCTTCCGTTCAAATCCCATCTGGCCGTCTTCCTTCTCTACCGGACGCAGTCCCTCCACAAAGTCGGTATAGTCGTAGGAAGGATGGAACTGCACGAACTTAGTCACAGCCCCCATCTCCTTGGCTATCGCCTGTGCCATGTACGTCTTGCCGGTACCCGGTGCACCAGTCAGCACAAGGTTATGGGTCTCTTTAAGCAGGTCAATGTATTTTGCGTATTTCTGTTCCATCTTATTCTCTGTATCTATGTTCAACAATTCTTTTATCTGCTGGGCCTGTTTCGCATTCGTTCCCTGAAAGAACAGGCTATGTTTTGTGACGTTAGTCTTCTTTGGTTCATCTAAAAACGGCAGATGCCATTCCACCTCTCTGTACATCGGGTTCTCGTCAGCTTCATCAAGCATGCAGTCCGACGTAAACACGCCCCAGCCATGCAGCAGGTGATATTGTTTGCCGGTTGGGTGCTGCTCACCATCGCCTTCTTTCTTTGTTTCAAAGACCACAACGATGTCGCCCACTTTAACCTCTTTGGTAAAGTTCCAATAGGCATCAGGTATTCTGATGTCTTGATTGCCCACATCCTCCTGATAGGCTTTTCGTAAGGCGTTCTTTGATTTGAAAAACCTGAAATCCTTAATGGTCTTTGCAGAGGAGCCACAACGTAATGTGCTTTTCTCCTGTGGCAGGAACTTCTCGCCCCATAGCCATACCCGTTGTATGTCAGGATGCAAGATGGAGTAGACGAATCCTATCTTCTTGGGGAACGAGGCAAAGAGTACCCAGAGCACGTCTTGCGCCAACAGTAAGTCGCACTTCATCACATTTTTCAGCGATGGCGCAACAAGCTCCTGCAGTTCCTCGTCATTCTTCACTATTTCCAGCAGAGGCTGTATCAGTTGCATAAAGTGTGCATAGCACTGCCCTGTCGGTTTCGTGTTGATATGGAGGTAGTGGCAAACCTCCTTGTAAACGTCGAATTTGTAGATGGTGTAGGTGTTCGGTTCGATGCAAGTCAGTATGGCCGAGGCGGTGCGCTCGTCTTCAGCAAAGAGATTCTGTTTGTTGTTGCCAGGGTCGTTGGCTATGGTTTTCATGGACATGTTATAGTCACGAATCCGCTCCAACAATGGCTTGTGACTGTCAGACAGGTCGTTAAGTGCCCGGTCAAAATCATCGCGCCTGTTCTTGATGACAAAATCGAGCGTCGGACTGACAAGGGCCGTATAGATGAGATTCGTTACACGTACTTTCTCTACAATGCTGATATGGTCTTTCCCCTGACACTCGGTGATGAGCTGCCACTTATAGAGCTCATCCCACTTGTCGTCATCAATGCGTATTTCCTTCCTGACCTTTTTGTAGCATTCCACCAAGTGGCAGTAGAGGTAGTCCTTAATGGCTTCAGTCAGCTCCGGACGCAACTGCCATTCAAATGTGCCCTCGCTTCCGGCAGGCAGGTCCTTGCCGTCGCACATGGGTACCAGCCAGAAACAAGGTTTCCCGTTTGGCCTTACTATTTGAAATCTGTCAAGTCGTTTCTGGACATACTCGCCACATCTGGCTATATATGAGTTCAATGACTGCGGGTTTCCTCCCATCACATTGCAGACGGCAGTACAAGAGCCACGCTGTTCAGGCATATAGTAGAACTTGACAAGAGCCTCTTTGTATTGAACAGGCATATCGTCGTCCTTCAGCAGGGAAAGCCACTCTTCCTTGCTGATCCCGATGTCACATGAATAGACATCGCCATTCTGAATAATCTCTATCTTGTCCATAGTCTGTATCTTCTTACCGGCAAATGTGTCTTTGCTTTAAGTCGTTACGTATAGAATCAGGCTTTCGGTGTGCAAATATAGCGAATAAAAGGCAAAGGAAAAGCGGGCAGACACGTTTTATAGCAATCTTTAACACTGATGCTTATGCCTTTCCTGCGTTAATCTTCAAAAAAGGCTCGTCTGTTACAAGTTTTTTTTATATCTTTGCCGCTGATTTCATATCGTCCCTTTTTTCAACCACAAATAACTATTAACGACTTATGAAGAAGAACCTTTTTGCGCTCCTCATCGGCCTGGGCTGGCTGACGGCTCATGCCCAGCAGTTGGCCTTCCCCGGTGCCGAGGGCTATGGCGCCTATGCCACCGGCGGCCGTGGCTGCCCCGTGGTGCACGTGACGAACCTGAACGCCGAGGGCCCCGGCTCGCTGGCCGAGGCCGTGAGCCAGCCCGGCCGCTTCGTGGTGTTCGACGTGGGGGGCATCATCGACATCACGGGCCATAACCTCACCATTGCAAGCAACATCAGGCGCGACGGGCCAAAAAGTTCGACCGCGACGGCGACGGCATGGCCGACAAATGGGAGCGGGCCCACGGCCTGGACCCGAAACGCGACGATGCCAACGAGTACACGTTAGGTGGCGGCTACACCAACATAGAGCACTACGTGAACAGCCTGGCCCGTTAAGCCTGCCGTGCCGTTGTGCATTCCGCAAACAGAAGCGGCACCGCTCATTACAGAGCAGTGCCGGTTGTTCATACCTCCCTGAGTCAGGGGGCTTAGGCTTTTATCAGTTGATGTCGATATCCTATACCTTGATCTCAACCTCCACGCCGCTGGGGAGCTCGAGCTTCATCAGGGCGTCGACGGTCTTGGCGGTCGACGAGTAGATGTCGATGAGGCGCTTGTAGTCGCTCAGCTGGAACTGCTCGCGGGCTTTCTTGTTGACGAAGGTAGAACGGTTAACGGTGTAGATGCGCTTGTGCGTGGGCAGGGGGATAGGACCGCTGACGATGGCACCCGTGGCCTTGACGGCCTTCACAATCTTCTCGGCTGACTTGTCGACCAATTTGTGGTCGTAGCTCTTCAGCTTGATACGAATTTTCTGACTCATGTCTTGATTTACAATTTTACAATTAAACTATTTTACTATTTGTTACCGCCGCTAAAGAGTCATTTGCTCAGCGGCGGCTTTTCTTTCGGGCTGCAAAGGTACGTATTTTAGCTCACATACACAACTTTGCGCTTAAAAACGTAGTGCGGTTTAAGCATTTTTAACCACACTGCCGCACTTTATCAACTCATTGTGTGATGCTGAACCCATTCTTTTTTTGTACCTTTGCACGCTGAAAACAGGGAAGCATGACAATAATTGAACAAACGATAGTGGGCAAAGACCCGCAGAAGCCTTGTGAAGACGGTATTGTCATCACCGACAACTTCGTGGCCGTCATCGACGGCTCCACGTCGAAGAGTCGTCGGCGCTGCCATCGTGACTGGTCGCTGCGCCACCATACTAATGGGCAGCTGGCCATGCTGCTCATTGCCTCTTTCATACGCAGCATGCCTGCCAACATCAGCTGCCACCAGTTCTGCGTGGGGGCAACACAGGCCGTCAGGAGTCGCTATAAGCGTGCCTTGCTGGAGCATCTGGCCGAGCATCCCGAAGACCGTCTCACCGCATCGTGTGTGGTGTTCAGCCGACTGCGGCGCGAGGTATGGATGGTAGGCGACTGCCAGTGCTTGGTTGGTGACCAGTACTTTGACAACCCCAAGCCCAGTGAGGATGAGCTGGCGCGCCAGCGGGCAGCTATCATACGCAGCAGCCCCGAGCCATGGGACCATTTCCGCGAGCATGACACCGCCCGTGAACAGATTATTCCCCACATGCTGCAGACCATGCAGCAGCAGAATAAGACTTACAGCGTCATCGACGGATTCCCCGTGGCCGAGCAGCATGTGCGCATCATCACCCTCAGTTTCCAGCCCACGCAGCTGGTGCTCGCCTCCGATGGCTATCCCTTCCTCTGTTCCACGCTGGCCGAGAGCGAGGAGCGACTGCAGTGGCAACGATGCCACGACCCGCTCAACATTGGCGACTTTAAGGCCACTAAGGCCTTTGCGGTTGGTGGTAATTCATTTGATGACAGGTCTTATGTAAGATTTCAGGTCTGAAATTTGCATAATTACAAAAAAATGCCTACCTTTGCACCCCCAAAGCATGGTTAACACCGTTTTTGGTCGGTCTCGTAGCTCAGCTGGATAGAG
>DGHX01000069.1:14248-20092 GCA_002392835.1 Prevotella sp. UBA3837 | reverse complement strand
ACAGCCTTCTAAGCTGTGGGTCTTGGGTTCGAGTCCCAACGGGATCACTTTACGAAATCCGCAAGAAACTGACATACAGAATCTTGCGGATCTTTCTTTGTTAGCATCACATTTGCATCACTTGAGCTCTGATTCTGCCAGCTATGGCGTCTGCGATATCAGCGATATTGTTTGTGCATGGCGATTCAGAAACAAACGGATATTCCGTATGGCGGTTTCTGGTTTCATGGCTTCGCTCAAGGATAAGTTGGCGGGGTTGATGCATTCCGCCTTGTCGAATCCTGCTTCGAGCAGATGGCGGCGGTCAGCGACGTGGCCTGCTATCAGCCAAACAGGTACGTCGTGGGCTTTAGCATGCTGCAAGATGCCATAGGGCAATTTTCCCATTAGCGTCTGGCGGTCGGCTGAGCCTTCGCCTGTGATGACGAGTGCAGCCGTGCGCAGCATGTCATCGAAGTGGGCGGCCCTGAGCAACAGGTCGATGCCAGTGCAGCATGTGGCATTCATATACTGCATGAAGGCATAGCCGAGGCCCCCTGCCGCGCCGGCTCCGGGCTCGTTGCGGCGGTCGTAACCGAAGTGGCGTGCTGAGACGTCGGCAAAGCGTCGTGCACGAGCGTCAAGGTAGGCCACCACAGCTGGTGTGGCTCCTTTCTGCGGGGCAAAGACCTGGGCTGCTCCCTGCTCGCCGCACAGGGGATTGGTGACATCGGTGGCGATGGTGAAGCTGATGTCGTCGAGGGCCCGTATGTCGCCCCATCGGGCGTGCTTGCCGAAACTGTCGATGATGGCACGGAGCATGCCGATGCCGCAGTCACTGGTAGCACTGCCGCCAAGTCCTACGATAATGTGGCGGCAGCCTTTGCGCACGGCATCGGCTATGAGCTGTCCTGTACCGTAGCTGGTGGCCACCATGGGGTTTCGCTCCTCTGGCGAGAGCAGCGTAAGGCCGCTGGCCTGGGCTGTTTCAATGACTGCCGTCTCGCCGCTGACGAGATAGCGTGCCGTAACGGGGCGCATCAGCGGGTCGCATACCGTCAGCTCTGTCAGCGTGCCGCCGGCAACCGCGCGGAAAGCCTCCAGCCAGCCTTCGCCGCCATCGCTGACAGGCAACTGGACGACCTCTGCATCAGGCAGCATGCAAAGTATTCCCTCGGCAGCTGCCTGATTGGCCTCGCGTGACGTCAGACATCCTTTGAAGGAGTCAATGGCTATGATGATTTTCTTCATTTCTCTTCACCCCTCTCACCGGGGACGCTTGCATCGGATCGTCGGGCCACGCGTGCTTGGGGTAGCGGCGGCGCAGTTCTTTCCGTACTTCAAAATAGGTGTTGCCCCAGAAACTACGCAGGTCGGTGGTAAGCTGCACGGGCTTGAATCCTGGCGACAGCAGCTCCATCAGTACGGGCGCACCGTCGACCTGTGGCGTGTCTACCAGTCCGAAGCATTCCTGCAGCCGCACCTTCAGCACGGGAGCTTCGGCCCCCTGACGATAGTCCAGACGGATGCGGCTGCCCGTGGGAACGACGATGTGTGTGGGGGCCAGCTTGTCCACGGCTTGCTGCTGCTGGTAGGTGAGTCTGCTCCAGATGACTTCGCTGACGTCAATCTTCTTCAGTTCTGCCGTCGTCGAGGCCTTTCCTATAAACAGGGGCCCCCATTCCGGAGCGCTGCGGCATACCGACTCAGTGTCTACCGTCGGCAGGAGCAACTCGGGGTGGCGGGTTGCTATGAAGGCTATGCGGCGCTGTAAGGCATGCACCTCGTCGGTGAAGCTGAGCATCGAAGGACCGTCCTTGACCATGGCTTCGCTAACCACCTGTTGCACCACGTCGCGCATGTTGCCGGAGAGCGGCTTCGAGTCTAAAAGAATGGTGCCGATGCGCAGCTCGCATCGCGCCACGACGGCACCGGCTTTGGCATCCCAGCTGATGTTGTCGCGTTCAATAGCATATTCTTTCAGGTCGGCGGGGTCAACGATGCTTGCCAGGAACACCTTGCCCACTCCGCCTGCCTTGCGGTGCATGGATGCTGCCACAAGCCACTCTGACGCTGCCAGCGGATCGGAAGGCTCCAATGCAACGAGGTCGCCTCCCGACAGCTGATAGGTGGCAGCCCCTTCGCGCCATGCCCTGCCGATGCGCTCGGGGAAGGCTGAGGCGAGCAGTACACCGGCTTCGTATGGATTGACTGAGGTGCAGCGCTGGCTGGCGTGTACCATTTCGGCATATTGGCGGGCCGTCCGCTCCATGTGTGCCCAGCGGCCAGGCTTGCCTGTGCGGCGAGCGCTGCGCAGTGCGTCAAGCCGTCGGGCCACCGATGTGTCGGCGTCGCCAGCCATTGGGTCTTTCTCTTCTAACAGTGCGGCGATGTCGGCTGCCAGCAGCCGTTGCTCAGGGCTGGTGGCCGAAAGGAGCATGCGTGCAATACGCGGGTGGCATGGAAGTTTTGACAGCGACTTTCCCTGTGGCGTCACCCTGCCTTCAGTGCTGAGCGCACCGAGTGACTGCAACAGCGACCTGGCGTATGCGATGGCTGGGCGGGGTGGGGGAGTGAGCCATGGCAGGCGCTCCACCTCGCTCTCGCCCCACATGGCAGCGTCGAGAACCAGCGGGGTAAGGTCGGCTTCCATGATCTCTGGCGTGCGTACCAGCTCCATGCGGTGCTCGGTGGCCATGCTCCATAAGCGGTAGCACACCCCTGGCGCCACACGTCCGGCACGGCCTGTGCGTTGTGTGGCCATGTCGGCCGAGATGCGCACCGTCTGAAGATGGCTCAGTCCACTGCCGGCATCGAACACCATCTTGCGGCAAAGGCCCGAGTCGACCACTACGCGCACGCCTTCGATGGTCAGCGACGTCTCGGCGATGGGCGTGGCCAGCACCACTTTCCGCTGGCCGGGAAGGCTGGGGGCTATGGCCCGTGCCTGCTCATCGTTAGAGAGCAATCCGTAAAGTGGATAGATGTGTGTGTCGCCCAGGCTACCTGCGAGCAACTCTTCCGTGCGCCGTATCTCTCCTTCGCCAGGCAGGAAGGCCAGGATGTCGCCTTCGTGGACACGATGGGCCTGAAGAACGGTACGGGCAACGAGCTGCGCGGCGTTGAAGGCATCGGCCTCTTCTTCCGTGCGGACTATCTCCACTGGGAACATCTTTCCCTGGCTCTGCAGTACCGGACAATGCAGCACAGCGGCCAGCGCTGATGTGTCGATGGTGGCCGACATGACAACGATGCGAAGGTCGTAGCGCAGCAGTTCCTGGCATTGCCGTGTAAGGGCAAAAGCCTCGTCGGTATTCAGGCTTCGCTCGTGAAATTCGTCGAAGATGACCACGCTGATGCCTTCCAGTGTCGGGTCGTCAATCAGCATGCGGGTAAGTACTCCCTCGGTGACCACTTCGATGCGCGTCTCACCCGACACCTTGCTCTCGAAGCGGATGCGGTAGCCCACCGTCTGGCCTACTGCTTCACCCAGCAGCCATGCCATGCGCGAGGCTATTTGACGGGCTGCCACACGGCGGGGCTCCAGTACGATAATCTTCCCGCTGTTGGCTGGCAATCCTTTCAGAATGGTCAGCGGTAGCAACGTGGATTTTCCCGCGCCGGGAGCCGCCGTCACTATTGCAGCCTGGCTGGTCAGCAGTGCCTCGTTCAGTGGGCCTGCTATCGCGGCGGCGGGCAGCATTTCCAGTTCTTTATGCAGTCTGACTTGTTGCAAGGGGGTGAAAAGACAAGTGTGCACAGTTGTTTCAGAGAAACCGTTCCTGACAGGCTTGGTTGCTCATTGCAAGAAACGTTTGACTTCTTCGATACTCATGCTGAGGCTTTCTGCTATGGCTTCAGGTGAAAGATTAGCGGCACTAAGCAATTGGATTGATTTTTTCAGCGACTCGTCTTTTCTTGCAAGCCGTATGCTTTGCTCGTCAATCTGCGACTTCTGCTCATCAATCTGCGACTTCTGCTCATCAATCTGCGACTTCTGCTCGTCAATCTGCGACTTCTGCTCGTCAATCTGCGACTTCTGCTCGTCAATGAGTACCTTTTGTTTGGCCAGTGCGTAGTCTCGGTGAAGGATCTCGGTGTCACGCCTTTCGATGGCAGAAATGAATTCCTCCTCGATGTTCATGTCCTGACGAAGTTTTGAGTCGCCGGCAGCCATGGCCAGTCGCTGTATGATATGCTCCATGTCGTCATCGCCGCTGTACATGCTGTCGTCAATGTTGAGCACTCGCTTGTTGCGGCCCTCGCCGTTGCTTTGGTCAAAAATGCTCAGCACCCTGTCCAGACGCTCTTTGCCGTGTGTCCTTCCGCCTGGCTGATGGGTTAAGTGGCCGCGCAGCAGAGGTATTTGCACGATGATGCTGTCGTGCGTCAGGCTGTCTACAAATGGGTCGGGCAGTCCCTTGGTAACCAGCTGTTCGTCGTAGTTATACGCCTTGTGTTTGACATAGAGTACCGGTTCGTCGATGTCGCCCACCCGGTGGCCCAGCAGATAGACAGCCACCATGGGCAAAGCATGCTCGCCACCGTCCTGCATGTTGTCAGGGTTGTCGTACTGTACGCCCAGGTACTGTCGGAAACGCAATGTCTCCGTTTCAAGCCAGGTCTTTTGAAGCTCTATCAGGATAAGCTGTTCTGATCCGTCGCTGCGCCGGACACGGGCACCGAAATCGATGCGCAGCACTGACACAGAGTCACGCTTGTCGTTTACGTATTCATGAGGGCGCAGGTCCACCTCTATGATGTCTTCCTTCAACAGGGCTGACAGGATGGTGCGTGCTATACGTTTGTCCTCCATCAAGTATTTGAACACCACGTCATAGATAGGGTTGGCAACGGTTATCATAAGCGTATCGTTTACTAATTTGCCGCAAAGTTACTGATTATTTCTGATATTGCCAAATAACTAACGCAAAAAAGTGCTTCTTGCACCTCATGCAAATTAATACAGTTTCACGCGCGGGCCACTTTTTTCTTCCAGTACGCGCGCGAGGATTAGGACATAAAGACTAAACCTCAGCCTTACAAAGTCTTTCTCCGATACTCAGGCACAATAGGGGGCAAATGCTATATAGACACAAAAAAACCGAAAGCACTGGGCTCTCGGTTTTTTCATGATCTGTCGAAATATAGGGTACAGGTTTGTTACACCAGGTCGGCGCGGCCCTTCACCTCTTCGAGCACTGCCTTGGCGATGGCGCTCGAGAGCGGTGCGTGGTGGTCGTACTCCATGCTGCTGGTGGCACGTCCGCTGGTGATGGTACGCAGGGCGGTGACGTAGCCGAACATCTCGCTCAGGGGCACCATGGCCTTCACCACGCGAGCGCCGCTGCGGCTCTCCTCCATGCCTTCCACCTGTCCACGACGCTTGTTCAGGTCGCCGATGACGTCACCCATGTTCTCCTCGGGCGTCACCACCTCGAGCTTCATGATGGGCTCCATCAGTACGGGCTTAGCTTTCTGGCAGGCCTCTTTGTAAGCCATCTGTGCGGCAATCTCGAATGACAGCTGGTCAGAGTCAACGGGGTGGAAACCACCATCGACAACGGTCACCTTCAGCGAGTCAACAGGATAGCCACCCAGGATGCCGTTCTTCATGGCTGCCTCGAAGCCCTTCTGGATGCTGGGAATGAACTCCTTAGGAATGTTACCACCCTTCACCTCGTTCACGAACTGCAGGCCGGGGTTGTTCTTCAGGTCGTAGTCCTCGTCGACGGGGCCAACCTTGACAAGCATCTTGGCGTACTTACCGCGACCACCCGACTGCTTCTTGTAGACCTCCTCGATCTCCACTTCCTTGGTGATGGCCTCCTTGTAGTTCACCTGGGGCTTGCCCTGGTTGCACTC
>DGHX01000069.1:14016-14197 GCA_002392835.1 Prevotella sp. UBA3837 | reverse complement strand
CCCTGGTTGCACTCCACCTTGAACTCGCGCTTCAGACGGTCGATGATGATGTCGAGGTGCAGCTCGCCCATACCGCTGATGATGGTCTGGCCGCTCTGCTCGTCGGTGCGCACGGTGAAGGTGGGGTCTTCCTCAGCCAGCTTGGCCAGTCCGTTATCGAGCTTGGCAATGTCGGCCTGGC
>DGHX01000069.1:12740-13954 GCA_002392835.1 Prevotella sp. UBA3837 | reverse complement strand
CTGGCTCTTCGGCTCCACGGCGATGCTGATCACGGTGTCGGGGAAGGTCATCGACTCCAGCACGATGGGCTTCTCCTCGTCGCAGAGGGTGTCGCCGGTGCGGATGTCCTTGAAGCCCACGCCTGCGCCGATGTCGCCGGCGTCGATGCTGTCCATGGGAATCTCCTTGTTTGAGTTCATCTGGAAGAGGCGGCTGATGCGCTCCTTCTTGCCCGAGCGGGGGTTGAAGACGTAGCTGCCGGCCTTCACGCTACCGCTGTAGACGCGGAAGAACACCAGACGGCCCATGTAGGGGTCGGTGGCAATCTTGAATGCCAGTGCCGAGGTAGCCTCGTCCTCACTGGGCTTGCGGCTCTCTTCCTCTTCGGTGTTGGGGTTGGTGCCCACCACGGCCTCAGTGTCTAAGGGTGAGGGGAGGAACGAGCAAACGGCGTCGAGCAGGGGCTGCACACCCTTGTTCTTATACGACGAGCCGCAGAGCATGGGCGTGCACTGCATGGCGATGGTGCCCTTGCGGATGGCGGCGATAATCTCAGCCTCGGTGATGGAGGCGGGGTCGTCGAAGTACTTCTCCATCAGAGCCTCGTCGTAGTCGGCAGCAGCCTCGAGCAGCTTGTTGCGCCACTCGTCGCACTCGTCCTTCAGGTCGGCGGGAATATCCTCGATGTCGTATTCGGCACCCATGGTCTCGTCGTGCCACAGGATAGCCTTCATCTTGATGAGGTCTACCAGGCCCTTGAAGTTCTCCTCGGCGCCGATGGGCACCTGGATGACCACGGGGTTAGCGCCCAGGATGTCCTTCATTTGCTGAACAGTCTCGAAGAAGTCGGCACCCGAGCGGTCCATCTTGTTCACGTAGCCAATGCGGGGCACGTTGTATTTGTCAGCCTGGCGCCACACGGTCTCTGACTGTGGCTGCACGCCGTCGGCAGCCGAGTAGGTGGCCACGGCGCCATCGAGCACACGCAACGAGCGCTCCACCTCGGCGGTGAAGTCGACGTGTCCCGGAGTGTCGATGAGGTTGATCTTGTAGTTCTGGTTGTTCCACTTCCAGTTGCAGGTGGTGGCAGCGCTGGTGATGGTGATACCGCGCTCCTGCTCCTGTGCCATCCAGTCCATGGTGGCGGCGCCGTCGTGCACCTCACCAATCTTGTGAGTCTTACCCGTGTAGAACAGGATGCGCTCGGAGGTGGTTGTCTTACCGGCATCGATGT
>DGHX01000069.1:0-12691 GCA_002392835.1 Prevotella sp. UBA3837 | reverse complement strand
CCGGCATCGATGTGAGCCATGATGCCAATGTTTCGCGTCAAATGCAAATCTTGTTTTGCCATTGTTTGTCTTGAGTTCCCTATGTCAGGGGGTTGGGGGCTGAACGATCGCTCGTTCTCCTCGCATTGTTAATACCTATGTTACTTAATATTGTTATCCTTTAAGCCCCTAAGTCAAGGGGATGGAAGCCTCAGCATAAATACACTTTTTCTGACTCCCAACACCCTGACTTAGGGGGCTTATGCCCCCTGGCATAGGGGGCTTATGCTTAGAAGCGGAAGTGTGCGAAAGCACGGTTAGCCTCGGCCATGCGGTGCATGTCCTCCTTACGCTTGAAGGCACCGCCCTGGTTGTTGAAGGCATCCATAATCTCGGCAGCCAGCTTGTCGGCCATCGACTTGCCGCTACGCTTGCGTGCGAAGCTGATCATGTTCTTCATCGAGACGCTCTCCTTGCGGTCAGGGCGAATCTCGGTGGGCACCTGGAAGGTAGCACCGCCAATACGGCGGCTCTTCACCTCCACCTGGGGGGTGATGTTGTCCAGTGCCTGCTTCCAAATCTCCAGCGGAGTCTTCTCGGCATCCTTCATCTTGTTCTTCACAATCTCCAGGGAGTTGTAGAAGATTTCATACGACTTCGACTTCTTGCCGTCGAACATCAGGTGGTTAACGAACTTCGACACTTTGGTGTCGTTGAACACGGGATCCGGCAGGATCACACGCTTCTTTGGTTTTGCTTTTCTCATTGTTTGTTTTTACTGTTTTTGTCTGCCAGGGCTGTTCTCTTCTGTCGTCTTCAACGCCCACACTCGGGCATTTACTCAACCTTTTTCCTCAAGATTTCTCCAGCAAAACGTTTTTCTTTAAGTTTTCTGAGTTTTGTAAGTTTTTGAGCTTTTGAGTTGTTTGAGCTTTTCACTCAGTTCCGAGCCTACTCATCACCGAGCACTCAAGAACTAAAAACTCAAAAACTCACACCTCTCTTCTTACTTCTTCTTGGCGGCCTTCGGGCGCTTGGCTCCGTACTTCGAGCGGCGCTGCAGGCGGTTGGCCACACCGGCGGTGTCAAGCGTACCGCGCACGATGTGATAACGCACGCCGGGGAGGTCCTTCACACGACCGCCGCGCACCAGCACGATGCTGTGCTCCTGCAGGTTGTGTCCCTCGCCGGGAATGTAACTGTTGACTTCCTTCTGGTTAGTCAGACGAACACGGGCTACCTTACGCATAGCCGAATTAGGCTTCTTAGGCGTCGTGGTGTAGACACGCACACAGACACCACGACGCTGGGGACAATTGTCCAGCGCGGGTGACTTCGACTTGTCTACGATCACCTTTCTGCCTTTGCGAACCAATTGTGAAATTGTAGGCATAATTTAATTTACTTTTTTGTTATTTATTTATATAATATATTGTGAAATTTCGGCATGTACAATACGCCCTCGTCTGATAAGGGTGCATTTCGGGCTGCAAAGGTACAACTTTTTTCTTATTCTACCTAACTTATTTACCATTAAAAGGTGCACGTAAACGAAATTTAACCAAATATAACATAATAACGCTGCACGGCGCCGAAAAATATGCTTACCTTTGCACGCTGTCAGCAGCTTTCTGATTAAAAAGAATGAAAACCATGTGGATGTTACTCTTCCTGTTGCTGCCCTTGGCAGGCATCGTCTATGCCGGGTGGCACTTCTGGGCGCTCTTGCCCCTTTCTCGGCTGTGGCGGTGGGCCATTATTGTCCTGCTCGCAGCCTGTTTCGCACTGTTGTTCCTCAATTTCAGCGGGCAGCTCGACCGCATGCCGCTGCCGTTGGCCAGGGTGTGCTATGTGGTGGGCACCTCGTCAATCTTCGTGCTGCTCTATCTGGTGATGACGTTCCTAGTGCTTGACCTGGGCCGGCTGGTGGGGCTGGTGCCACGGGCGTGGCTGCATGCCAACTGGGTGACTGCCGCCGTGGTAGGGCTTTTCATCGTAGCAATTTTTGTCTATGGCAGCCTGAACTATAATAATAAGGTTCGCGTACCTTTAATTGTCACTACCCAGAAGCCTCTGCCCCGTGACTATCGCATCGTGATGATGAGCGACCTGCATCTGGGCTATCACAACACACGCAGCGACCTGGCTCGCTGGGTAGACCTTGTCAACAGCGAGCACCCTGACCTGATACTTATTGCGGGTGACATCATCGACATCAGCGTGCGTCCGCTCATCGAGGAGGACATGGCCGCCGAGCTTCGCCGTCTGCAGGCCCCTGTCTATGCCTGCCTGGGCAACCATGAGTACTACAGCGGCGAGCCGCGGGCCGAGCAGTTCTATCGTGATGCCCGCATCAACCTGCTCATTGACTCGGCCGCTGTCGTCGACAGCACGCTGGTCATCATCGGGCGCGACGACCGCACGAACCGGCGTCGCAAACCTCTGTCGCAGCTGACTGAAAACCTCAATCCTCAATCCTCGGATCTCAAATCATCCTATACTATCGTGCTCGACCATCAGCCCTACAACCTCGAACGGACAGAGGCATGCGGCATCGACTTCCAACTGAGCGGCCACACCCATCGTGGACAGGTGTGGCCCATCTCGTGGATCACCGATGCCCTCTACGATTGCTCGTGGGGCAGTCACCGGCGCGGCACCACACAGTATTATGTCTCTTCAGGCATAGGCATCTGGGGCGGCAAGTTCCGCATCGGCACGCAGTCGGAGTATGTCGTGGCCACGCTGCGGTCTACCCGCAGTGGAAATGCTGATTGACGAGCTTCTGTATCTCCTCCGGATAGTTTTCGATGTTCTTGCGCAGCGTCTGGTCGTCGAAGGCGCGCAGTTCGCGGATGATGCCGTTGATCATGGACGGTGAGAAGACTCCATACTGCTCGAATACCTTGCGTTGCTGCTCCAGTGCGTCGGCCGAGGCCACGCACGAGTCGGGCAGCTGTGCCAGCGTCTTCAGACGGTCCGCATTCTCGGCGGCGTGTATGTTTACGTTGACGTACGTTCGCTCGGCCACCTCGAGGGCGTTGTCCATCTCGAAACCGTGGCGGCAGGCCACGCAGAGGCCGGCCAGCAGCTGGTAGAGGTCGGCAGAGCCGTCGGGCGAGCGCATCTCCACCGTCTGCTTGTTAAGTGCAGAGTGGCTTGTCCCTTCCCGCTCCAGCGGGTTGGCGGTGCGGCACATGTCGGCATTGGCAGCCCAGCCCAGTGGCACACGCACCAGCACCGAGCGGTTGCGGTCGCCCCAGCACACGTTGGTGGGAGCCTCCTGGTGGGGCACCAGGCGGAAGTAGCTGGTGGGGTTCTTGTTGCCGAAGGCGGTGATGGCGGGTGCCAGGTCCATCATGCCGGCTATCATGCGGCGGGCATTCTCGCTGAGCATGCCGTCGGCGAGCATCTGGTTGCGGCCCTCCTTCATCATGCGCATGTGTATGTGCAGGCCTGAACCGGCTTTCCCCGTGGTAATCTTCGGTGCGAAGGTGACGTCGTAGCCCTCTTCATAGGCCAGGCTGCGGATGATCCACTTTGCCAGCATCAGCTGGTCGGCTGCCTGCTCCACCGGCACAGGCAGGAATTCTATCTCGTTCTGCTCGTAGTTCTTTCCTTCGAGCACGAAGTTGCCCACCTCCGAGTGTCCGTACTTTATCTGTCCACCTGTCTGCGCAATGTAGTGCATGCAGCGTGCGCGGAACTCGCCGCCCTTGGCAAAGGGTGCGCTCTCGTGGTATCCGCGCTGGTCCTCGGCGGGAAACACCTGCTCGTCGTCGCTGATGACGTAGAACTCCAGCTCGCCCATGGCCTCGAAGTCCATGCCCGTCACCTGCCGGAAGGCCTCTGCGGCCTTGTGCAGGGTGTGCTCGGGCGACGACTCCAGCGGCTGTCCGTCCTTGTCGAAGAAGGAGCAGAGCATGGTCACGGTGGGAATGCTGGCAAAGGGGTCTACGAAGGCGGTGCGGAAGCGGGGCAGCACGTAGAGGTCGCTCGAACCGGCTTGGATGAACGAGAAGAGGCTCGAGCCGTCCACGCGCTCGCCGCAGGTGAGGATAGTGTCCAGATAGTCCAGGCTGTTGATGACGAAGCTGAGCGTCTTTAGCCGGCCGTCACCGCCGGGATACATGAAGTTCACCATCTGTATGTCGTTCTTGACGATGTAGCCGATGATGTCGGCCTTGGTGAACTCGGCCATCGGTTTCTGCAGCTCGGAAACCAGCAGGTTCTTCGACAGGCTGAGGGCTGGCGTCTTGCCGTCGGCAGCGGGGTAGGGGTGATTGTTGTCCATAGTTTTAGGGTTATAGTGATGTTTAGGAATATTTTCTGCAAAATTAGTCATTTTTGGGGATACGGCCAAATTATTTGCTTCATTTATTTTGTGTAAGCGAATATTTATGATTACCATGCAGATGCGTTGGCGCTGGAGCAAGACAAACTGTTGCTATAGCGCTATGCTCCACGATCTTTTCTCCTAAGGGAAAAACAAGGTAAAAGTCTATCGTCTTTAACTCCTTTAACTCCTTTAACTCCCTAAAGTTGAGCGAATGCGAAACTTAAATAACCTTATAAAAAGCAGAAGCGGTGCGCTCCTTCTGTGGAGTGCACCGCTTCTGTGTACCTGTGCGTTCAGGCCTCGCCGCCCTTCACGTTGAACGGGGCGATGGTGCGGCCCTCGTTGTTGGGCTGTGGCATCTTTATCTGTCCGTAAGTGCGCTCATAGCGCATGATGTTCTCCTGCAGGGCACCTAAGAGGCGCTTGGCGTGCTCGGGAGCCAGGATGATGCGGCTGCGCACCTGTGCCTTCGGCAAACCGGGCATCATGCGGGCGAAGTCGACGATGAATTCGCTCGAGGAGTGGGTGATGATGGCAAAGTTCGAATATTCGCCCTGAGCCTTGTCGGGCTGCAGTTCTATCTGCAGTCCCTGCTGCTTCTGTTCGTTTTCGTTGTTCATTTTTCTGTCGTTTTTTTGTGGTTTTGGGTTGTAATGAAATGCAAAGGTACAACATTCCTGCGGCATGAGCAAACAAAGCGTTTCAAATTAAGAAAAATTATATACTTTCAAGATAGGAGCGCAATTTCTTGTAGTAGAAAATATACATCCCTCCCTGTAGGACGCAGACGTTCTCGGAAAATCAATTATGGAATTAAGACCGGCTACCCCCCCCTGCTTCCTATTTAGACACCGACGGCTACTATTTCAACGACAAGGCTTTCATGATTGTGGGCCGACATCTGGGCTATCTGGCGGCATTCTTCAATTCCGCCCTGTTCCGGTATTGCTTCTTCGAGGATTTCCCACCCATACAGGGCGGTAATCGTGAGCTGCGTGAAGTGCTCATAGGACGTATCCCTGTCAAGGACGTCTCCGACGAGGAAGATGCCGAGTACGAGTGCCGGGTGATGGAAATTCAGCAGATGAAGCGACAGGCACTGCCAACGGAAGAAAAAGAGCACGAGCTGGACATGATGATCCTGGCACATTATGGAATGAGCCATCCGGGGCTTTCGCTATCCTGAATTTTAGTTGCACTACTTGCACTACTTGCACTACTTGCACCGCTGCTGAAATGCGGGGGAGGATTGCAAAATGACAAAAAGCTGATGGCAGTAGCACCGGCTGAAACTGTATATTTATTCATTGGACTGAATATTTATTCGGTTTTGCCCGCTCTTTTACCCTTTCCTATGGTATATAATAAAAAGCGGGCCGCTCGTGAAAAAATGGAGGCCGCTTTTTTTCAAATGCGGCCTCCTTTTTTTGCTGTGCGGCCTCCGGGTGAAAATGTATGAATATGCATTTTGGCCAGTGAAGCCTTGGTGCAAGTAGTGCAAGTGGTGCAAGTAGTGCAGGTAGCGCAAGTGGTGCAGGTAGTGCAAGTAGTGCAGGTGGTGCAACATGCTCAGGTGTACAGGTGGAACATGCGCTCCATGGGCTGCCACTTCTCGTCACTGCGGGCCTGGGCGTCGCAGCCCTGAAACTGGGCCACGAAGGCCTCCCACTCTGCCTGGCGGGGCAGCGTGGCCAGGCGGTCCATGGCCTCCTGCCAGCGGAAGTCGGGCGGCGTGTCGACAATCATCACCAGATGGCTGCCCAGGATGTATATCTCCATTTCGAGTATGCCCACCTGGCGTATGCCCTGAAGCACCTCGGGCCAGCAGCATTCTTCGGAGTGCCACCGGCGGTACTGCGCCACCAGCTGGGGGTTGTCGCTTATCTTGAGCAGCTGCACGTAGCGCTTCACGGTGCCGTGGCTGATGGTCTGAATGTATCCTTCCATATCGGTAACAATTTGTTTAGAGCGCTTGCCGTGCATGCGTGCGGTAGCCATAGACGGCCACGACGAGGAAGCACAGCAGCGGCAGCACGAACGAGGCATTAGTGGCGGGGAACGAGCCCAGGACGGTGCCGCAGTCGATGATGGCGGCCTGAAGCGGTGGCAGCACCGAGCCGCCGAGAATGGCCATGATGAGGCCGGCAGCGCCGAACTTGGCGTCGTCGCCCAGCCCGTCGAGGGCTATGCCGTAGATGGTTGGGAACATGAGCGACATGCAGCCGCTGACGCACACCAGGCAGTAGAGGCCCATGCGGTTCTGCAGCAGGATGACGCCCAGGGTGAACAGCATGGCCATCAGGGCGAAGACGGTGAGCAGGCGCGACGGACGCACCCACCGCATGAGGAAGGTGGCGATGAAACGCGAGCAGATGAAGAAGAGCATGGCGAAGATGTTGAAGCGCTGCGACAGCACCTCGGCCTGCTGCTCGCCCATGCCCTCGGCCATGAAGATGCGGGTGCCGTACTGTATGATGAACGTCCAGCACATGATCTGGGCCCCGACGTAGAAGAACTGTGCCACCACGCCCTCGCGGTAGTGCTTCAGCGCAAACAGGCGGCGCAGCGTGGGCAGCAGGTGTATGTCGCGGCTCTTGTCGCCGTTGCGGGGCATGCGGGTGAAGAGGATGAGCAGGAACATGGCTACGATGACCAGCCCTATGATGAGGTAGGGCGAGATGAGCACGCTGAGGTCCTGCTCCTTCAGGGCTTCGAACTCGGCATCGCCCAGCAGGGCGCGCTCGTCGCTGCTCAGCGGGTTCAGGCGAGCCTGGATGAAGTTCATGGCCACGAACATGCCGATGATGCTGCCGCAGGGGTTGAAGCACTGGGCCAGGTTGAGGCGCCGCGTGGCGGTGGCCTCCGGTCCCATGGTGAGGATGTAGGGGTTGCACGAGGTTTCGAGGAACGACAGGCCGCAGGTCATGATGAAGTAGGCCACGAGGAAGCAGCCGTAGACGCCGATGGCCTTGGCGGGGAAGAAGAGCAGGGCGCCGATGGCATAGAGCGCCAGCCCCATGAGCACGCCTGCCTTGTAGCTGTAGCGGCGGATGAAGATGGCGGCGGGGAAGGCCATGCAGAAGTAGCCGCCGTAGAAGGCCACCTGCACCAGCGTGCCGTCGGTGACGCTCATGCGGAAAATCTTTGAGAAGGCTTTCACCATGGGGTTGGTGATGTCGTTGGCGAAGCCCCACAGGGCAAAGCAGAACGTCACCAGGATGAAGGGCACGAGGGTGGCCACCAGCCGTTCCTTGCCCGCTGACTGTGGCGATGCGGCTGTGCTGCCATTATCGCCGGTATTGATGTTGTTTCTGTTCATGGTTATAATCAATTGCATTGTCCACCTTTTTATAACAACCACAGATGGCACAGATTACACGGATTTGGCTGTGCCGTTTTTTTTATTGCACAGATTTCGATAGGATTACACAGGTTTCAGCGTGTGATAATCTGTGAAATCATTTCATGATTGCCGCGAAGCGGCTGTAATCGTTTATATCTCTGTGACATCTGCGTAATCTGTGGTAGCTGTAAAAGAGTGAGAAACTATAATTATTATAACACTCCTCCTCTCCGGGAGGGGTAGGGGGACTTACTTATACACCGGTCCGAAGTTCTGGCAGGCGCGGTAGTCAGCCCCCTCCTTGTCCATGCCGAAGGCGTTCCATGCGGCGGGGCGGAAGATGTCGCGGTCGGCCACGTTGTGCATGCATACGGGTATGCGGAGCATGGTGCAGAGGGTGATGATGTCGGCTCCGACGTGTCCGTAGCAGATGGCGCCGTGGTTGGCACCCCAGTTGTTCATGACGGAGTAGACGTCGCGGAAGCAGTCCTTCGTAGCGTCCAGCCGGGGCACGAACCAGGTGGTGGGCCAGGTGGGGTCGGTGCGGCGGTCCAGCGTGTCGTTCACCTGTTGCGGCAGGTCAACGGTCCATCCCTCGGCCAGCTGCAGCACGGGGCCCAGGCCCTGCACACGGTTCAGGCGCAGCATGGTCATGGGCATGCCGCCACGGGTGAGGAAGTGGCTGGAGTAGCCTCCGCCGCGGAAGTAGTCGCGGTCGGCCGGCATCCAGCTGGTGGCCGCCATGCAGGCCTCTACGTCCTGTTGCGTCATGTTCCACGGCTCCTTCATCGTGGGCTTGCCCTCGGCATCGGTCATGGCGCCGGTGGCGTCGAGGGTGGTGGCGCCGCTGTTGATGAGGTGTATGAATCCCTGGGCAGCGGCACCCTCCGGCTGCCAGCCGGTGACGCGGCGCACGGCCTCGGGGCTCCAGTAGGTGCGTATGTCGCTGAACATGACGCCGCGGTTGGTGAGCAGATGGCCGAAGAGCATCGACACGCCGTTCAGGGCGTCGTTCTCGGTGGCCAGCACGTCGGCCTCGCGGATGCCGTTCCAGTCGAAGCTGGTGCACATCATGGCCTCGGGGAAGTCGAAGTTGGGCTTGTAGTCGGTCCACTGGCGCTGCCCCTGCACGCCGCCCACGATGGCGTTGTGGCCCTTGGCCTCCTCCAGGTAGCCCATGTCGAGCAGGCGGGGGTTGCCGTGCATCAGGTCGCGGATAATCATCATGCACTTCACGGTGAACTGCCAGTCCTGGTCTTTCTCCTCGCGGGTCTTGCCCTTGCCCTTGCCGTTGTAGGTGGTCATGGGAGTGCCGGGGAAGAGGGGACGCTCCTCGTTGTAGTCGTGGCCCTCGTGGGGCTTGGCATACTGCTCCACCCACTGCATGGCCCGGCCGAACTCGTCGTGGTCGTAGATGCCGAAGTCTACGCGGCGCAGAATCTCCACCAGGTCGGCATACTCGGTGCGCATGCCCAGATACTGCTGGAAGAAGTCGGCATCGACAATGCTTCCGGCGATGCCCATGCAGGTGTTGCCCAGCGAGAGGTAGCTCTTGCCGCGCATGGTGGCCACGGCCTGAGCGGCGCGGGCGAAGCGCAGCAGCTTTTCGGCCACGTCGGCGGGGATGGTGTTGTCGTCGAGGTCCTGCACGTCGTGCCCATAGATGCCGAAGGCGGGCAACCCCTTCTGCGCATGGGCGGCCAGCACGGCAGCCAGGTATACGGCGCCGGGGCGCTCAGTGCCGTTGAAGCCCCAGACGGCCTTCGGGTAGTGTGGGTTCATGTCCATCGTCTCGCTGCCGTAGCACCAGCAGGAGGTGACGGTGATGGTCGAGCCCACGCCCTCGCGCTCGAACTTCTCGGCGCAGGCAGCGCTCTCGGCCACACGGCCGATGGTGCCGTCGGCCACGACGCACTCTACGGGCGACCCGTCGCCGTTCTTCAGCGTCGATTCTATGAGGTCCTTTACTGCATGGGCCAGCGCCATGGTCTTTTCTTCAAGCAGCTCGCGCACACCGCCCTGGCGACCGTCGATGGTAGGGCGTATGCCTATTTTAGGATAGTTCTTCATGATGGTTTTAAAGTATTAATAAGTATTTATAGTTACGGTCAAGTTCAATAAGCTACGGCAAACCGTGGTGCAAAGATACAAAAATAATTCATATTTCCAACGGTTTTCTTGGTTATTTACACTTTTTTGTGTATATTTGCAGCAAACTTAGCAGACAAGTCAATAATCTTGTCAGAATACCAACCACTAAAGCTATAATGATGAGAAGACTGCTTATCCTGACATTCACCGCTCTGCTGATGCTGACGGCCGTGGCACAGAAGACTGCCGTCAGCGGCACCGTCGTCAGCGGGGCCGATGGCGGCGCAGTGGCAGGAGCCACCGTGACGGCCGACGGCGCCGGCGACGAGGGGCTGGCCGTGGTGACCAACAGCGACGGGTTCTTTACGCTGAAGGCCGACTCGATGCCCCGTGCCATCACCGTGTCGTTCCTCGGCTACAGGTCGCAACGCGTGGACCTGAGCCGGCACAGCAGCCCGCTCACCATCAGGCTGCAGCCCACCAGCATCAGGCTCAATGAGGTCGTCGTCATGGCCGAAGACCCGCGCCAGCTGGTGAGCGATGCCATCGGCAAGATAGGCCGCAACTACAGTGCGGTGCCCGAGCTGTACCACTGCTTCTACCGAGAGACGGCCATGAAACGCCAGCACTACATCTGCGTGGCCGAGGGCGTGGTCGACATGTACAAGACCCCCTACAGCCGTAGCGTGACCCGTGACCGCGTGGCCATACGTAAGGGACGCCGCCTGCTGAGCCCCAAGCGGAGCGACACGCTCAGCGTGAAGGTGCTTGGCGGCCCCGTGGGGCCCGTGCTGCTCGATGTGGTGAAGAACCGCGACTTCCTGCTGAACGAGGCCGACCTGGACTGCTATGACATGAAGATGGAAACACCGCAGAGCATAGCCGACCGACAGCAATACGTGGTGAGCCTGACACCCAGGCGCGTCATGCCGTGGGCACTGTACTATGGGCGGCTGTACATTGACGTGGAGACGCGCGCCTTTACCCGCGCCGACCTCACGCTCGACATGAGCAGCCGCGAACGAGCCACACAGATGATGCTGGTGAGGAAACCCGCCGGCGTGCGCTTCCGCCCTAAGGAGATGTCGCTGCTCGTAGACTACCGCTACGAGGACGGCGTGACACGCATCAGCTACATACGCAGCACCTTCCGCTTTAACTGCGACTGGCGCCGGCGGCTGCTGGCAACGGCCTTCACGGCCACCTGCGAGATGGTGGTCACCAGCCGCACCAGCAGCAACGTGGCTCCCATCAGGGGGCGAGAGTCATTCGATGCTCGCGATGCCTTCTTCGACAAGGTGGAGTACTTCCGCGACACCACCTTCTGGCGCGACTACAACATCATCGAGCCCACCGAGACACTCGACCGCGCCATAGGGCGCATCATGCGCAAATACAACAGGTAGCTGTCAGTACATCATGTGCTTAGCATGGTAAAAACGAACAAAAGTGGCGACAAAAAAGGCAAGCGGCTGAAAAAAAGTAACAAATTATTTTGTGGTTTGCCGCTTTTGTAGTAACTTTGCAGCCGATTTCTTAAAAACGTTTGATGAAGACCGACAAAAAACAGAACCAGTACCGTATTAATGAACAGATACGCGTGCGTGAAGTCCGCATCGTGGGTGAGAGCGGATCGACGGTGATGCCCACACGACAAGCTTTGGATATGGCTCGCCAGCAGGGAGTAGACCTGGTGGAAATATCACCGAATGCCAACCCGCCCGTTTGTCGTCTCATCGACTATTCGAAGTTCCTCTACCAGCAGAAGAAGCGCCAGAAGGAAATGAAGGCCAAGCAAGTGAAGGTAGAGGTGAAGGAAATACGCTTCGGGCCGCAGACCGATGAGCACGACTATCAGTTCAAACTGAAGCATGCACGCGAGTTCCTGGAAGAAGGTAACAAGGTGCGCGCATACGTGTTCTTCCGCGGACGCAGCATCCTGTTCAAGGAGCAGGGCGAGGTGCTGCTGCTGCGCTTTGCCAACGACCTGGAAGAGGTGGGAAAGGTGGAGTCGATGCCCTCGCTTGAAGGCAAGAAGATGTTCCTCTACCTGGCTCCGAAAAAGGCCGGCACACAGAAGAAGAGCCAGCAGGCACGCGACCGCGAGGCTGCAGAGGCCGAGCAGCGGGAAGCTGGGAAGCAGCAGAAACAGAGCGCAGACATTGACGTGGAGGCACCTGCCAACGGCGGACTGCTGGCCAACGCCAAGATAAGTGCCGACGCCCTGAAGAAGCTCACGCAGGACACTGAGGAATGAAGAGTGAGGAGTGAAGAGTGAATAATTTGCTACCGCATGAGGTAATCATAATTACTCATTACTCATTACTCATTACTCATTAAGCATTAAGCATTAAAAAGGGTGGCGCGCCCGGTATATGCGTAGCCATCTTATTATTAATAACAATTTAAACAAAACAAAACAATGCCAAAAGTAAAGACAAACTCCGGAGCCAAGAAGAGATTCTCGTTCACCGGAACAGGTAAGGTTAAGAGACATCACGCTTACCACAGCCACATTCTGACAAAGAAGACCAAGAAGCAGAAGCGTAACTTGGTGGGCTATGAGATTGTAGACAAGACCAACATGAAGCAGGTTCGCGACCTGTTGTGTCTGCGTTAACCAGAACCTATTGTCAAACTTCAAAAACGTAAGAAACTATGCCAAGATCAGTAAACCACGTTGCATCAAGAGCAAAGCGTAAGAGAATTCTGAAGCTCACCCGCGGCTACTTCGGAGCCCGCAAGAACGTTTGGACAGTAGCAAAGAACACCTGGGAGAAGGGCCTGACATACGCCTATCGCGACCGTCGTAACAAGAAGCGCAACTTCCGCGCACTGTGGATTCAGCGTATCAACGCTGCCGCACGCATGGAGGGTATCAGCTACTCGAAGCTGATGGGTGCCCTGGCTAAGGCTGGTATCGAGATTAACCGTAAGGT
>DGHX01000038.1:25458-25602 GCA_002392835.1 Prevotella sp. UBA3837 | reverse complement strand
CAGCCGGGGGTGAAACCCCCGGTAACGCAGGGAGGAAGTGAGTCCCGAAGGGACGTCAGAGTACAGCCGGGGGTGAAACCCCCGGTAAAGCAGGGAGGGAGTAAGCCCCGAAGGGGCGGCAGAGTACAGCCGGGTGTGAACCCC
>DGHX01000038.1:16075-25329 GCA_002392835.1 Prevotella sp. UBA3837 | reverse complement strand
GCAGGGAGGAAGTAAGTCCCGAAGGGACGTCAGAGTATAGCCGGGGGTGTAACCCCCGGTAGAACAGGGAGAAGCAAGCCCTGAAGGGGCGAAGGAGTTCAAGTATAGCCGGAGCGTCACCCCTGCTTGTGTTCCTTCGCCCCTTCAGGGCTTGCCCCCCACCTTACCGGGGGTTTCACCCCCGGCTGTACTCTGACGTCCCTTCGGGACTGTTTCTGCACGCAGGCCGTTCCCAACCTTTGTTATCACGGGACGGTTCTTTGATTCGTGGTGCGAATCGGGAACCGTCCCGTTTTTGTTTGCGTCCTGTCGGCACGAGGACCATGACAAATAAAAGCCGAATGCTTTGTGCTTTCGGCTTCTTTTCGTAACTTTGCAACGGCATCACCACTGGAGGCGATGCAGCAGGCTTAAGATGGAACAGACAGAAGAGAAAAGACGAGGCTACGCCGTGGGCGTGCATCGAAGGGCGTGCGCTTTGCCGCCGACGAGCGTCCCGTCTGGGCAGTGGGTATGAACATCAGCCACGATTGCCGAACCATCGACAGCTACAAGATTGTGCTGGTGAAGGGTAGGTAGTTGCCCTCGTTGCTTCACTTTGCTTTTCGCCTCCTGTGTCCGAACAGGTCGCCGAGCCCGTTGAAGTCTTTCTTGAGTATGATGCCCACGCCCTGGGTGTTGAGGGATGAGTGGGTGAAGTATCGGTCGTTGGTCTGGTTGTAGGCTTTGAGGGCTATGCTGCCGCTGGGTGTGAGCAGGTAGCGCAGGTCGAAGTCGCCGATGAACGATGGCGTGGCCTGCGTGGCATTGTCGCGATAGCCGAACTGCCCGTTGATGAGCAGGCGGTTGTTGAGCATGCGGCCGCTCACCAGGCCCTCGTACTCGGCGTTGTGCCACCCCTCGTTACCGGTGGAGATGTTGGCTCCGAAGTTCCAGTCGTCGGTCTTGATGACCTGCGTGAGCAGCTGGTTGATCTGCGACGAGACGGTGCCAGAGAGGAGGCTCTGCATGGCCAGCTCGGTCTGTCCGTAGGCCTGCGTCTCGGCGTTGTTCGCCCCCTGCGTGTAGAAGCGTCCTATGCCCAGCAAGTACACCACCTGCTGGTTCAGCTCCTGCTCGCTGGTGATGATGGAGCGAATCATCTGCTCCTCCTCGTTGTTCAGCGTGGGCATCTCGAGGTCGAACTCCACGCGCGGCTCTCCGGCGGTTCCCAGGATGTTCATCAGGCAGTTCACGCGGATGGTGTTGCTGGTGAAGGAGCTGCCGAGCCCCAGGTCGGAGAGCGACACGCCGTTGACGGTGTGCAGCGCCTTCAGCTGCAGGGCGGCCTGCAGGGGGTCGCCGCCGAAGGTGAGGGTGCTGCCGGGCTGGAACTGGAAGTTCTTCTTCAGGATGTTCTGGATGGTCATGCTGTATATGCCCCGCTCCACGTTATAGGTGCCGAACATCTGGAAAGGTCCTTTGTTGTAGTAGTTGGCCCGCAGCGCACCTGTTCCGTTCAGGGTGATGTAGTCGCCCGAGTTCTGGTCCATGAGCAGCCGGAGGGTGGCATCAGGGGTGGCATTGATGCGCAGGTTGAAGTAGAGGTCGGAAGAAGACGAGGCCCCTGAAGCCCCTGAAGCCCCCCCTACGGCCCCCGAGGGGGCTTCTATAGACTCATCCCTTGCCGCCAAAACTATAGTAGCCCCCTCGGGGGCAGAAGGGGGGGCTTCAGGGGCCTTAGCCTCCCCCCACGTTATAAACTGCTGGCGGTTGATGGCGTCGGGGTTGGCGGCGTTGTAGAAGAAGACCGAGCCGGCCGTGGGGGTGGCATCGCAGTCGATGACCACTTCGCCGGGACGGCCGCGCAGGAGTGCTGTGCCGTCGGCCCAAACGGTGCCGCCGATGGTGGCCTGCGGGTCGGCGATGGGGAAGTCGTAGACGAGCAGCCGGTTGGCCGTGGCCTCGAGGTCGAAGGTGAAGTTCTTGAAGTGGCGGTGGTTGATGGCGCCTGTGAGCTGTGCCTCGTGGTGCTGACGGTCGTAGGCGTGGAAACGTCGGAAGGTGATGGTTCCCGGGCTGAGGGTGACGGTGTCGCCGCTGAAGGTATAGGTGGTGCCCAGCGGGGAGATGGCAGCCAGTCCGCTGACGGTGGCCTCGCCGCTGAGGTCGAGCTGCTTCAGCGGGCCGTGCAGCCGCACGTCGCCGTGAATGCTGCCTTCAATCCTGTTGATGAACGAGCGTGTGAAGGAATGCACGAAGGCCAGGCTGGTGCCGCGGGCCCGTATGCCCAGGTCGAGCTCCTTCCTTGCCGGCGATATGAATCCGTCGATGTAGGTCTGTGCCTCGGCTCCGTCGTCGATGGCTGCCTCGAGGTCAATCTGCTTCTCTTCGCCGTTCCAGTCGACATGTGCTTCCAGTGTGCCCATGTGAGCCTGCTGGAAGAGGAAGTTGCTGACGGCGAGGTCGGCCCATGCTGCGGGCTTGCTGAAGGCGTGCCCCACGACGGCCTGTCCTGTGGCTCGTCCGCCGAACTTCACGGCCCTGAATCCTACGAGGTCGAGGAGCTTTGCCACGTCGATGCCCTGCAGGTCGATGATGAGCGAGTCGTGCTGCTGTGTGGATGCGATGCCGTCGACAATGAAGTGCTCGTCGTCGTGGTGCAGTGTGAAGTGGTCGACCATGAGCCGTCGGTCGGAGTAGACGATGTCGCTGGGCTCCAGCTGCCATGTGGCGTCGCCCATGCTGATGAGCGATGGCAGCACGCGCACGTGCGCCTCGCGCTGCTTCCGGTCGTTGGTGTACAGGCGTGTGATGGTGTTGACGGTTCCGCCGTCGTGCCCCTCGTTGTGCAGCGTCAGTGCCGAGTTGAGCGTGGCGTCCTTGCCTGTGGCCTCTATCCCTATGTATATGGGCTTCCCCTTGCCTGTGAGCCGTGTGAGCTGTGCGTGGCAGCGTGTGCTGTCGGCCTGGTGGCTGAGGTCCAGTCGGGCGCTGCGGTAGTTGCCGGTGGCGTAGCTGAATGCCGGCACCTCGGCCTGCAGGTCCAGTCGCTGCTGTGCCTCGTCGATGTCGGCCTTCAGCTTGAGCGGGCCGTCGAGGTCGAGCTGTATGCCCAGCAGCTGTTGCATCCATCGGCTGTCGCTCAGTGCGAGGTTCAGGCTGAAGTTGCTGGCGGCCGCAGGCGTGGTGTGTGCCTGCTGCCCGAGTATGGCCGATGTGAGGAAGTGTGGCAGCGTAGGCCAGTTGATGGCACCGCTGAGCTGCGCCTCGCCGAAGTCGCTGCTGAGGCGCACGTGGCGCCGCTGCTCATCGTCGTAGTGGGCTTTCAGGTGCAGGTTGTCTAAGTGGTAGCTGGTGCTGTCGTTGACGCTCATGGTGAAGTCATCGAGGTCGAGCGTGCCCTGTGCGTCGGCCACTGAGGTGGCTGTGATGTCGGCATCGACGACGGCCTGGAAGGTGGCCTCTCCCCAGCGGTTGCTGAGGTTCAGTGGCTGTGGCGCCAGGCGTGCTATGAAGCCCGTGAGCCGCAGGTGGGGCTGGCTCTGGCTGTGGCTGAGCGAGCCCTCTACGTCGGCCTGCAGGTTGGGGTCGTCGATGGTGAGCTTGCCCGTTGCCGTGCCTGCCGTGAATG
Source organism: Prevotella sp. UBA3837 (assembly GCA_002392835.1). Taxonomy (GTDB): domain Bacteria; phylum Bacteroidota; class Bacteroidia; order Bacteroidales; family Bacteroidaceae; genus Prevotella. The sequence goes on along the minus strand of DGHX01000038.1, from coordinate 21,716 downwards.
TGCCGTCGAGGGTGAGCTGTCGGTAGCTGTACTGGCGCAGGTCAGCCCTTGGCAGGCTGCCCGTGACGGTGAACTGTCGGGGGGTGCCGTGCAGCTGCAGCTGTGCGCTGACGATGCCCAGGTCGGCCTGTGCCGTTAGCTGTCCCACGTCGAGGCTGTCGGTGCTGAGGGCGACGTTCCACAGCTCCGTCGCGGCGTCGTAGTCGGCCTGTGCCGTCAGGCTGCCGTGGGCGGTGGCTATGCGCCCCTGTGCCTCCATGTCGCCGTCGGCCGTCCCTTGTGCCTGGGCCGTCATGCTGATGCTGCCCATGCGTGTGATGGCGGTGGGCAGCGAGGGGAAGGAGTCGGCGACCTGCTGCAGCAGCCGGTCGCTGATGTGCAGCTGGGCCAGGTGAGCCTGCCACTGCTGGGGCGAGACGGCGGCGCTGGCCTGCAGCGTGAGCAGCCGTCCCTCGGCATCGGCATCGTCAAGGTGCAGCTCGTCGCATTGCAGGCTGCCGGCTGTGCCCTGCACACGTGCCTGCAGGCGCAGGGTGTGGTTGGTGGGCAGTGACGGTGGCAGCAGGCAGCGCAGGTCAGCGAGGCTGATGACGCTGCTGCCGAGTGCTGCGCGGTAGCGGAGGGTGGCCAGCAGGCTGTCGGCGTGATAGGTGGCCGTGGCGCTGTCGATGGTGACGTCAGTCTCAGGCATAATCAGCCTGAAACCGTCAATGCGTGCTTGCTGACGGTTGGCCTCGGCCCTGAAGCTGAGCTGATGGAGCTGCAGTCCTGAGAGCTCGCTGAGCGACAGGCGCTTGACGTTGATGCAGAGCGAGTCGGGGGTAAGGGTTCGCAGCAGTATGTGTGCGCTGACGTCGTTCACCTTCAGGTGGCGAGGGTTCAGGCGTCCGGGTGTGGCCGGTGCGTCGAGCTGGTCGTAGGCCAGCGACAGGCGTCGCACGATGAGCGAACCGATGTGCAGGTTGAGCGCAGAGGGACCGTCGTCGCTGCCCGATGACAGCGCGTCGACGATGAACTGGTAGTTGGGGCGCGCTGCGGCGCTGTCGCGCCTGAGAAACAGCTCGGCTCCCAGCAGCTGTGCCGACGAGATGTCGATGCGCCCATTGAACAGCGGCAGCAGTGCTACCTTTGCCGACAGGCGGCGGGCGTGCAGCAGGGGCTGCCGGCGCTGGTCGCTGATGTTGACATCGTCGATGATGAGACGGTTGAACAATCCCAGGTCAATGCGCCCCACGCTGACGTCGGTCTGCAGCTGGGTGCTCAAGGCTCCGGCCACCACAGAGCCCAGCCACCGCTGCACGAAGGGCAGGTGGATGAGCACTACGGCCGCCACATACAGTGACAGCAGACTCCAGATGGTCCAGTTGACGATTTTCTTGAGCTTCTTCATTGATGGGAACGCGGGCGCAGGGCTACTTACTCTCGGTGAACGTGGCCGTTGCGGCCTCCTGGCCCTTCAGCACGTCGGCAAACTGCTGGGGCGTGAAGGTGACGCGGCCGCTCATGAACTCGGGGATGTTGTAGCTCTTCATCAGCTCGTGGTGGTAGCCGGGGTCGGCCTGCGGCAGCTCGAAGGGCTTGCTGCCATGGCCGTCGGCGTCGACATGTGCTATGAAGGGCCGTGTGAAGTTGCCGTCGGTGCGCCTGCTGCTGAAGATGATCCAGCGCCCGTTTGACGACCAGGAGTGGTAGCTCTCGGTGTCGGGTGAGTTCACTTCGGTGAAGGAGCGCGTGGCGCCGCTGTTCAGGTCCATGAGCCAGAGGTCAGCCTCGTGGTGCCAGATGTGGAAGACGCCGTAGCGGCCGAGCGTGAAGAGGAGGAAGCGTCCGTCGGGTGAGACGCGGGGCAGGGTGGCGCTGAGGCCTATGGAGTCGGTGCGCAGGGTGTCGAGGCCCAGGATGCCCGCTCCTAATGAGTCGGCACGGAACACCATCTCACGGGGTCCGAAGCGGCGCGTGGCGGGGTCGAAGGTCTTGCGGTAGAGGTTGTACTTCACCTCGCTGGCACGGAAGAACACTTCAGCGGCGGCGGGAATAGTGTCGCGCCGCTCGAAGTGGGCGCTGCAGTAGTAGAGCGTCTGTCCGTCGGGGGCCCAGTGGGGGTAGCATTCAAACTCGCTGAGGTCGTTCTCGACGTTGGTCACCTCGTTGCGCTCCACGTCGTAGAGTATGAGGTCGCTGGCCGCATCGGCCACCTCAATCTTGTTGGCATTGCGGGTGTGGAAGCTCTGGCTGGTGAGGTTGGTGCTGTAGGCGATGAGGGGCAGGGTGGGGTGCCAGGCGGGGTAAACGCCGGCGGAGATGGTGGAATCGTTCTTCATGTTCACCTTGCGCAGCTGGCCGTCGTAGGCAATGACGGTGCCGCCGTGGTTCTGGCGGGCGTGGAACTGCATGCGCTGTGGGTTGTACTGCTGGTAGTTGTGACAGTTGACACACTGTCCCTTGGCCTCGGTGGAGCAGAGCATGTTGTCGACCATCACCTCCTCGTCGTAGTTCTCCAGGCAGCGCTGGTTCAGCGTCAGCTCCTCGTAGGTGACGTAGCTGGGCGAGATGAGTCGGTAGCTGATGTAGGGGTCTATGCTGTCGGTGCTGACGTGTATGGCGAAGGGCTGGTAGCGCGTCCAGCTGTCGCCTTTCCGGGCATATACCTCCACGGTGATGTCGCCGCCCGCGGCCTTGCCGGCCAGTTGTCGCCAGTCGTCGAGGGAGGGCTGCGCCTTCAGCCCCCCGCAGAGAATCTCCGCCTCGCCGTTGCTGTAGCGCACCACGGCATCGTCGGCATCGGTCTGTTCCAGCTGGAAGGACAGCGGCGCGATGTTCACCGGGATGGTGACGTCGGCGTAGTCGGGATAGATGGCGGGCAGCTGGTCGGCCTGCGTATAGCTCTCGGGGACGCTCACCCCTGAACAGGCGGCCAGCAACAGTGCTATGCTAATAGAAAAATGACTGGTTATAAATGATGTATGCTTCATAATCCTAACTCCTAACTCCTAACTCCTAACTCCTAATTCCTAACTCCTAACTCAATACAGTTTCTGGTTGCGTATGAGGAAGTACTCGTAGTAGAATGTCTTGCCGAAGCGGTCGTAGAGGCTTTCCTTCATCTGCTCCTCGGTCATGCCCATGCGGTTGCAGTTGGCTGCTGCCTGCATGAAGTCGTCGTAGCTCTGCTTCACCTTGGGGTCGAAGGGCATCCGGCTGATGTCTACGCCCTGCTCCAGGTGGCCGTAGAGGTAGGCGGCCTCCTGATAGTGGAGGGGCATGGGGGTGGTGGTATGCTCCTGGGCATACTGGAAGAAGACGGGCCAGAAGATCTGTATGTCTTTCATCCACAGGGCGGCGTTCATGGACTGCTCGTGGAAGAGGGTGTCGGTGCTGTAGTCCTGTACGAAGTGGTGCATGAGGAACTGCTCCACCACCGACTGGTCGCTGCTGAGCTTGTCCTCGTAGTCCATCAGGTGCAGGATGGGGCTGTAGTGCGGGTCGCTGCTAAGCGCCTGCCTGTCGGTAAGGTAGCGTTCCTGCTGTGTTGCCCACTGTGCGTGGTAGCGTGTGTGCTTCAGCAGATTCAGGTACTTGCGGGCCACGGCGGTCTCGCCGTTGACGATGGCACAGCGGGCCATGTACTTCAGCTGCTCGGCCCGCCAGCCGAACTCCACGCCGTCCTCCAGGCACCAGCGGTAGCAGTAGTTGGGCAAGCCATAGTAATAATAGATGTTGCGCCCCACCACCTGGCTCATGTTCACCGGCAGCGGCGTGTTGCTCTCCTTGGCGCCCTGGCGGTAGTGGTACATCGTGTCGCCCTGACGGCCCAGCCGGCTCAGGGCCAGGTTGCGCATGAGCACGATGGCGCGTGTGGGCTCATCGGGCTGAACGGCCGCCTCGCTGAGCAGCCCCTCCCAGTCCTGTTCCTCCATGTACTGCTGCATGCGCAGCTCCTTATGGAAGTTGCCGTCGGTGTACCAGCCGTAGCAGGTGCCCGCTGCCAGTACTGCCAGCACCAGTGTGTTGACAGCCCCCCAGCGCAGCGGCTTCAGCACGTCGCCACTGCACAGGCGGTGGGCAAAGAGGGCGAGCAGGATGTAGCTGACGGCAAGCAGCACGTAGGGCAGATAGTAGACGTTGTGGTCCTCGACGATAGAGTAGACGGGCAGGGCCGCCACCCACATGTTGCCGAGGCTGGTCTGATAGAACACAAGGCGGTAGGCAAGCAGCGGAACGGCAACCACGGCCAGCACGGCAGCCACCAGCGGCCACAGGCGCGAAGAGCGATTTCCGGCAGCCTGACTGACGGCCTGCAGGGCCATGAGCAGGGCGGCCAGCAGCGCATAGGCTCCCGTCAGCGGATAGACCACCAGCGTGCTGAGGAGGATGAACAGCGGCTTCCACCATCCGCCTGGCGGCAGACAGCGGCAGGCCCATACCTGGGCACAGGCGGCACACAGGCCGAGGGTGGCCACGAAGAAATGGCCGCGCAGCTTCAGATAGTATATCCAGTAGCCCATGTCCACGCACGTCAGCAGCAGCAGCGCTACCGGCACGAGCAGCAGCACCGCCCACTTCAGCGGCACGCGGAAGGCACGCGCCGTGAGCCACATGAGCAGCGCCCAGCAGCCGCACAGCACAGACACCCCCAAGGCAGGGTGATAGAAGTACTCGGTGAACCACGTGCCCAGCCACGTGAGCAGGCCGCCGGGCACCACCATCTGCTGGCGGAAGAAGAGGGGCGTATCGAGGTGCAGGTTCAGCTCCTGCACCTTCCAAAGCAGTTCGCGTTCTGTGGTAAGAAGACTGATGAAAACAGCAGCCAGGGCAGCGGCGCACACCAGCAACGGGCAGTACTTCAGCCATGGAACGGGCTGCGACGGCGCTGTTTCTTTTCGTTTTTCCTTCATGGTTTTTGCATATTTTTGCTGCAAAGGTACAAAAATATTCGCAATACAGCATTCGTATTCGCAAATATTTTGTACCTTTGCACAACTTTTTTAATAATTAACAGACTATTAAAACCTATGTTGAAAAAAACACTATTAGCAATGATGCTTGTTGCTGGCGCCGACGTCATGGCCGCCGACAAGCTACCCGTCTGGCAAGATCCTGCCGTGAATGAAGTGAACCGCGAGGCTCGGCGTGCACATTTCTTCGCCTATGAGAGTGCCGACAAGGCCACCACAGGCGACAAGACGCAGAGCAGCCGCTACCTGTCGATGGAGGGCAAGTGGCGCTTCCACTTCGTCAAGGACCACGACAAGGCCCCGAAAGACTTCTACACCCTGAAGTACGACGACTCGCAGTGGACGGACTTCCCCGTGCCCGGACTCTTCGAGATAGAGGGCTACGGCGACAAGACGTACAAGAACATGGGCTATGCCTGGAGCACTACCTTCGACAGCAATCCGCCCTATATAGGTGAAACGAACAACTACACAGGCTCTTACAGGCGTACTTTCGAGCTTCCCTCTAACTGGAGCGGACAGGAGGTGTTCTTCCATGTGGGCTCCGCCACCAGCAACCTCTCGGTGTGGGTCAACGGCAAGTACGTGGGCTATAGCGAGGACTCGAAGGTGGCCGCAGAGTTCAACATCACCAAATACCTGAAGAAAGGGCAGAACCTCATAGCCATGCAGGTGATGCGCTGGTG
>DGHX01000038.1:10372-16007 GCA_002392835.1 Prevotella sp. UBA3837 | reverse complement strand
AGGACCAGGACTTCTGGCGCTTCACCGGCATCGCCCGCGAGGTGTACCTCTATGCCCGCCCGAAGGCACATATCACGGACGTCACCGTTACGCAAGACTGGCTTGTCGATTCCAAGCGCGGAATGCTAAAAGTTGACGTGAAGACGGCCGGCAAGGCGAATGTCACGATGAGACTGGCGCTGGAAAACGGACAGTTAGGCGATGAGTTCGGCGTGAACCAGGAGGTGTACCTGAACGCTGTGAAGCCTTGGACCGCTGAGACCCCCAACCTCTATACGCTGTATGTCTACCTTAAGAATGGCGACAAGGTGCTGGAAGTAGTCCCCCTGCGCGTGGGCTTCCGCCACATAGAGATTAAGGGCGGACAGCTGCTCGTCAACGGGCAGCCCATCCTCATCAAGGGCGCCGACCGCCACGAGCTGGACCCCGACGGCGGCTACATCGTATCCGTGGACCGCATGGTGCAGGACATCAAGATCATGAAGCAGCTGAACATCAACGCCGTGCGCACCTGCCACTATCCCGACGACCCCCGCTGGTATGAGCTGTGCGACGAGTATGGCATCTACCTCACCGCCGAGGCCAACCTCGAGAGCCACGGCATGGGCTACGGCGAGAAGACGCTGGCCAAGCGTCCCGACTTCGAGAAGATGCACCTGGAGCGCAACGAGGCCAACGTGAAATCGTTTAAGAACCACCCCAGCATCATCGTCTGGTCGCTGGGCAACGAGGCCGGCTTCGGCCCCAACTTCGAGAAAGCCTATACCTGGGTGAAGAACTACGACAGCACGCGCCCCGTGCAGTATGAGCGTGCCCCCTTCGACAGCGGCTATACCGACATTGCCTGCCCCATGTATGCCGACTACCAGTGGTGCGAGCGCTACAGCAAGGGCAGCAACCCACGGCCCCTCATCCAGTGCGAGTACGCACACGCCATGGGCAACAGCATGGGCGGCTTCAAGGAATACTGGGACCTCATTCGCAAGGAGCCCAAGTACCAGGGCGGCTACATCTGGGACTTCGTAGACCAGGGCCTGCGCGACAAGAGCCCTGTCACCGGGCGCACCATCTTCACCTACGGCGGCGACTATGGACAGTATCCTGCCTCCGACTATAACTTCAACTGCAACGGCATCATCGCCCCCGACCGCCGTCTGAACCCTCATGCCTATGAGGTGCAGTACTACTACCAGAACATCTGGGTAAGCGACAAGGGCCTGAAGGAAGGTAAGTTTGAGGTGTACAACGAGAACTTCTTCCGCACACTCGACGACGTGGAGCTGTCCTGGTTCGTGGGCGGTGCCGGCGGCCGTCATCACCATGCTGCCGACGGCCGGCCCGAGGGCATGACCTTCGGCCACGGAGGCAAGATTGACATCAGCGGCATACAGCCCCAGCAGCGCAAGCTGATCAGCGACGAGCAGCTGCGGCAGACCATTGAGCGTGTGCTCAGCCACCATGCTGACCAGGAAATCTTCGTCATCTTCCAGTTCAAGTCGAAGAACGGCGAGCCCCTCATCGAGAAGGGACAGGTGCTGGCCCGCCAGCAGTTCTGCCTGAACGCCTATCAATTCCCCGAGCTGAAGACAGCTGACGGAACCGGCGTCGTGAAGGAGGAAACAAATACCTACATCAAGCTTTCGGCCAACGGCACTGACTTCTCAGTAGGCAAGCGCACAGGCATGATTGACTACCTGAACGCAGGCGGCCAGCGCATGCTGCAGTTCCGCGAGAGCATCACGCCCGAGTTCTGGCGAGCCCCCACCGACAATGACTACGGTGCCCAGTTGCAGCGCCGCTTCCAGACATGGAAGAATCCGCAGCTGCGCGTGAAGAGCGTCGAGGCTCAGGGTAACGCTGTCGTCGTCAACTTCGACATGCCCGAGCAGAAAGCTCAGCTCACCATGACCTATACACTCACCAGCGAGGGCGAGGTCATCATCCGCCAGCAGCTCACCACCGACAAGGAGGCCAAGGTGAGCGACCTCTTCCGCTATGGCATGCAGCTGCAGATGCCCCGCCAGTACGACCGCATAGAATACTACGGCCGCGGACCGGTGGAGAACTACATCGACCGCAACTCGTCGGAGTTCATCGGCCTATATAATAATAATGTGCAGGACGAGTACTTCGAGTATGTGCGTCCGCAGGAGAGCGGCAATCACACCGACGTGCGCTGGTTCAGCGTGCTCGATGCCGACGGCAAGGGCCTGATGTTCTACAGCAATGCTCCCTTTGAGGCCAGCGCCATGCCCTACACCATGGACCAGCTCGACGACGGCCCGTCGAAGGACAAGGCCTGGGGACACCACAGCGGCGACCTCGTACCCGCCGGCCGCACGCAGGTGTTCATCCAGCAGCGCCAGTTCGGACTGGGCTGCGTCAACAGCTGGGGAGCCTGGCCGCGCGAGGAGTATCGTCTGCCCTACAAGGACTACGACTTCACCTTCGCCATCAAGGCGCTCCGCTAAATAATAATTGACCAATTAGTAATGAGTAATTAAGAAAAAATTGCCCATGGGAGAACTGCCGGCACTCATCCAGGACCTTGCCCTCATCCTTGTGGTGGCGGGCGTGGTGACGCTCATCTTCAAGCGCCTGCGCCAGCCGCTGGTGCTGGGATATATCGTAGCAGGATTCCTGGTGTCGCCACACATGCCTTATACGGCCTCAGTGGTGGATATGTCGAATATCCACCTCTGGGCCGACATTGGCGTGATGTTCCTGCTGTTCTCCCTCGGCCTTGACTTCTCGTTCAAGAAGATTCTGAAGATGGGTGCCTCGCCTGTCATCAGCACCGTCAGCATTGTCTTCTTCATGTCGATACTCGGCATGCTGGTGGGCCATCTGTTTGGCTGGAGCCGCATGGACTGCATCTTCCTGGGCGGCATGCTGGCCATGAGCAGCACCACCATCATCTATAAGGCTTTCGACGACCTGGGCCTGCGGCAGCAGCAGTTTGCCGGGCTGGTCATGTCGGTGCTCATCCTCGAGGACATCCTGGCCATTGTGATGATGGTCATGCTGAGCGCCATTGCCGGGGGAAGCGTAGAGGGCGGCCAGATGCTTACGTCGGTGCTGAAGATCGTGTTCTTCCTGGTGCTGTGGCTGGTGGTGGGTATCTTTGCCGTGCCCATCTTCCTGCGCTCGGTGCGCCGTCTGATCAATGCCGAGGTGCTGCTCATCGTGTCGCTGGGCCTGTGCTGCGCCATGGCTGTGTTCTCCACCAAGGTGGGCTTCTCGTCGGCCTTTGGTGCTTTCATCATGGGCAGTATCCTGGCCGAGACCGTTGAGGCTGAGCGTATTGAGAAGCTCGTCGAGCCGGTGAAGAACCTTTTCGGAGCCATCTTCTTCGTGTCGGTAGGCATGCTTGTCGACCCGAAGATCATTGTCGACTATGCGTTCCCCATCATTGCCCTTGTGCTGACCATCCTCGTAGGACAGTCGGTGCTGGGCTCCTTCTCGTTCATGCTTGGCGGCGAGAGCTTGAAGAGCGCCATGCGCTGCGGTTTCTCCATGGCTCAGATAGGCGAGTTCTCATTCATCATCGCTTCGCTGGGCCTTTCGCTGGGCGTCATCAGTCATTTCCTCTATCCGGTTGTGGTGGCCGTATCAGTCATAACCACTTTTCTCACACCTTACATGATACGGCTCGCCACGCCGGCTTATAATGCCCTGGAGCCACGGCTTCCCTCGCGGCTTGTCAGTGCCCTCAACCGCTTGTCCATGAGCCGCAGCTCGTCGTCCTCAGCTCACAGCCTGTGGCGCCCCCTGCTCAGCCAGATGGCCATCTACACTTTGGTGTTCGGCATCCTTTCCGCCGCGGTCATCTTCCTCATGTTCATGCTCTTCCTGCCGTTCCTCGACAGGCTGCTGCCTTCGCAGATTGTCATCCTGGGGCTGCACATCCGTCCTGCTGCATTGCTAACCGGGCTCCTCACCGTGCTGCTCATCTCGCCCTTCCTTCGTGCCATGGTCATGAAGAAGAACCACAGCGACGAGTGGCGTGCCCTCTGGGCGGCTTCGGGGCGCAACCATCTGCCTCTGCTGTCCACCGTACTGCTGCGCCTGGCCATTGCCATCGCCTTTGTGTTCTATGTCTGTCACCGTCTGTCAAATTTCACGCCGGCGGTCATCATCACACTTGGAGTCATAGCCGTGCTGCTGATGATTCTCTCGCGCCGTGTGAAGCATCGCAGCATTCTGTTGGAGCGGCTCTTCGTCAACAACCTGCGCTCGCGTGACATTGTCGCACAGGTGCATGGCATGCGGCGTCCGCTCTACGAAGGACGACTGCTGGACCGTGATGTCCACATTGCCGAGTTCGACATTCCTCAGAACTCGCTCTGGGCAGGCATGACGCTGAAGCAGCTCAGCCTGGGGCGTAAGTATGGTGTGCATGTGAGCAGCATCCTGCGTGGCGGCAACCGCCTGAACATACCCGACGGCAAGGACATGCTGTTCCCGCTCGACCGCATACAGGTGATTGGCAGCGACACGCAGCTGGCAGCCCTGAAGGCGGCCCTCGAGCGCGAACTGCATCCCGAGGACTACGATGTGGAGCAGCGTGCCATGAAGCTTCGGCAGTTTGTCGTAGGCCGCAAAAGCAGCTTCGTAGGACACACTCTTGAGGAGAGCGCCCTACGAAGTTCTTACGGGTGTATGGTCGTTGGTCTTGAGGAGGGGAAGGAGAATCTTTCACCGTTCCCGCCGTCGCGTCGTTTCCAGGTGGGCGACATCATCTGGGTGGTAGGTGAGGAGGCAGACCTGGAGCGTCTGGCCTCGGCCACCATGCAGGCCGATTGAGCCTACCTGATGAACAGCAGCTCGCGGTACTTGGGCAGTGTCCACAGCCCGTCTTCCACAATCATTTCCAGGTGGTCGGCCTCGTCGCGTATGAGTTCCATCTTAGGACACACATTGTCGTGATAGGCGATGGCGCGTTGGTGAATGTCGGCAATGCGGTTGGCCACGCGGCGTGCGTCGGTCAGCTCCTCCACTAACTGCTCGATGCGCTCCGTGCGCTCGGCAATCTCCTCGATGAGCTTCATGTTGCGGGCCGACAGGCGGGTGGCCTTCTGTGCGGTGAAGATGGCCGACGAGAAGATGTCGTTGATGCCCTGCACGTTCTTGATGAGCTGGCTCTGGTAGTGTGTCGACACCGGGATGATGTGGTTCATGGCCAGGTCGCCCAGCACGCGGGCTTCTATCTGTACCGTCTTCACATACATCTCCCACTTCACTTCGTTGCGTGCCTGCAGCTCCTTGCGGTTCATCACCTTCGTGCTCTCGAACATGGTGATGCTGTCCTCGTCGAGATAGTGCTCGAAGATGACGGGGCACGACTTCTCGACGTCGAGGCCCCTCTGCTCAGCCTCCCTTACCCATTCCTCGCTGTATCCGTTGCCGTCGAAGCGGACGGGCTTGCAGGTCTTGATGTCGTCTTTCAGCGTTGAGAGGATAGCCGCTATCTTGCTCTGTCCTTTTTCCATGAGGGCTGTGACACGCTCGCAGAAGGAGTGTAGTGCCTCGGCCATGGCGGCGTTCAGGGCAATCATGGCCGAAGCGCAGTTGACGCTGCTGCCCGGTGCCCTGAACTCGAAGCGGTTTCCGGTGAAGGCGAAGGGCGAGGTGC
>DGHX01000038.1:9679-10310 GCA_002392835.1 Prevotella sp. UBA3837 | reverse complement strand
GGCGAGGTGCGGTTGCGGTCGGTGTTGTCGACAATCAGGTCCGGAATCTGCGGTATGTCAATCTCCATGCCCTGCTTGCCCGTGAGGTTGAACAGTTCGTCGGTCTCCGACTCTTCGATGTGGTTGAGCAGTTCGGTGAGCTGAGTGCCGAGGAAACTTGAGATGATGGATGGCGGGGCCTCGTTGCCGCCCAGTCGGTGGGCGTTGGTGGCACTCATGATTGATGCCTTCAGCAGCCCGTTGTGCTTATATACTGCCATGAGCGTCTCCACGATGAAGGTGATGAAGCGCAGGTTCTCCTCTGGCGTGGTGCCGGGGGCGTGCAGCAGTATGCCGGTGTCGGTGGTCAGGCTCCAGTTGTTGTGCTTGCCGCTGCCGTTGATGCCAGCAAAGGGCTTCTCGTGCAGCAGCACGCGGAACCCGTGCTTGCGTGCCACCTTCTTCATCAGGCTCATCAGCAGCATGTTGTGGTCTACGGCCAGGTTGCACTCCTCAAAGATGGGAGCCAGTTCAAACTGGTTGGGGGCCACCTCGTTGTGGCGCGTCTTTACGGGTATGGCCAGCTCCAGTGCCTGTATCTCCAGGTCTTTCATGAAAGCCTGCACACGGTCGGGTATGGTGCCGAAGTAGT
>DGHX01000038.1:2656-9623 GCA_002392835.1 Prevotella sp. UBA3837 | reverse complement strand
CGTCCATCTGCTGGTTCTTGGCGCTTTCGTGCCCCATGAGCGTACGGCCTGTCAGCATCAGGTCGGGGCGTGCTGAGTACAGTCCTTCGTCAACGAGGAAGTACTCCTGTTCCCAGCCCAGGTTCACTTGCACCTTCTTCACGTCGTCGTAGAACAGGTGGCACACTTCCGTGGCAGCCTTGTCCACGGCGTGCAGCGCTCGCAGCAGCGGTGCCTTGTAGTCGAGTGCCTCGCCGGTGTATGCTATGAAGATGGTGGGTATGCAGAGCGTGTCGTCGATGATGAATACGGGCGAGGTGGGGTCCCATGCTGAGTATCCGCGGGCCTCGAACGTGTTGCGTATGCCTCCGTTGGGGAAGCTGCTGGCGTCGGGCTCCTGCTGCACGAGCAGCTTGCCGCTGAACTTCTCTATCATGCCTCCTTTTCCGTCGTGTTCCACAAAGGCGTCGTGCTTCTCGGCCGTTCCCTCTGTCAGCGGCTGAAACCAGTGGGTGTAGTGTGTCACGCCCATCTCCTGTGCCCATTGCTTCATGCCTGCGGCCACTGCGTCGGCTATTGAGCGGTCGAGCCGGGCACCGTTGTCAATGACGTCGATGAGCTTCAGATACACCTCTTTTGACAGGTACTTGTACATCTTTTCTCGGTTGAAGACGTACTTGCCAAAATACTGCGAAGGACGTTCTTTCGGGGGGTGAATGTCGAGTGGACGCTTCTTGAAAGCTTCTTCTACTACTTGAAATCTCAGATTGCTTGCCATGTTCACTATTTTGCACAATTTTGCTGCAAAGGTACATAAAATCCTTCTTAAATTTGCATTTTCTGCGAAAAAAAGTGTAATTTTGCAAGCGTTTTTATAATATAACGTACGTATTGATATGATAGCATTGAAAACATTGCTCCTTTTCGGCCTTGGCGGCCAGGAGATACTGCTCATAGCCCTTGTCGTGCTGCTGCTCTTTGGTGGCGCTAAGATTCCCGAGCTGATGCGTGGGCTGGGCAAGGGCGTTAAGAGCTTCAAGGACGGCATGAAGGAGATGGACGACGTGGTGAGCGGCGAGGACAGCAAGGACGCCAAGACGACGGAATGAGTTCAGAGCCGGCTACCTTCTGGGAGCACCTCGACGTGCTCCGCTGGGTCATCATCCGCTCCCTCTGCGTGGTGGTGCTATTTGCCGTGGTGGCCTTCTGCCTGAAGGACGAGCTCTTCAGCGTGGTGCTGGCTCCCAGTTCGAGCCAGTTCATCACTTTCCGCCTGATGCACAGCGAGCCGTTCAGCCTGCACTTGATGAACACCGGCCTTACCGAGCAGTTCATGACCCACATGCGCACGGCAGCCTATGCCGGCCTGCTGCTGGCGTCGCCATACGTGCTCTACCAGCTGTTCAGCTTCGTGGCCCCGGGGCTCTATCAGGGCGAGCGCCGTGTGGCCTTCCGCGTGGTGGGTGCGTCCTACGCCATGTTCCTCTTCGGCACACTGGTGTGCTACTTCGTCATCTTTCCACTTACCGTCAGGTTCTTAGGCACCTATCAGGTCAGTGCCGCAGTGGACAACATGCTGACGCTTCAGTCGTACATCGACACGTTCATCTCTATGTGCCTGGTCATGGCGCTGGTGTTCGAGCTGCCCGTGTTGTGTTGGCTGCTGGGCCGCATGCACCTGCTGAGCAGCGGGCTCATGAGGCGCTACCGCCGTCATGCCGTGGTGGCCATCCTGGTGGTGGCGGCCATCATCACTCCCACCACCGACATCTTCACCCTGATCATCGTTTCGCTGCCCCTGTGGCTGCTCTACGAGGCGAGCATACTGCTGGTGCCTGCCAGGCAGCAGGCCCGCGCTGACATGAATAACACCTACAACAACTAAAACAAAGTAAGGACAATACATGTTGAGAAAACTGAGAATTACACTTGCTGCCGTCTTCTTCGTGGGGCTTTCGCTGCTGTTCCTCGATTTCACCGGCACGGCCCATACGTGGCTGTCGTGGATGGCAAAGACGCAGGCCCTTGAGGCTTTGCTGGCGCTGAATGTCATCGTCATCGTGGCGCTGGCGCTGCTGACGCTCGTCTTCGGGCGCATCTATTGCTCCGTCATCTGTCCGCTGGGCGTCTTGCAGGATGTCTTCGGCTGGTTGGGCAAGAAGTCGCGCAAGAACCGCTACACCTATTCGCCCGCCCGCCAGTGGCTGCGCTACCTGATGCTGGCGCTCATGGTGGTGGCCTTTGCGGCCGGTGTGGGCAGCATCGTACAGCTGCTGGCGCCCTACAGTGCCTTCGGCCGCATCATGACCATGCTCTTTCAGCCGCTATGGCAGCTGGGCAACAATGTGCTGGCCTCAGTGGCCGAGCGTGCCGACAGCTATGCCTTCTACACGGTCGATGTATGGCTGCGCTCGCTGCCCGTGCTCATCATAGCCGTGGCAACGCTGGTGCTGCTCTTCGTGCTGGCGTGGCGTGGCGGCCGCACCTATTGCAACACCATCTGCCCCGTGGGCACGCTGCTGTCTTTCCTGGCCCGCTTCTCGTGGCTGAAAGTGCACTTCGATGCCGACAAGTGCCGCTCCTGTTCGCTCTGCACGAAGAACTGCAAGGCCTCGTGCATCGACTATAAGACGCACACCGTCGACCACTCACGCTGTGTGGTCTGTGGCGACTGCATCAGCAAGTGCCAGTTCGGAGCGTTGAAATACGCCCACCAGCCGTCTGCCCACCAGTCGTCTGCCGCCGGACCGTCGGCCGCCGCCGGGCCTGATGCCTCGAAGCGCTCGTTCCTCCTGGCCACGGCCATGGCCACCACGGCAGCCCTGGCACAGGACAAGCTGGTGGACGGCGGCCTGGCCACCATCGAGGCCAAGCAGAGCCCCCGTCGCCTGACGCCCCTCACGCCTCCCGGCTCGCTGTCGGCCCAGAACATGGCCCGCCGCTGCACGGGGTGCCAGCTCTGCGTGTCGGAGTGCCCCAACGACGTGCTGCGTCCCGGCACCGACCTGATGAGCCTCATGCAGCCCACCATGCACTACGACCGTGGCTACTGCCGTCCTGAGTGCAACCGCTGCTCGCAGGTATGTCCGGCGGGAGCCATACAGCCCATCAGCCTCGAGGAGAAGTCGAGCACGCAGATAGGGCGTGCCATCGTGGTCGTTGCCGACTGCATCTCGGCGCAGGGCAAGGACGAGTGCGGCAACTGTGCCCGCCACTGTCCGGCCGCCGCCATCACCATGGTGCCCAGCGACCCTGCCGACGAGCTGTCGCCATCGGTGC
Source organism: Prevotella sp. UBA3837 (assembly GCA_002392835.1). Lineage (GTDB taxonomy): Bacteria > Bacteroidota > Bacteroidia > Bacteroidales > Bacteroidaceae > Prevotella. The sequence goes on along the minus strand of DGHX01000038.1, from coordinate 6,365 downwards.
CCGCCATCAACGAGTCGGCCTGCATCGGCTGCGGTGCCTGTGAGTATGTTTGTCCCGTCAGGCCCCTGTCGGCCATACATGTCGAGGGCTACGAAAGACACAAAACTATTTAGCGCTATGAAGAAGAACGACAACATGAGCCGCCGCACCTTCCTGAAGATGCTGGGCGCCGGCGGAGCAGCGGCTGCGGTGGCTGCCTGTGCCGGCCGGAAGGGCAGCGATGCGGCAGCCGACGAGTATAAGAACCAGGTGGAGCCACCCATCGGCCAGATGACCTACCGCACCAACGCCGCCACCGGCGACCGCGTGTCGCTGCTGGGCTACGGCATGATGCGGCTGCCCATGAAGGAAGGCAGCGAGGAGTTCGATCAGGAGCTTATCAACCGCCAGGTGGACTACGCCATTGAGCATGGGCTGAACTACTTCGACACCTCGCCAGTGTACTGCCGCGGAGAGTCGGAACGCTGTACCGGCATAGCCCTGAAAGCACAGAGCCGCCTGCCACGCGAGAAGTACTACGTGGCCACGAAGCTCTCGAACTTCGCTCCTGACTCCCAGACCCCTGAGGGAGCCAAGAAAATGTTCCACGACTCCCTGCGCGAGCTGCAGGTAGACTACATCGACTACTACCTGCTCCACGCCGTCGGCGGCAGCATGGAGGAGTTCAACCAGCGTTACGTCGACAACGGCATCATGGACTTCCTCATGCAGGAGCGCCAGGCAGGCCGCATCCGCAACCTCGGCTTCTCGTTCCACGGACGCCAGGACGTCTTCGACGAGCTGCTGGCCCTGCACGACACCTACCACTGGGACTTCGTGCAGATAGAGCTGAACTGGCTGGACTGGAACTACGCCGATGAGATAAACGACACCAACGTCGATGCCAGCTACCTCTATGCCGAGCTACAGAAGCTGGGCATACCCGCCGTCATCATGGAGCCCCTGCTGGGCGGACGCTTGGCCAAGCTGCCGCAGTTTGTGGCGGCACAGCTGAAGCAGCGTCAGCCCGAGAAGAGCATCGCCTCATGGGCCTTCCGCTATGCCGGTACCCCTGAGGGTGTGCTCACCGTGCTCAGCGGCATGACTTACACCGAGCACCTGCAGGACAACCTGCTCAGCTACTGCCCCCTGGTGCCGCTCACACAGGAGGAGCAGCAATTCCTCGACCACACCATTGCCCACCAGATGATGGAGGAGGACACCATTCCCTGCAACGCATGCCAGTACTGCATGCCCTGTCCCTACGGCATCGACATACCCGCCATCTTCACCCACTTTAACAAGATGAAGATAGAGCGCAGCATGCCCGATGATGCCGGCTCGCCCGACTACCGCCGGCTGCGCCGCAACTATCTCATCAGCCTCGACCGCGTGGTGCCCCGCGAGCGTCAGCCCGACCACTGCATCAAGTGCGGGCGCTGCATTCACGAGAAGCATTGTCCGCAGCAGATTCGCATACCCGAAGAGCTGGAGCGCATCAGCAACTACCTGGAGCAGTTGCGGCGCAGTGCTGAACAGTATTAACTCAACTTTCGCAAGTTTTGGAGTGAAAGAAATTAAAGGAGTTAAAGGAGTTAAAGGAGTTAAAGGAGTTTAAGGAGTTAAAGGAGTGTAGACGATAGTCTTGCTGCTCCGATACTCCTCCAAGATTCCTCCTCCGAAGGGATAAACAAGTGTAAAGTCTATCGTCTACACTCCTTCCACTCCTTTCACTCCTTCCACTCCCTAAAAATATTGATAAAACAAATAGAAATGGAGAACAAAGAAATGGAGAACAACGATAACAAGGAAAAACTACTTCTGCTGCGCAAACGCAGCATGCAGGCCGTACTGAGCGACGGCTACCGCCTCTATCTGCAGAATCTGTGGCGGCTGGTGCGCTCCTCGTGGGTGCAGGCCGTCGTCTACGCCCTCACCGTGGGTGCCAGCATGACCCTCTTCTTCTGCCACCTGCTGCCCCGCTTCGTGGCCGACCGTCCGTTCACGGGCCAGCTGGGCTGGTGGGCGCTCAGCCTGCTGCTGGCTGCCGTCGCCGCCATCCTCTTCGCCTTCGCCGGCGGCTTTGCCCCGCTGGCCGAGCACGCTGCCACGGCCGCCATACACGGTCCGCGCCGATGGTGGGGCCGCTGGCCCTGGCGCCTCACCGCACGTGGCCTGCTGCGTCTGCCGCGCATGCTGCTCACCGTGGTGCGGCGCCATCAGCTGGGCACCCTCATCGTGGTGCTGCTGGTCATGGCGCTGCTGGTGTTTGTGGCCACGCTGCTGCTGCAGATGCCCGCCGTCATCATGGCCACGGCCCATGTGCAGGCTGCTGCCGACATGGCCGCCGGCGACACACCCATCATGCCCGGCAACACAACGCTGGTCACCTTCGCCACCTTTGCACTCTGTGCCCTGCTGCAGGCCTACATACACCTGTCGACACTCTTCCCACTTTACTACGTTTGGGGAAACGCCCAGGCAGGGGCCGATAAGCAGGCATCCTCACAGACATCATCACCCACTTCACCATCCACTTCAGAACATTAAAAAGCAATGAAACAACGCATACTGTTTATCGACCGCGACGGCACACTGGTAGAAGAACCCCACGACGAGCAGGTCGACGCCCTCGACAAGATTCGCTTCAAGCCCGGCGTCTTCCGCTGGCTGGGCCTGCTGGCCGAGCGCACCGACTTCCTGCTGGTCATGGTGAGCAACCAGGACGGGCTGGGCACACCCTCCTTCCCCGAAGACACCTTCTGGCCCGCACACAACTTCATACTACAGGCACTGGAGGGCGAGGGCATACGCTTCGACGACATACTCATAGACCCACACTTCCCCGAGGACAACGCCCCCACGCGCAAGCCCGGCACGGGCATGGTGCAAAAGTACATGCTCGACACCGAGCAGTACGACATGGAGGGCAGCTACGTCATCGGCGACCGTGACACCGACCGCCAGCTGGCGCGCAACATAGGCTGCCGGGCCATCATCCTCGACGGCGACACCACCTGGCAGCAGGCCGCTGAGACCATCATCGACGGCGAGCGCCGTGCACACGTGCGGCGCACCACGAAGGAGACCGACGTCGACGTCAGCCTCGCACTCGACGGCAGCGGCGAGTGCCACATCAGCACCGGACTGGGCTTCTTCGACCACATGCTTGAACAGATAGGGCGCCACGGCGGCATTGACCTCGACATCAGCGTGAAGGGCGACCTGCACGTGGACGAGCACCACACCATCGAGGACACGGCGCTGGCCCTGGGCGACTGTCTGCGACAGGCACTGGGGGCGAAGCGCGGGCTGGAGCGCTACGGCTTCTCGCTGCCCATGGACGACTGTCAGGCCCATGTGTGCCTCGACTTCGGAGGACGCCCCTGGCTGCAGTGGCATGCCGAATTCCGGCGCGAGCGCATAGGCGACGTACCTACCGAGATGTTCTTCCACTTCTTCAAGAGCCTCAGCGACGCCGCATTGATGAACCTCTACGTGCAGGCCGAGGGCACTAACGAGCACCACAAGATTGAGGCCATATTCAAGGCCCTGGCGCGCAGTCTGCGACAGGCCACGCGCCGCGACGTCTACCGCTATCAGCTGCCCTCCACCAAGGGAGTGCTCTGAGCGCTCAGCCGACGTGCACGGGAAAAATAACCCCGTTTTCCTGCACCAGCGCTGATTGACAGTCGCTTACGCTCTGTTTCCTGCACCGTTTCCTGCACCG
>DGHX01000038.1:229-2586 GCA_002392835.1 Prevotella sp. UBA3837 | reverse complement strand
TTTCCTGCACCGTTTCCTGCACCTCAGTAAATCTGTTTGGTACAGTCACACAGCTTGTGCTGTCTAAGGCTGCACATATTCAGCCAGGACCGCTAAAGCGGGCCGCCTCCGGCGTACCACCATCACTTACCCAGACTTGTTTCAGCCGTACAGTCTGTACGGCAGAGGTGGCCTGAATAGCTACCAGTTAAACCATTTTTTTTGCAAGCGCTTAAGAAACATTAACGTAAGTACCAAAAAAGAGTACGCGAACTTGGAACTCTTTGTCCGCGGGCCGCGGACAAAAAGTTCCAAGCCCTCGGACAAAGAGTCCGCAACCTGCGGACAACAAGTCCGCGCTTCGCGAATGGCGCATACTGTCGCCAGTCGTAATCCAAGTTGACTGTGTACATAATAACGCGTAATTCCACTGTCTTGCAAGGCTCAGGTGCAGGTTCAGGTGCAGGTTTCGGTGCAGGTTTTTCTCTTTAACCCACTGAGTGTCAATGCTGGTGCAGGAAAACGGTCATAGTACATGATTCTACGCCACTATGCGCGCCTGCTACTAAGAAAGCGGCAGCGCACGTCCTTATGGCAGACCCGCGAGTTTGATGCCTTTTTGTCTTACAACGATTTGAAGGTGTTCTCGGCGAAGCCCACTAAGCGCCAGGAACGCTCGCCCGTGCCACGGTAGTAGACCAGCGCCTCATAGTGGTTCTCCGTCTGGTAGAACGACCCCTCTTCGGGCAAGAGGTGCGTGGTGCCGTCCATGTCCTGCAAGAGCAGCTGGTAGTTGTAGTAGCCCAGTTTCTGCAGCACTACGGCATTGTACGACTGGTCCTCGTCGTCGTAGGTCATGTAGTAGTTGTCAGGCGCCTCGTTGGTCCAGCGGCCGTCGATGATGACCTGTGCGTGGTCGTAGCGTCGGGCGGGGCGCATCTTGTAGTGCACGTACACATAGTCCGACGTGGTGTGAATGTCGTAGTTGTCGCTGTTGCGCACCAGCCATGCGCCGTTGGCGTCGACGTCGTAGATGTAGCTGCGGCGCGGCTCGGCCAGGAAGGGTAGGGCATGGTAGCTGCGCGACGCCTCGTCCCAGGCTATGTGGGCCAGCCCCATGGTGGGGTGGCTTGGGTCCAGGACCTCGAACTTGCGGTACTCGTTGCCGGCCTCGAAGATGAGGCCCTTGTTGTGCTCCCATCGCAGTCCCTGGGGGGTGTTGTAGTTGGGACGCACGTTCACCTTCATGTTGTCCTCGCGACCGTTCTGCATGACGAAGGTCTGCACCTGCTCGGCCACGTTGGTCACGTTCAGGCGGCCGTAGCCGATGTTCATCGACAGCTGCTGGTGGCTCAGGTTGTGGTCGATGTCGGTGTTGGTGGTCACGCCGATGCTGACGTTGGCTATCGGCTCCAGCACGCGGAACTCCACGCAGATGACCTCGCGGTCGCCGTCGTCCTCGTCGGTGATGTGCAGCCGGTAGTTGCCGCTCATCGTCAGCCGGGTGTCCTCATTGGGCAGCTGCAGCTGGTAGTGGGTGTAGAGCACGGTGGTGTTCAGCGAGTTCTGGTAGTCTTCAATGGGCTGGCCGTTGAAGCCCTCCAGCCAGTCGCTCTCGAAGAGACCCTCGGTGGGCGTCCAGTCGGGGTTGCAGGGCTCAACGGTGTACACCAGCCGGTGGTAGGTGTGCGACAGCTCGTCGAAGCCTATCGTCAGCACGTCGTTACGGCCGAGCGTCAGGATGGGCGAAGCCTCGAAGTCGTCGTTCACTATCACCTCCAGCGACTTGAAGTTGGGGGCCAGTATGCGGTGGCGGGCCTGAGCCAGCATGGCAGCCGAGAGCAGGGCCAGGGTCAGAAGGTATTTCATGTCTCTATAATATAAATAATGTGCACAATCTGGGTGCAAAGATACAATAAATATTTTAATAAAATAAAAAAATCGAGTTTTCTTTGGTAGTGTGCGAAAAAACGATTAACTTTGCACGATAGAATTACAAACAACTTATATTAATACACATTTTTTTTCAACTAAATCATTTATGAGTCAAAAAAGAGTTTACCTCTTCGGCAACGGAAAGGCCGAAGGTAATGCAAAAATGCGTGAGGAACTCGGCGGCAAGGGTGCCAACCTGGCCGAGATGAACCTTATTGGTGTTCCCGTTCCTCCTGGTTTCACTATTACTACCGACTGCTGCAACGAATACTATAAGGTGGGCCAGCAGAAGATCATGGAGCTGCTGAACGATGACGTGATGGCCGCTGTGAAGCACATCGAGGTGCTGATGAACTCGAAGTTCGGCGACAAGGAGAACCCCCTGCTCGTCAGCGTCCGCTCGGGTGCACGCGCTTCTATGCCCGGCATGATGGACACCATCC
>DGHX01000038.1:0-166 GCA_002392835.1 Prevotella sp. UBA3837 | reverse complement strand
CTGAACCTGGGTCTGAACGACGAGGTGGCCGAAGGCATGGTGAAGAAGACCAACAACCCCCACTTCGTATATGACTCGTACCGCCGCTTCGTGCAGATGTACGGCGACGTGGTGCTCGAGATGAAGCCAGTGAACAAGACCGACATCGACCCGTTTGAGGAAATCA
>DGHX01000007.1:43423-45444 GCA_002392835.1 Prevotella sp. UBA3837 | reverse complement strand
CCTTTAACTCCCCCAAGTTGAGCGAATGCGAAACTTGAATTAATGCATTAAATCATGTCGTTGGCGTCGGTGGCCTTCTTCGACGTTGAGGTCTTCCTCACGGTGGCGGAGCGGCGGCGTGTGGTCTTCTTCTCCTCCGGTGCAGCGGGCTTGTCGGTCTTGATGCCAGCCAGCTCGGGGTCGATGAGTATGCGTCCGCAGTACTCGCAGACGATGATCTTCTTGTGCATCTTGATGTCGAGCTGCCGCTGTGGCGGAATCTTGTTGAAGCATCCGCCGCATGCGTCGCGCTGCACGTAGACGATGCCCAGTCCGTTGCGTGCGTTCTTGCGTATGCGCTTGAAGGATGTGAGCAGACGCGGCTCAATCTTGGCCTCCAGCTCGTGGGCCTTCTCGCGCAGCTTCTCCTCCTCTGAGCGCGTCTCGTCCATGATCTCGTCCAGCTCGCTCTTCTTCACCTCCAGGTCGCCCTGCTTCTCCTCGAGTATGGCGGCGCTGCCGTCCAGCTCGACGTTCTTCTCGTCAATGCGGCGCGTGGCCTCGTTGATCTTCTTGTTGCACAGCTCTATCTCGAGTGTCTGGAACTCTATCTCCTTCGACAGGGTGTCGAACTCGCGGTTGTTGCGCACCTCGTTCAGCTGCTGCTTGTAGCGCTCCACGCTGGCCTGGCTCTCGATGATTTCGCCGCGCTTCTGCGAGATGGCGCGTTCAAACTCGCCTATCTCGGCCTTGATGCGCTCTATGCGGGTGGAGAGTCCCTCTATCTCTGCCTCGAGGTCTTCCACCTCGAGTGGCAGCTCGCCGCGCAGGGCTTTCTTCTCGTCGATGGCCGACAGGGCCGTCTGCAGCTGGAACAGTGTCTTCAGCTTCTCCTCTACTGAGAGGTCGGTTGGGTCTTTCTTTGCCATTGTCAATGTGCCCCCCCTCTATTCTCCCCTCAGCAGGGGTCAGGCCATGGGCGGGGCTTGGGCCTTGTTGTTATAGATACAATATCGGGTTGGTGTTTGTCTCGGCCAGCACGGTGCGCACGCCGGGGCACTGGGCTTCTATGATGTCGCGCAGCAGCTCCTTGGTGTAGTGCTCGCTCTCGTAGTGGCCCACGACTACTATCTGCAGCTGCTGTTCGTAGCCGAAGTACTGGTGGTAGTGCATCTCGCCGGTGAGGAAGGCATCGGCGCCTTGGGCAAGGGCCTCGCCGAGCAGGAAGTCGCCGGCACCTCCGCAGATGGCCACGCGCTGTATGGGCCTGCCCAGCAGCTGGTTGCACTGGGCCACCTGGGCCCCGAGGCGCTGCTTCACGTGCTGCACGAAGTCGGCGGCCGTCAGGGGCTGCGGCAGGAGGCCCATCACCCACTGCCCCTTCTCGGCGGCGGGTTCCGGCTCGCAGCCGAAACGGACGCGCTGCAGCCCTAAGCACTCGGCTATCTTGAAGTTCACGCCACCGCGGGCGTTATCCAGGTTGGTGTGCATCGATATGACGGCCACGTCGCTGCGTATGGCCTTGCGCACGGTGCGCTGCACGTCGGTCAGGTCGGCCACCTGCTTCAAGCCGCGGAACAGCAGCGGGTGGTGGCTCACCACCAGGTTGCAGCCCTTGGCGATGGCCTCGTCGACGACGGTCTCGGTGACGTCCAGACACAATAAGGCCCCTGAAACCTCCGCCTCTGTCAATCCTATCTGCAGGCCGGCATTGTCCCAGCTCTCCTGCAGCGGCAGGGGCGCGAACTTCTCAAGGGCTTCCAGCACTTGCTTTATCTTCACGCTTCTAACGCTTTTTTGTTGTTTGAACTGCAAAGGTAAGCATTTTTTTCGGTACGGCAACAAGGCGGCGCGCTTTTTAAACATCATTTAACTAATAATACTACTCAGCACCCCAGTAGCTATTCAGCCCATAGAACCGCTAAAGCGGGCTTTGAAAAACAAAATAAAACCAAAGAAAACAGAATAAAACCAATCTGAGAGACTGATTCTCGGCTGCTGCCGCCTTGCCCGCCGCTAGGAACTCCGTAGGCACTCCCCTC
>DGHX01000007.1:31354-43338 GCA_002392835.1 Prevotella sp. UBA3837 | reverse complement strand
TCGGGGGTGGGGTCAGTAACTTACAACGTGGCGAACTGAGTAGTTACCGTACTCAACTTTCGTAAGTATGAGAATTGAGTAAAAAAAAAATTCATCTATTCATTTTTGCTTATAACATACTGTATATAAAATGTTTATCTTATGAATAGAGGTCAGTTTTTGACTATCGTCTATTCATAAATGATTAGAAAAAACAGAAAAATGAGTAATGCGTCAGCACTATCTATCTGTATTACAGGCTGTTTCACATCAACATCAAGACTGGAAACAGTTTGTTTCTACGTGGGAAACAGTTTGTTTCCATACAGGAAACAATTTGTTTCCGCTTTCATTGCTTTTCACATACGTTGCTCCTGACGCTTTATCACCGACAAGAAGGAAGGGTAAGCACAAGAAATAATGAATAGTGGATGAATAGACGGCACGCTCTATTCATTCGCTATATTGTTAATTTGCAGCGTATTACAAGCAAAAATGAATAGACGAAAGCTTTTTGCGATTTATGAATGTATTCAAGTTTCACAAATGATAGGAGTATTGAAGGGAGGGGTTCTTGCTAAGGCAAGCGTCCCTGTGGGCCGAGCGGGGGGGGGGGCAGTAACTATAAATAAGGGACATCATAAGGACAACCTCAGTCGTTGTTTTCGTTTTTCCCGTCAAAATATTTGGCGGTTTGAAAAAAACTGATTACCTTTGCAGCATCATTCACCAACAACTCATTTTATTAACTAACAAAAAAGCAAATTATGAAAAAAAATCTACTTAAGACCATGCTCGTGGCCACAGCACTGACCATGGGCGTGAACGCATGGGCCGACGAGGTGACCGCCACCTTAACCCACACAGCCAGTTCTTTCTGCGGTAGTGATGCCAACGCGTACACCAGCACCGTTGATGCCGAAAAGGAGCATGTGAACAACGAAAGATTCAACGCCACATGGCAGGGAGCAGCCTATGCAGACTTCTCTTTCTCTCTGCCTGAGGGGGCAAGCATCACCAAGGCTGTGCTCACCTTCCGTGTCATCGGCGAGGGCCGCAACGCCCGCGCATGCAATTTCCTTTATGCGAATGCCGGTGAGCAGCTCGACTATACCGAGCTTTCCGGCGGCGCCGCCAAAGTGAATCTGGCAGCCACGAAGATTGAAGGCATCACTTTCCCCAAAGGAGCTGAAGAGACCATGGAAAAGGATGTCACTGCCGCTCTTTCGGCCATCGTTGCAGCAGGCCAGAGCAACATCATCTTCAAATGGACTGGCAACCCTGGTGGTGGCGATGTCTACGGAAAAGGTTCTGCTGAGTATGCACCCAGTCTGGTCATCACCACTGCAGATGCCAGTAAAGTAACATCGTACACGGTGAAATATACCGACGGCGAGAAAGAGCTGAAAGAGGCAAAGACCTATGCCGGTGCCCTGATCGGTAGCCAGGCAACAGCCTCTGAGGAGGATTTGGCTCCCATCAAGGTTGACGGAAAAAAATACATCTACCAGAGCGGTAACAATGCCATCACCCTCGTAGCTGATGCAGCACAGAACGTCATCACCTTAAAGTTCACCGAAGCCAAGAAAATGAACTACAGCGTAGTTAGCAACCTGGGCACCACCATCGCCGAGGGCAGCGACTACGAAGGCGAGACCATCGCCGTGGGCTACCCCCACTACATCCTGGACAAGGGTGTGCTCTACGAATGCCCGAAGAACGACAGCAATCCCTGGTATGCCGTAAGCCTCACGCTGAACGAGGCAACCAACACTGCAACGGTTGACTACTCCGAGAGCGTCATCGCAAACGTCATCTTCGTGTCGGAGGGTGAGGCTCTGCCTGGTGCTACTGTCAACAACGGCGGCAACTATTCCGACATCCGCAGCTTCGGCGCTGCCGTGGGCTATGCCGCCGAGGACCTGACCGTGACCACGCTGCAGCCCGGCAAGTACACCATCAAGGCCGACCTCTTCACCCCGACGAGCGCTATGGGCAGCCAGACCTTCAAGGTGGGCGACAAGGAGTTCAAACTCACCTCGACCAACAACGGCTACCACAACGAACTGGAGACCGAGGAGTTTGAGCTGACCGAGGCTACCGACGTCGTGCTGCTCGCCGGAGGCGGCAACACCAATGCCATCGACTGGCTCTACATCCGCGGCATCGTCACCACCGGTATCAGCCAGATGCAGGCCGACAGCAACGCCCAGCAGGCCATCTTCAACCTGCAGGGCCAGCAGGTGAAGCAGGCTCAGAAGGGCCTCTACATCATCGACGGCAAGAAAGTCATGGTGAAGTAATCAGCACCACGTGACGTCCTACAGCGAATCCCACGCCCCCACCCTGCGGGCGTGGGATTCTTTTTTTTGCAGAAAAAATTTGGCCGTTACACAAAAACTGCGTATCTTTGCAGCATGATTGCGCAAGAGCAGCGATACCCCATCGGCATACAGACCTTCGAGGAGATAAGGAAGGGCGGCTACATGTATGCTGACAAGACGGGCTACGTCTACGAGCTGGCCCGCCGCTATCGCTATGTGTTCCTCAGCCGTCCGCGCCGCTTCGGCAAGTCGCTGCTCGTGTCGACCATGAAGAGCTACTTCGAAGGCCGACGCGACCTGTTCGTGGGCCTCCAGGCCGGCACGCTGGAAAAGGAGTGGCGCCACTACCCCGTGCTGCACTTCAGCCTGGCAGCGGCCAAGGAGGGCACCGCAGACGACCTGAAAGAGCGGCTGGCCACACAGATAGAGTGGATGGAGCAGAAGCACGGCGTGACAACGCCACGCACCAGCCCCGGCGACCGTCTGGGACGGCTCATCAAAGGGTGCTGTGAAAAATACCACAAGCAGGTGGTGGTGCTCATCGACGAATACGACGCACCGCTGCTTGCCACCATACACCACACGGAGCAAGCCAATGCCATGCGCATGGCGCTGCGCGCCTTCTACGCCCCACTGAAAGACTGCGACCCCTGGCTGCGCTTCGTCTTCATCACCGGCATCACGAAGTTCTCGCAGCTCAGCATCTTCAGCGAGCTCAACAACCTGCGGCGCATCACCATGGACCCGCGCTTCTCGGCCATCTGCGGCATCACCGAGCAGGAACTGCACACACAGTGGCAACCCGCCGTGACCGACATGAGCCGGCGCATGGGCGTCGGCACCGACGAGGCCTACCGCCTGCTGAAGCAGCACTACGACGGCTACCACTTCGCACGCGACCTGACTGACGTCTACAACCCCTTCAGCCTGCTCAACGCCTTCGACAGCGGCGACGTGCAGGCGCACTGGTTCGAGACCGCCACACCCACCGTGCTGGTGCAGACACTGCAGCGCTTTCCCACCGACATCACACGCATAGAAAACAGCCAAGCCACAGCCGACGACTTCGACGCTCCCACCGAGCAGATGACAACGGTGCTGCCGCTCTTCTACCAAAGCGGATACCTCACCATCAAAGACTACGACCCCGCCCTTAACGTCTACACACTGGGCTACCCTAACACCGAAGTACGGACAGGGGTGATGAAGGCTCTTATACCGCATTATGTGTCAGCCGACGCATTGGCCACGAAGAACAACATCATCGAGATGTACCGTCTGCTGAAACAAAGCGACCTGGCCGGAGCACTCGACAGCCTGAAAGACTTCCTTGCCGCCGTACCCTACGCCGAGGGAGCCACCAGCGAGGGGCACTTCCAGCAGCTGCTCTACGTGGTGTTCTCGCTCATGGGCATGTACATGCAGACGGAAGTGCGCACCGCCACCGGCCGCATCGACGTGGTGTGGCAGTCGGCAACCGACGTGTACGTCATGGAGCTGAAGACCGACCATCCTGCCGCCGACGCGCTGTCGCAAATAGACCGGAAAGGATACCTCATAGCCTACAGCCGCGACGGACGGCGGCTGCACAAGGCGGGCATCAGCTTCAGCACCAAGACGCGCACCATTGAGGAATACATCATCGCAGACGAATAAAGCAAAAACAACCTACCATTATTTATTAACTCATTTAACTAACAAAAATGCTTATGAAAAAGTTTACTAAAGCAATGATGGCACTGGCGTTGCTCCTTCTCGGAGGTGTCAGCGCAAGCGCTATGGAAACGTACGATTTCCAGGAGCTCTGTATGAAACTGGGCAAGGGCGGCCCCTGGGCCGTGAACGACGGCGACGATGCCGGCTTCACCATTGGCGATGCCGTCATGCACTATCTCGGCGACTACACTGACCAGGGCTTCACTTGGAACAAGCGTTTCGCCTACGAGTATGTTGAGGGACGTGGCAAGTTCACCATGCGCAACAAGAACAACAAGAAAGACAGCAACTGCGGCATGTTCTCATGGGACTTCGCCCACTACTTCTCCATCCTCGACCTGAAGGAAGGCGACAAGGTGACCATCACCGTAGGAACCGGCACGGTGAACTTTGTCTCAGAGAATGCCGAGGGTGTCACCGCCGGCGATGCCGTTACATCGAACACGACCTACACCATCACCAGCGGCGACCGGCTGGACATACAGATGCAGAAGGCCACTCTTATCGCAAAAATCGTCATCGAGCCTGCCGGTGTGGAGACAGTGCCTGTCATCACGCTCTCGAAGAGCACACTGAAACTCATTCCTGGAGCCACCATGAAGATCAACGCTACCGTCGACCCCAACGGCATTGCCACACAGTGGAAGAGCGACAACGAGGCCGTGGCCACCGTTGATGCCAACGGCACAGTTACTGCCGTAGCCGCCGGCACAGCCAACATCATCAACTACTGGGAGTCGCAGGTGAGCGATGCCACGGCAGAGGCCAGCTGCGCCGTGACCGTGGCCGACGTAGACCTGACAAAGTATAGCACCGCCAAGGAATACGACTTCACCGCCATGGGCGACGTAACGCTGGAGCGCCAGACCGAGTCGGCAGGTAAGATTTACAACGCTGCCAACGGTAACAATGCCGACGTTTACTTCTGCACCAACGAAGGACTGGAGCTGCTGGCCATACAGCAGGCATACGGCGAGAGCGAAAGCCGCCCCACGGCAGGATGGAAGATTGAGGACGGCAAGGGTCTGCTGGAAGGCCCGCAGGCCGGCCGCTGCGCTGCCATCGCCGGCATCAAGGCCGACCAGGTGGTGGAGTTCATCTATACCGGCGATGACCTCTACACGATAAGCACTGACGACGGCATAGAGAAGGAAAGCCTGAACGAAGGCAAGGGCCGCGCCATCTATCTGGCCAAGGAAGACGGCATGATTGGCTTCGAGCTCGTCAAGGGCAACTACATTCAGAAGATCACCATCTACCAAGCCGAAGCAACCGCCATTCAGGTCGTGAACAGCGCCGCTCAGCAGCCCGCAGCCATCTACAACCTGCAGGGACAGCAGCTGAAGCAGGCTCAGAAGGGCCTCTACATCAGCGGCGGCAAGAAGTACATCGTGCGCTGAAGCAGACGCAATACTGAGCACTGAACACAGCTCCGCCACCCCGGCACAGAAGGCCCGGGGTGGCGGAGTTTTGTTTTTTTCTGCGGAAATATTTGGTCGTTACAGAAAAACTTCGTACCTTTGCCACAACATTACATTTCAACTAACTTTATTAACTTAAACATTAACAGCTAAATGAACAAAACTTTACGCAAATCAATGCTCGTGGCCGCCATGCTGACCATGGGCATGGGTGCCTGGGCACAGACCGACATCACCGAGCGTGTGCTGAAGAATGCCGACCTTTCAGTTGACCCTGCAACAGCCGACAACGGATGGACGCTGCTCAACAACTGGCGTCAGGACTACCAGAAGGCTACTGACACGGAGCATGTCAACGTTGTGGAATTCTACGCCGGATGGGGCAGTCTGGAAAAGACCGAGTATGCCATGACGCAGACCGTGACACTGCCTGCTGGCGACTATCGCCTGGCCGTGAACGCCTTCTATCGTCAGGGTGACAACCCTGGTAAGGGCACCAACGACGACAAGGCCTGGATCTTCGCCGGCGAAAAGAAGCAGAACGTCTATCCGCTCACCCCGAATGACTTGGGCAACTACACTGGAAGCAGCGACCTGTGGAAAGCCTCCAACGCCTTCTACAAGGGCAAGTACTCCAATGAGTTCGACTTCACCGTCGAGGCCGAAGGCGAAGTAGAGATAGGCTTCAAAGGCGTGTTCGACGAGGCACGTTGCTGGGTCATCCTCGGTCCCGTGAAGCTCTACCAGTACAGCCTTGACGACTATCTGGCCGACTACCGCGTGAAGGTGGCTGAGGCTCAGGACCTGCTGAAGAAGAGCATGGGCGAAGAGGCAAAGGCTGCCCTTCAGGCTGCCATCGTCGACGAGAGCACGCTGACCACAGGCGCACAGGTGGCCGAGGCCATCAAGAAGCTGAATGAAGCCATCATCGCAGCACAGGCATCCATCGCACTGCATGAGAAGCTCACCGCTGCCGAGGAAGATGTGTACAACACACTCGACAAGTACATCGACAATGGCGCACCCAAGTCGAGTATGGACGAGATGGACGAGATTGCCATGGCCGCTGAAGAGGCCGCCGACAAGGACATCGACAGCTACATTGCCAAGATGTATGCCAAGCTGGGCGAGCTCTGCAAGCAGCAGACCAAGGCCGGCAGCGACATGACACGTGCCATCGTGAACTTCGACTGTAGCAGTGCCGAGGGTTGGACCTGCGAGAAGCCCAACGGCGGCAACGGCCCGTTGCCTCCCAACGGTGCCCCCAATTTTGAGTTCTGGATTGCTAGTGCTGCCAACGGCGCATTCGACTACAGCCAGAAGCTGGAGGGCATGCCCAACGGCAAGTATGTGCTGAAGGCTCAGATGTACAACAGCACCAACGGCGAGGCTGACGCACAGGTGAACGGCAGCTGCGGACTCTACGCCAAGAGCGGCGAGACCGAGGTCTTTACTGCTGTCACCGAGGACGGAACTGAGCTAAAAGACTATGCTACCGACGAGATTGAGGTGGCCGACAACACGCTCACCGTAGGTGTGAAGAACAAGGGCACCATGGGCGCACGCTGGTTCGTGGCCGACAACTTCAGCCTGACACTCACCAGCGAGGGCACCCCCACCGCCATCAGCGAGGTGAAGGCACAGCCCGCCACCGCAGGCACCATCTACAACCTGGCAGGACAGCGTGTGGAGAAGGCACAGAAGGGTCTCTACATCATCGACGGAAAGAAGGTGATGAAATAAGCCGCGCACAGCAACCTACCCACCCCACCGCCCTCCGCACAAACACAGCGGAGGGCGGTTTTGTTGTACACAAAAAGAAATAAATAGGCCGAAAATTTGCAAGACACAAAAAAATGACGTACCTTTGCAGAAATAATATTAACCTCATTAAAAAGCTTATGAAAAAACAATTACGCTTTGCATTTCTAACCATGCTGCTCCTGCTGTGCGGCAGCATCCAGGCCGGCACCATCGTGTTCGGCGACCTTAACCTCGAGAACGGTGTACAGTACCCCGACCCCTTCGACGGCGGCGACTTCACCGTAACCTTTGCCGGAGGTGCCAACGACGGCAAGTACTACAACACCGGCACCGGCATCCGCGTCTATGGCAACGGCACCATGACCATCGCCGCCAAACAGGGCACGCTGACCAAGATTGTGCTCACCCTCGACGCTCCCGCCGACAAGGTGAACCAGCCCACGGCCAGCGACGTCAACGTGGGCACCTACGACCCCGAGACCTTCACCTGGACAGGCAACGAGGGCACCGTCGTATTCCAGCGCCCCACCGGCTCCGGCCACTGGCGCGTGCAGAAGGTGGAGGCTACCGTCAGTGGAGGCGGACAGGCAGAGACCAAGGCCGCCAAGCCCGCCATACGCCCCAACGGCGGCAACTTCTACGACCAGCAGGAGGTGACCATCACCGCTGCCGAGGGAGCCACCATCTACTATGCACTGAACAAGGGTGACTACAGCCTGTACAAAGGCCCCTTCACGCTGACCGAGACAGCCGTCGTATCGGCATACGCCATTGACGAGAGCTGCGACGTGAAGCAGAGCGACGTCACCGAAGTGACCTTCACCAAGGTAACCATCCAGAAGCTCACCGTGGCTCAGGCCATGGAAATCATCGGCAAACTCGAAGACGGAGCCTCCACCGACGACATGTACGACGTGAGCGGATACGTAGTAAGCACGCCCGACTTCCAGCGCAACAGCGAGGGAGCCCTCTACGGCAACGTGAACTTCGACATGGCCGACACCAAGGGCGACGCAGTGAAGCTCACCGTCTTCCGTGCCAAGAACTTCGGCAACGAGGCCTTCACCGAAGAGACCATCAACAAGTTTAAGGAAGGCGAAGCCATCGTCGTGCGCGGCAAGCTGCAGAGGTACAAGGATAAGGATGGCAGCATCAAGCCCGAGCTGTCATACGGATATCTGATTGCCACAGGGCAGAATGCCGGCATCGGCAGCATCACCACGTCTGCTACCGCCAACGGCATCATCTACAACCTTGCAGGACAGCAGGTGAAGCAGCCCAAGAAGGGACTCTACATCGTCAACGGAAAGAAAACAATATTTTAATCATTAACCCATAAAATCATTAACCATTATGAAGAAGACTTTACGCTTTATGTTCGCCGCTGCGCTGATGATGTGCGGCACAACGGCTTTCGCCGAGGACGTCATCTGGTCGGAAGACTGGAGTGGAGTGACGGAGTTCAACATTGACCCCAGCACTTTCAACGACAATTACAGTTTTACTGGCACTGTACTCAATGATGACGGAACTGCTAAGAGTGGCACAAAATTCTTCAATGAGAAGCTGGCAGGCGGAGAAGCCCCCGAACTGCTCCTCGCAAAGAACGGCGGTTCGTTTACGGCCAAGGTTGCCTTGAACGGCAAAAGCGGCGAAATGACACTCGCTTTCAAGTGCAACAAGAACACTATTGAAGTAACCGCTACAGGTGCAACAGTGGGTGACGTTGATGCCACTGGCAACGACTACCTCTATCCTGTTACCGTGGCTGCCGGCACCAATGAGGTTTCCTTTACCTTCACACAGAAAGGCTCAGCTAATGCACGCTTAGACAACTTCAAGCTCTTCCAGGGCACAGCCAAGAAGCCTGCCGGACTGTCATGGGGCAAGGCATCGACCACGCTGACCATCGGCGAGGAGGTGACGCTCGTTCTCTCTAACGAGAACAACCTGCCTGTCACCTATACCAGCAGCGACGAGGCTGTGGCCACCATCAGCGCACAGGGCGCCATCACGCTTGTTGCTGCCGGCAAGACCACGCTGACCGCCGCCTTCGCCGGTAACGACGAGTACGAGGCACAGAGCGTCAGCATCGAGGTCACCGTCAAGGAAGCTGGTGGCCAGGAGCAGCCGGGCGATGAGATTAAGAAAGTCACAGTAGCCGAGTTCATCGCTGCCGAGGTGAGCAATACTGTTTGGTATCAGCTCACTGGCACTATCAAGAACCTGACGAACACTGCCTATGGAAACTTCGACTTAGAAGATGAGACGGGATCCGTCTACGTCTACGGCGTGCTCTCAGAAAAGGGAGGCGAGAAGAAGCAGTTTGAGGCTCTGATGGCCGAGAAGGGCATCAAGGAAGGCAGCAAGATTACCATCATCGGTAACCGCAGTGCCCACAACGACAAGGCCGAAGTGACAAATGCATATTTCGTGTCTGTTGAAAACGGAACCTCGACGGCTATCATGCAGCCCACGCAGAAGGCCACCCAGGGCGACATCTTCAACCTGCAGGGCCAGCGTGTGGAGAAGGCTGTGAAGGGCCTCTACATCATCGGCGGCAAGAAGATGCTGGTGAAGTAAAGCATACACATTATTATATTACGCGCGCGAGTGGCGCTCCTTACATCAAGGAGCGCCATTCTTTTTGCAAAAATATACAGAAATATTTGGCGATATGCAGGAATTTATGTAATTTTGCCGTCCAAAACCGTATAAATATACAAAACGATGAAAATAAAGAACAAACGACTTGAGGCGCTGCGCCTCATCATCAGCAGCCGCCACGTGGGCAGCCAGGAGGAACTGATGCAGGCCCTGCGCGACGAAGGCTTCACCCTGACGCAGGCCACGCTGAGCCGTGACATGAAGCAGCTGAAGGTGGCAAAGGCATCGACCATGGGCGGCGATTACATCTACGTGCTGCCCAACGAGACGATGTACAAACGCGTGAGCACTGCCAGCTCGGTGCGCGAGATGATGCAGGTGCCGGGCTTCCTGAGCATCAACTTCAGCGGGAACATGGGTGTCATCAAGACACGCCCCGGACACGCCAGCGCCATCGCATGGAGCATAGACCGCAGCGACCTGCCACAGCTGCTGGGCACCATCGCCGGCGACGACACCATCTTCATCGTCATCAAAGAGGGCTGCTCGCGGCAGGAGGTCATCGACGCCCTGAGCCAGGTGGTGCCCAACATGAAATAATGCATAATTCATAATGCTTAATGCTTAATTAATGGAACAGGAAAAAGAAGAAATAGAGGTGCTGGTGGCAGGCCCCGAACACGAGCTGTACGTCGACACCATCCTCGACACCATTGCCGAGGCTGCCAAGGTACGCGGCACCGGCATCGCACGGCGCACACACGAATACCTGGCGAAGAAGATGCAGGAGGCGAAGGCCGTGATAGCGCTGACCCGCGACGGCCGCTTCGCCGGCTTCAGCTACATCGAGACCTGGGGCAACAAGCAGTACGTCACCACCAGCGGACTCATCGTGCACCCCGACTTCCGTGGGCAGCACCTGGCCAAGCGCATCAAGGACATGACGTTCTCGCTTGCACGCACACGCTGGCCCCACGCCAAGATCTTCTCGCTGACCAGCGGCGCCGCCGTCATGCAGATGAACACCCAGCTGGGCTACAAGCCCGTCACCTTTGCCGAGCTCACCGACGACGAGGCCTTCTGGCAGGGCTGCGAGGGCTGCATCAACGTCGACGTGCTGCACCGCACAGGCCGCAAGTACTGCATCTGCACCGGCATGCTCTTCGACCCCACCGAGCACCTGCCGGCAAAGATTCCCGACGAGGTGCTGAACCGCATACGCCACCTGGAGGAACTGGAAGAACAAGAAAACCAAAACATATAACACATACATCATGGAACAGAAGAAAAAAGTGGTCGTCGCCTTCAGCGGCGGACTGGACACCAGCTACACCGTCATGTATCTGGCCAAGGAAAAAGGATATGAGGTCTACGCTGCCTGCGCCAACACAGGCGGTTTCTCGGCCGAGCAACTGAAGAAGAACGAGGAGAACGCCTACAAGCTGGGCGCCAAGCAGTACGTGACGCTCGACGTGACGCATGAGTACTACGAGAAGTCGCTGAAGTACATGATCTTCGGCAATGTGCTACGCAACAACTGCTACCCCATCTCCGTCAGCAGCGAGCGCATCTTCCAGGCTCTGGCCATCGCCCGCTATGCCCGCGAGATAGGCGCCGACGCCATAGCCCACGGCAGCACCGGTGCCGGCAACGACCAGATACGCTTTGACATGACCTTCCTCGTCATGGCACCGGGCGTGGAGATCATCACCCTGACGCGCGACAAGAAGCTGACGCGCAAGGAGGAGGTGGACTACCTGAACGACCACGGCTTCACGGCCGACTTCGCCAAGCTGAAGTACTCGTACAACGTGGGCATCTGGGGCACCAGCATCTGCGGCGGCGAGCTTCTCGACCCCACGCAGGGCCTGCCCGAGGAGGCCTACCTGAAGCACGTCACCGCCCAGGAGGACTCGCTGCTGAAGATAGCGTTCGAGAAGGGTGAGATAGTGGGTGTGAACGGCGAGCACTTCGACGACCGCATCCGCGCCATACAGCGCATTGAGGAGATTGGTGCCTCGTATGCCATCGGCCGCGATGCCAACGTGGGCGACACCATCATCGGCATCAAGGGACGCGTGGGCTTCGAGGCCGCAGCACCGAAGCTCATCATCGAGGCACACCGCCTCTTGGAGAAGTCGACACTCTCGAAGTGGCAGCAGTACTGGAAGGA
>DGHX01000007.1:553-31289 GCA_002392835.1 Prevotella sp. UBA3837 | reverse complement strand
GCCAACTGGTACGGCATGTTCCTGCACGAGAGCCAGTACCTGGAGCCCGTCATGCCCGACATCGAGGCCATGCTCCTGTCCAGCCAGCGCAACGTCACCGGCACCGCCATCCTGCGCCTGCGCCCCTACGGCTTCGAGACCGTGGGCATCGACAGCCCCAACGACCTGACGCGCTCGAAGCTCGGCGAATACGGCGAGACGCAGACCGGCTGGACCGCCGACGAGGCCAAGGGCTTCATCAAGGTCAGCTCTACCCCACTCCGCGTGTACTATGGCATACACCCCGAAGAAGAAAGATAAGCCCATGACCCAGAAAAGATTCTATCTCTCAGAGACCGACAAGAAGATTGCCGGCGTCTGCGGCGGCCTCGCCGAATACTTCAACGTTGACTCGCTCCTGGTGCGTGTGGCATTCATCCTGTTCGCCTTCGGCCTGGGTGGAGGCATCCTTGCCTACATCGTGCTGTGGCTTTGCGCTCCCAAAAGAATCTAATTTGCTCTGACCATGGTACTACGCTTATACCATCGAAGGCGACACCATCATCATACAAGACGCTTGCCATGCACAGAACATGCACGAAAACAAATAAACCATGATAAAAATAGGAATCCTTGGCGCAGCAGGCTATACCGGCGGTGAGCTCATCCGCCTGCTGCTGGGCCACCCCGAGGCAGAGATTGTCTTTGCCAACAGCGAGAGTAACGCCGGCAACCTGGTGAGCGACGTGCACGAAGGGCTCACCGGCGACACCGACCTGCGCTTCACCGACCAGTTGCCATTTGAACAGGCCGACGTCTTGTTCTTCTGCTTCGGACACGGCAAGAGCGAGGCCTTCCTCAAGGAGCACGCCATTCCCGAGCAGGTGAAGATCATCGACCTGGCGCAGGACTTCAGAGTGAGGAGTGAGGAGTTCTTTGCAGAGCAAAGCGGCGGAGCCGAGCGAGGAGTGAGGAGTAGTTTTGTCTACGGCCTGCCTGAGCTGAACAAAGCCGACATCATCAATGCGCAACATGTGGCCAACCCCGGCTGCTTCGCCACCGCCATACAGCTGGCCCTGCTGCCCGCAGCCCACATGAACCTGCTCAGGTACGACGTCAGCGTGAACGCCATCACCGGCTCTACCGGAGCGGGACAGAAGCCCGGCGCCACCACCCACTTCTCGTGGCGCGCCGACAACATGAGCATCTACAAGCCCTTCGAGCACCAGCACATCGCCGAGATACGGCAGTCGCTGGCACAGGCACAGGGCTACCTCGACGTCGACATCGACTTCATACCCTATCGCGGACCCTTCGCACGAGGCATCTTCTGCACTGCCGTCGTGCCCACGATGGTGCCCGAGCAGGACATCATCGAAGCCTACAAGGACTACTACGCCCAGGCCGCCTTCACCCACTACAGCGACCGCCCGCTGGACCTGAAGCAGGTGGTGAACACCAACAAGGCGCTGGTGCACTGCGAGAAGCACGGCCGCAAGCTGCTCATCACCTCCTGCATCGACAACCTGCTGAAGGGTGCCGTGGGCCAGGCCGTACAGAACATGAACCTGATGTTCGGCCTCGACGAGACGGCAGGCCTCAGGCTGAAGGCCTCGGCGTTTTAAGAGTGTGAGAAAGGGCTGACATTTAACAAATACTAAATGACAGAGTGCGTGGCCGAGCTCATCCGTGCCAACGAGGCACTCTTCATGCAGCAGATAGAACCCCTGACGGTCTATCAGATGAATCTCCTGAGAGCAATCGTGTCAGGCATACACGACGGTTTCAACGAGCGGGCCGTCCGATCGAAGTTCGACTTAGGCAGTCCGTCGAACCTGGTCAGGCTGCGCAGCGCCCTCATGGAGCGCGATATTATCTATAGTGAACTCAAGAGACTATACATGACCGACCCCGTATTCAGCCTGTGGTTCAGGCGAAGATTCGTTTAACATCCCAGAAGAATGAAGGATTTCGTGCGTCCCCGATGGCTCTTTCAGTCGCTTCGCGCGATAAAAGCGGCAGAGCCGAGCAGCAATCAACCAAAGTGCGAGTGGCTGCCGCTGCTGCTTAGCCTGTTTGCCGTGCTGCCGCTGGCTGCCCAGCAGGCATCTCCCAACAGCAAAGCGATGAGAGACGCTGCCACATGCCCTGTGGAGCAGCTGCGGGTGGAGCGTCTGCCCGACATGAATGTTCCCCGCTCCGGGCACGCTGCCTTCTGGCTGAACGGCGAGCTGACGGTGTTCGGCGGACATACCAGCGGCTTCGTGCCCACGCCCACTGCCGAGTATTTCCGCGACGGGCAGTGGCACCTGATGCCGATGCCCTACAGCCACGACGACGGCCTGGTGCTCCCCCTCTCCAACGGCAAGGTGCTCCTGGCCGGCGGCCACAGCGAGCCGCTCGGCATCGGCCAGACTTTCTCCGTAGCCTTCTATGACCCCGCGAGCCATACCTTCGACGGCTTCGGCTGCCTCGACACTAAGCGGGCGCTTATGGGCGGTGTGGAAACAGACAGCGGACGGGTGCTCATCAGCGGCAACTGGTACCACGACGACGACATCGAGTGCTTCGACGGCAACAAGTCTTTCTCGTTGGTGAAAGAGCCAGCCGTGCCGCGCACCATGCCATACTTGCTGCATGTGGCCCCCGACGACGTCGTCATCTTCAGTGGGCAGGACACGCACGGTGCCAGACACGACTCCGTCGTGGCCGACCGCCTGAAGGGCGACCCCTTCCGCATCCCCCTCTTCGACACCTGGCATCCACTCAGCTTCGACGGTCCCCACAACGAGGACTATTTCCAGACAGACGACTATACCTACCTCCTGCCTGTCTGCAACGACAGCGGCCACATAGGCATTGCCAAGATGCGGGGCACCACATTCACGCTGCTGCCCACCGCCGCGCCCATCCCCACGACCGACGGGCAGGACAGCATCCACTACGGCCTGCCCGTCGTCGACCGCCAACGGCAGCGCTATCATCTGTCCGGAAGCAACTGGAAGGACCGGCTCTATGTGCTCAACGTCGACTATAGTCGTGAGCCCGCCCCCATCGTCCTCTATCGCTCCGCCACGCCGCTGCCTCCCCTTAGCACTGTGGTGCCTGTGCTCTCGCCCGAGGGCGACATCATCGTCACCGGCGGCATACCCAGCGATAATTTCCACCCCCACGCCACCGCCTACCGTCTGGTGCTGCAGCCCGAGCACCCAGGGTCTGCCTCCGCCGGCTTCCCATGGCTCACACTGCTGGCACTGCTGGCCGTGGCTGTCCTCCTCGCGTACATTATATATAAGTATAAGGTTCCCCCTTCGCCCCCCGTGGAGGAAGCCCCCCTTTCGCCCCCCGAGGGGGGCACTATAGACCCTGCCCTTGAAACTATAGAAGCCCCCTCGGGGGCCGTAGGGGGGGCTTCACCCTCGGGGGCCGTAGGGGGGGCTTCTCTGCTGCAGCGCATCCGGCAGCTCATGGAGCAGGAACAGCTCTACCTGAACAGCGAGCTGACGATAGCCGACCTGGCCGACCGGCTGGGCCTGCACCGCAACCAGCTCTCTGACTGCATCAACCGGCAGACGGGCGCCACCTTCTCGCAGCTGGTGGCCACCTACCGCGTGGAGCATGCGAAGCAGCTGCTGCGCCAGCAGCCCGATGTGAAGGTGTCGGTGGTGGGCAGCGAGTCGGGCTTCGCCAACGAGAAGTCGTTCTTCCGCACCTTCAAGGCCGCCACCGGCATGACACCTACCGAATGGCGCGCGCAGCAAATGTAAAGACTAAAGCCACGGCATTGCCCCTGAAAAGCCCACAAACGACTGACATTTTGCAAAATGTCAGTCGTTTTTTGCATATTGTCAGTTCGTTGCGGGCTATTTTTTCTATCTTTGCTCCATATTTTCCGACATGAACATGCAAACACCTTTTGATATGAAGGAACTACGACAACTACTGTGCGCCCTGCTGCTGACCGTGGCGGGGGGCACCGCCCAGGCTCAGGCCGGACTGAGTGTCACCGTGCACTGCGATCAAGGCGGCACGCTCTTTGTGAAGATTCAGGAGAAGATTGAGGAGATAGGCGAGCTGGCCGACATCACCTCGCTCACCGTCAGCGGCACGCTGAACCGCGACGACTACAATGTCATCCGCAACCAGATGACCAACCTCGCGTCGCTCAACCTTGCCGGCACCGACAATGAGGCGATGAAAACCATGTATCTGGCAGGGAAAAAGCGGCTGAAGACCATCGTCTTCTCGTCGGTGGCCACCGATATTGCGTCGCAGGCCCTGAACGGCTGCGACAGTCTTCAGAATTTCACCCTTCCGCCGACGGTGACGACCATCGGTAGCAATGCCTTCCAGAATTGCAAGTCGCTGACAAGCATCACGCTACCCAGTGGGATGACTGCGATAGGAAACGCTGTTTTTGCTGACTGTACCAACTTGAGCCAGGTGCAGTTGCCGCCGGCCATCACCACCATTGGCAGCTGGGCCTTCAGCGGCACCGCCCTGACGGCCGTCACCATCCCCGCCACGGTGACCAAAATAGAGGACTCGGCCTACCGCAGCTGCCAGCGTCTGACGAGCATCACGTTCCAGGGAACGGGCGTCACCCTCAGAGGCAATGTCTTCCGCAACACCGGCCTGACGTCCTACACCCTGCCGCCAGGCGTGGTCATCGACGGCGACGCCACCTTCGGCGACTGTCCCAACCTGAAGAGCTTCACCTTCGCCGACGGGCTGACCGACGAGAAGATGGTGGGCACGTCGACCTTCTGGCACTGCTACGCCCTGGAGCAGGTGCGGCTGCCGGCCGACCTCACCGTCATCCCCAAGTATTTCTTTTCGGGTACACCCCTCACGACGGTCAACTTTCCCTCGACCGTCACCCGCATCGACGACGAAGCTTTCGCAGGCATGACCGCCTGGCGCCACCCCGTCATTCCCGGCAGCGTGCAGACCATCGGCAACCATCTGTTCTGGAGTGCAAAGATTGAGGAAATCGACTGGCCCGCCCAGTTGCACATCATCCCCTACGAGACCTTCCGCGACTGCCAGCAGCTGGTGCGCGTCGGCATTCCCTCAACCGTCGACAGCATCGGCAACGGCGCTTTCAGCTACTGCTCGGCACTCCCCAGCATCCACCTGCCCGAGGGCATCCGCACCCTCAACGCAACGTTCTACCAGTGCACCAGCCTGGCCGAGGCAAACATCCCCTCAACGGTCACCTATCTGGCCAGTGGGTCCTTCTCCAATTGCAAGGCACTCAGCCATATTGACATCCCCGACGGCGTCACCTACATCGGCCCTGGGTGCTTTGAAAACTGCCCGCTGACCGAGGTGCGCCTGCCCTCGGCGCTACGCCAGATGGGTGGCTATGCCTTCAACGGCGGCCAGTACGAGCGCATGGTGGTGCCCGAGGGTGTCATCAGCATCGGCACGCGGGCCTTCCGCAGCGACAACCTGCGCGTGCTCGACCTGCCCTCGACGCTACTCTCCGTGGGCGGCTGCATGCTCGGCGATAACAGCCAGCACCATCCTGACAGCGTCATCCTGCGCGCCATGGTGCCGCCCTACAGCTACAATGAGTTCCTCATCAGCCGCGACAGGCCCACCACCCTCTACGTGCCCCAGGCATCGATAGAGCTCTACCTGGCCAACGCCGACTACAACCAAATAGAGAACATCAAGCCCCTCGACATCGGCCAGTCGCACCTGAACATCATCGGCAAGGTGGCCATCACGCCCACGAGTGGCTTGCAGCAGGGTAAGTATGATGTCGACATGATTACCCTGCACGACATCGCGGGCATCGAGCAGTCCAGCGACCACCATCCCAGCCTGACCGTCAGCCCTGGCGCCACGATGCGCATCGGCCGGCTGAACATGACCTTCGATGCCAACACCGCCTGGTCCTACCGCCAGACGCGTTACGACTGCTTCGTCAACCACGGCACGACGACCATTGACGACATCGACCTGCGCTGCCTCTTCACGGCGAAGTATTTCTTCACGCCGCCCTTTGACGTCCGCGTCAGTGACATCATCGGCGACAACCCCAACACTCCCATCACCTTCTACCGCTACAACGGCGCTGCCCGCGCCAGCACCGACTTCGAGCACACCTGGGTGCGCATCCTGCCCGGCGAGACGCTCCACCCCGGCACAGCCTATGCCGTCCTGCCCGAGCCGCAGCTCTATCAGGACAACACCGGCCGCTGGAGCTACCACACGGGCTACTACCATCTGAAGCCCCTGGCCGGGGGCACCAACCACTTCACCACCAGCAGCGACGTCAGCGTGCCGCTGCAGCACCACGCCTCCGAGTTCCCCCACAACCGCAACTGGAACCTTGTGGGCATGCCCTTCCCCGCGTTCCTCGACATCCGGGGCATGGACTACGACGGACCCGTGTTCATCCTCAACACCAGCTCCGCCCATCTGTGGAAAGCCGTCAGTGCCCTCGACGACGAGATAGTGCTCTATCCGCACGAGGCCATGTTCATCCAGTGTCCCGACGGTGTGAGCGCTGTCACCTTCAGTGCTGACCGCCGCCAGGTGGACGGCACCTTCGTCAAGGGCAGCACGCAGAACAGCCGCCTGGCGCTGCGCCGCGCCGACCAGAACCGGCAGCGTGTCCGCTATGACGCAACACTGTTGCGTCACAGAGAACAGGGTGACAGCCTGTCAGCCCACACCCGCTTCGTCATCAACCCCGCCGCCACCACGGGCTATGACATCGGGCGCGACGCCCCCCTGATGGCCATCGATGGCGACAACGAGCCAGCGATGCAGCTCTACACCCACAGCCAGGGCCTGGCCTACGCCATCAACGAGCGGCCGCTCTCCGACGGCATCGTCCACCTGGGCATGCAGCTCGCCGAGGAGGGCACCTACACCCTCCGCCTCAGCGTGAAGGGCAGCACGGCGGCCGGCGGTTTCCCCGCCGACACTCCCGTCTGGCTCATTGACAACGAAGAGCACACCCGTACGCTCCTCACTCCCGCTTCTGGTGAGACGGAGGGGGCGACCTACACCTTCACTGCCACGGCCGGAAGCCACCCGCAGCGCTTCACCATCGCATTGGGCGATGCCGAGCCTACAGCCATCGAGAGCGTGGAGGCTCCGTCGCCACAGCCGTCGCCCCTCTTCTTCAACCTCCTGGGTCAGCCCGTCAGCCCATCGGCCAAGGGCGTCTACATCAAGGATGGAAAGAAAATCGTCAGATAACACAACCACATATATCTATATACGTCATGAAAAGATTATTCCAGATATGTCTGCTGAGCCTGATGGCCCTGGCAGCCACGGCGCAGACCGCAGCGCAGCACCGGCTGATAATAACCCTGCAGCCCGAGCACGTGATGAATGCCTACGTCTGGTACCGCATCGGCAACAGCGACTTCCAGCTGCAGAGCGACACCACCGCGCTCGACATGATGGTGCCCGCCGGAACCATCGTCTACATCGATAGCCGATGGCAGGGTGGCGGCAGCTACCTCTTCTGGCAGCTCTTGGAGAACGGCGTGGAGGTGCCCTTCCGCGAATCCCGCGGAATGGTGATGGACCGCGGCAACGGCCGGGACTACACCTACTACGTCATGCCCGACTACAACGTCGACCTGCAGATCATCTGCCAGTACACGCCCACCACGCCCGACGACCAGCCCTGCACTGGTGGCTGGTATCCCGAGACGGGCACGCTCGTCATGGACTATAACAGCTACCGCTATCCTTCTAATTTCAACTACAGAGAAGACCGTGACAAGGTGCTGCGCTACATCTGTGCCTACGATATCAGCTACACCACCATGACCCAATATGTCTACGACTTCCCCAACATGTTTCTGGTGGACTACAGCCGCACCGCGCTCACCAAGTTCAATGCCTGGTCGAGCCAGATTGACGCTACCTCGCAAGAACGGATGAAGAACGTCACTGAGGTGGTGCTGCCCTCGACCGTCACCACCATCGACAGCCGCGCCTTCATGGGCACACAGCTGAAGACGCTGACCCTGCACGCGCTGATACCGCCGAAGTTCGACATTAAGCAATACTATGACACGCAGCAGTGGCAGGACTTCCTGCCCTTCCAGGACACGCCCGACATCGTGGTGTGCGTGCCGCTGGAGGCCGTGCCGCTCTATCAGGCTGCCGACTACTGGAAGCAGATGACCATTGTGCCGATAGACGCGACGGGCGTCACGCTGACGGTGAATCTCCTGGCGCAGCCCGATGCCACGACCCTGGCGCTCTACAAGGGCATGCACCTGGAGCTGACCGACCGCCGCTCGGGCATCACGCGCACCCAGCTCGTCGGCCCGCGCAACAGCTACGAGTTCCGCTATCTGCCCTCGAACACCACCTACGACCTGGTGCTGCGCAGCACCACCGGCGACGTGGCGGCCAGCCGGGAGAACATCTTCGTGGGCGAGGCCGACCTCAGCGTCGGTTTCAGCAGTCTGCGAACGCCGCGCACACTGACCGTTGCCCTTGAGGGCACCGACGGCCGTACCCTCGACGAGGATGACTACACCGTGACGTGGATGAAGGCTGACGGCACCTACCTGAAGCGCGGCAACACCCTCAGCAATGCCCTCGACGGCGATGTCGTGCGCCTCTTCCCGCTCTTAGGCAACCAGCTGGCCACGCGCTACGAACAGCCCGACACCGTCAGCTACACCGTGGGCCAGCATGGTGCTGACACCGCCATCCGCCTGCAGCTCAGCCCGCTCAGCGCCACCACCGCCGACTTCACCGTCGTCGACTCGCAGTCGCGGCAGGGCATCGGCGGTGCCACCGTCGACGTGGCCCAGGTGCTGCCCGACGGCTCCACTGGCGCCCGCACCTTGCTCACCACCGGCAGCGACGGCCGCGCCACCGGCGAGGTGCTCGCCACGATGAGCACCGTCACCATCACCTCGCCCCAGCACGGCGCACAGTCGTTCAGCGCCAACCTGGCCGACAGCACCGCGTTCCGCACCGTCTTCGTGCCCGCCGACGGCACCTCCATCGTGCTCAGCCACACCTATCAGGCTGCCGTGTCCGAGGGCCAGACGCCCACCGTGGAGCAGGGCTACGCCGACGGCCGCAGCCTGGAGTACACGTTCACCGCCACGCTGCCCGACGGCAGCGAGACCGTCCTCACCGACTATCTGGTGCGCTATCCCACATACGTCCTGCGCAACAGCCTGCCACAGGGCACTCGTGTGCGCGTCAGCGCCACCGACGCCCGTGGCACCTTGGAGCCGGTGCAGGGCGAGGGCACCGTGAGCACCGACGGCCAGGTGAGCATCACCCTGCCCATCGTGGAGCGCGGCTACATCCTCGCCCGCTACACCACCTCCGTCAGCAGCCATCCCGCCGTGCTGCTCTTCGATGCCCGGTCGGGTGAGCTGCTCACCAAGCATGAGTTCGGCGACCGCACTTTTGCCACGTTCACCAACCTGCCCAACGGCGACTATGTGGTGGCCGCCATGTCGAAGGGCCCGCAGTACCAGGGTGTCAACAGCCTGCGCCAGCTGCAGCTCTACACCGCCGACCAGGACTACGTGGCCCAGACGGTCACCGTCAGCGAGGGCCTGCTGGCTGAGGCCAGCTTCTCGCGTGTGCCCTACACCCTGACGCAGCTGGAGACCAACCTCAGCGAGCGCCGTGTCAGCAGCAGCACCGAGGCGAAGGTGGGCTACGACTGCACCTTTGGCGTCAAGGTGGCCTTCGAGGGGCTGCAGGAGCGCATGATGGGCACCAGCTATGACGAGAACCGCTATCCCACCGACTGCCGCCTGGAGTTCTACCTGCCCGAGGGCTTCTCCGTCCCCACGGCCTACAGGAGCTACCGTCAGTATCAGCCCTACATGGACGGCCGGTCCTGGCTCTTGCCTATGTCCATCGACGACGTTTCCTCTTTCATCAGTTCTATGAGCAATGGCAGTGGAGGCAGTATGCACTATATTGACGTCCGTCCCGGCGGCATCGCCATGACGGCAGCCACGGCCACGTGGGAAAGCTACAGCCGAAAGCTCACCGTGGAGTGGCCCCACATCGACGAGGGCGGACGCATGAGCATCATGACGGTGCCCCTCGAGGCCGGCATGTCCATGCCCGAGGCCTACCTCTGCTACACGCTCGGCGGAAAGCAGTACCGCGAAGTGCTCGAGACGACCGACGTCAGCGTCAGCAAGTCGGGCATCTATGTGCAGGAGCTGCTCGTCAGCCCCTCGTTCATCGTCAGCGGCACCACCCAGTATTATGAGGAAGAAGAGCCTGCCGGTGCCCGTGGTCCCCGCCACGCCAGCAGCGCCGCTGCAGTCTGGTCGCCCCCTGAGCCTCCCTACTACGAGGTGACGGTGATGGACGACGGCACACCCATCGGCAAGGCGCAGATACAGCGGAACGGCACCTGGCAGGCCCAGTGCCAGCTCAGCAGTCCCACGGCACTGAGCAAGCACAACATCTATGCCGTCATCAAGCCCTACAAATGGAAGGACACCAGCTACCAGACGGAGTCGAAGACCGTGGTCTACGACCCCAACGGCGTGGTGCCGCTGTGGACCAGGATGCAGTTCTTCAACCACCACCCCGTGCACCTGGAGAACCAGGAGGTGATGTTCAACTACCAGACGGGCAAGGCCTCGCCCGCCTCCTACGGCTATAGCAATGAGGACGGCTACAACACCGACTTCACCTTCGAGGTGAACCTGTCAAACAACGACACGACGAAGGTCTACGCCGTGGCCCTCCACATCTGGGGCGACGGCCCCGACGGCGGCGAGACCATCACCTGGGCGCACTTCAACAAGCGCAAGGGCCACTGGATAGGCTACGCGAAGTTCAACACCCGCAACATCCCCAACAGCGTGCTCGTGGAGCCCTTCTACCACCGTGAGGCCATCGGCTCGCGCCAGGCTGCCGACGACGTCGTCGGCTGGTTCGACGAGCAATATCGGGCCGACGAGGGCGAGGGTGCCCAGCTGCTCGGCGACCTCGGCACGCTCGTGGCCCAGGGCGAGGCCGCCGCTGCCGCCGGCAACGAGAGCGCCATCCCCACCGAGCAGCTCGACCAGAAGCTGACGCAGTACATGCAGTGGCGTGGCCTCGACATCGGCAGCGCCCCCGACGTCAGCTCGAAGACCGTGGAGCAGCTCATCGCCGAGGTGGATGCGCTGTGGCAGGAGGGTGGCGGCATCGCCGACTTCTTTGCCGACATCAGCGGCTACGCCCAGCAGCTCAACCAGCTGGCCGCCACCATGGCCGAGGGCATCAGCACCGGCAGCGCCGCCGGACTGAGCGAGGCTTCGCTCGTCAGTCAGGGCTATGAGCAGGGCCGACTCGACGACGGCACCAGCGTCTATACCCTGGGGCGCGACGACGGCGGCTGGGAGTTTGTCGACCTGAAGAACAACCTGCGCATCAGCGTCACCGGCGCGGCGGCCGCACGCATGGACATCCGCTCGAACGCCGACGGCGACTGGGTGAAAGGTCTGGAAAAGATGGGTGAGTACCTCGACAAGTTCCAGGACTATCTTGGCAAGATTGCCGAGATAGCCGAGGCCTCCATCACGAAGTTCAACTACTGGATATACATGGCCGAGAACACCTCGGTGGAGATAGGCAAGAAGCTGGCCGACCCCAACCTGAGCCGCATGCAGCGCTGGTGGCTGGAGTCGAAGCTGGAGCTGAACCTGCTGCGCACCAGCGGACTGGAGAAGGTACGCTCCTTCTGCACCAAGTTCAAGGTGGGCAAGTTTGCCGGCTCGCTGGCCAGTCTCTATTCACTCTTCTCCACCTACATGAAGTTCCGCACCAACGGCCAGGCGCTGGCCAAGCTGCGCTCCGGCATCCCCAACCCCTGCCCCGACGACCAGGCGGCCGCCGACAAGCTGCGCGGCGACATCGACTCCTTCGGACGCTGGTGTGTGCCCTACATGATTGCGGCCATCTCGTCGGATGTGGTGGCCCTCGTTGCCTCGCTGGGCTGTTTCGCAGCACTCATCCCCTCCAGCGGCGCCTCGTTCTCGGGTCTGGTACTGGCAATAGCAAAAATCGGTCTGACGATGCTCTCGAACAGCATGTACGAGGAGCGCATGGAAGCAGCTCTTGAGGTGTTTGGCTACCGGCGCTCGGAGCTGAAGTGCCATCAGGGTTGCGGCGGCAACTGTCCCAAGTGCGTGGAGGAAGGCTCCTGCCCGGAATATCCGAAGAAGAAAGGCCCCGGCCCCTTCCAGCCTACGACCACCGGCACGCTCGACCCCTCGGGCTTCGTCTACGAGGGTGTGCAGTCGAACCGCCTGGAAGGTGCCACCGCCACCGTGTTCTACAAGGAGACGGTGAAGAATATCTATGGCGATGAAGAGGAGAGAGTAACGATGTGGGACGCCGAGAACTACGGTCAGGTGAACCCGCAACTGACCAACGAGAACGGCGAATATGGCTGGATGGTGCCCACGGGTCTGTGGCAGGTGAAGTACGAGAAGGAAGGCTACCGCACGGAGTACAGCGAGTGGCTGCCCGTGCCGCCGCCGCAACTCGACGTCAACCAGGCCATGATGCAGCTGGGCGAGCCCCAGGTGCAGAGCGTGAAGGCCACGCCGCAGCAGGTGCTGGTGGGCTTCGACAAGTATATGCTCGGCACGTCGCTCACGTCCGCCGGGGCTATCAGCATCACCCGTCAGGGACAGCCGGTGACGGGCCGCGTGGAGCTGGTGGGTGCCGAAGGGCTGACCGAGCAGAGCGTGCTGGCCCAAAGCATCCGCTTCGTGCCGACCCCCAGCCTGCCCGCCGGACAGACGCTGACGCTCACCGTCAGCCCCGCCGTGGAGAGCTATGCCGGCGTGCAGATGGGCCAGACGTTCACACAGGACTTCGACATCGTCCAGACGGTGGAGCAGCTGGTGGCTGACAGCGCCGTACACGTGGTCTACGACAAGACGGCTGCCGTCACTATACAGGCCCTGCCCGCCCAGGCCGCCGCCGGACGGAAGGTCAGCGTGCGCGTGCTGAGCGACATGGTGGCCACCGCCACGACCGACGTGCTCACCCTCGACACCGACGGACGTGCCACTCTCACCCTCACCGGTGAGGCACAGGGCACCACAGCGGCAGTGCTCGCCATGGCCGACGACCCGGACGTGCAGACCGTGGTGGTCATCGACGTGAAGGACGCCGACGGCTTCACTTGCCCCATGCCCACTGCCGACTACCAGTCCGGGCAGGGCTATGAGCTTGGCACCCGCATCGCACTCTCGTGCAGCCTGCCCGAGGCCACCATCTGGTACACCCTCGACGGCACGTGCCCCTGCGACAGCCCCACGGCACAGCAGTATACCGCTCCCATCGAGCTCAAGGGCGACATGACCATCAAGGCCATTGCCCGCGCGCCCGGCTATGCCGACAGCGAGGTGGCCGAGCTGCAGTTCATGCTCACGGCCATCAGCAGCATGCCCGTCAGCCAGCCGCAGCCTGCGCAGGGCACCTACAACATGGCCGGACAGAAACTGAGCGAAGGCTCGCACCTCGGCAAGGGTGTCTACATCATCGACGGCCGCAAGGTCGTGATTAAGTAAGAGAAGAAAGCTATTTATTACTCAAACCATAAAAAGACAAGACAATGAAAACATTCCGATTCTGCGGACTGCTGCTCATGGCAGTCCTGATGGCCTTCAACCTGACGGCCTGTGGCGATGACGACGACGACGACGTGCCTGCCAGCATCGTCGGCACGAAATGGTATCACGAGCAAATAGGCGATGGCGAGATCTGGGCCTACACCATCTTCTGCTTCAACCAGGGCGGTGTGCTCGACGTGGAGCACCTGGTGCCCAACGATGACGGCAAGTGGTACAAAGGCCTGAGCCACCGCTACAGCTACAGCGTGAGCGGCAACCAGCTCTCCATCGTCTACCACGAGGGCGAGCCGGCCGAGAAGCTGACCTGGGACGGCCACAACAGCCCCCTTCAGGACTTCAAGCGTCTGGAGGGCGAGGTGCTGCAGCTATACAACAACGCACGCCCCGACAGCGAAATGCACCGGTGACATGCCCCCTAAGGCCCATAGTCACTTTTTCACCCGAAAGTTTTGTACTTTCAGTTTTTTTGCGTACTTTTGCAGCAAACAAATAGGAGGTCGGGTGTCTCACCCGACAACAGGGAAGTGGCGGGTGAGACACCCGCCCTCCTAGCCACCAACCAGGTCATCGCCAAGGACTACGCCGTGCGCTTCGCTGCCGACCAATGCCCCGTGTGGGCCGTGGGCATGAACATCAGCCAGGACCGCCGCACCATCGACAGTTTCAAGATAGTGAAAGTAAAATGAACCTACGCCGCACACTCCTTTCCAGCCTCTGCCTGCTGCTCTCCGCCCTTGCGGCCTGGGCCGACGGGGCAGTCTGTCCGGTACGGAAGCTGCAGGTGGAGCGCTTGCCCGACCTGCACGTGGCGCGCGCAGGCCACATCCTGTTCTGCGCCGGCGGCGAGCTCACCGTGGTGGGCGGCCATACCAGCGGCTTCGTGCCCACGCCGACGGCCGAATACTACGCCGACGGCGAGTGGCACCTGCTGTCCACCGTCTACGCTCACGACAACGGCTGCTCGTTCCGCACGCCGCAGGGTGATGTCGTCATAGCTGGCGGCCACAGCGAGCCCCTCGGCATCGGGCAGACCTTCTGCGTGGAGCGCTACGACGCCACCCGCCACGCCTTCACCGGCTTCAGCTGTCTCGACACGAAGCGCACGCTGTGCAACGCGGCTCCCCTCGCCGACGGGCGCGTGGTGCTGAGCGGCAACTGGTATCACGACGACGACACAGAGCTGTTTGACGGCGACGAGCATTTCACACACGCACGCAGTGTCAGCGTGGGGCGCGTGCGACCCCTCATCTTCCCCACCTCCGATGGCGATGCCCTCATCATCGGCAACCATGGCAACCGCGACAGCATCATCGACTGCTCGCTGGCCGACCGCGTCTTCGGCCCGCCGCTGCGCCTGCCCTTGTTCCAGCAGTGGCGATACAACAGTTTCGACGTGTGCGACTACCACACCTCCGACTGCTTCATAGGGCGCGATGCTGCCGACGGGGCCTGCTCCTACCTGCTGCCCGTAAGCAACGCCGAGGGGCAGATGGCCATCGCCCTGCTGCGCGACACCGTGGCCACGCTGCTGCCCACGGCAACGCCCATCCCCCGTCAGGGCCCCGGGGGAGCCATCACCTGGTTAGAGGCCTTTGTGGCCGACACCACCGCCCGGCGCGCCTATATGAGCGGCATGGACAACTCCGGACGCCTCTGCCTGCTCGCCGTGGCCTACGACGAACGCCCTGCTGCCCTCACCCTCTACCACACCGACCCGCTGCCGCAACCTGCCTACAGCCTGCCCGTGCTCATGCCCGACGGGCGGATAGCCATCGTGGGCGGCAATGTGAGCATTGAGGCCGACAGCGTGGTGTGCAATAACTATACACCCTGTGCCACAGCCTATCTGCTCAGCCTGCAGCCCCTCGCAGCCGCAGCAGGCCTGTGCTGGCTGTGGTGGCTGCTGCCCGCCATCGTGGTCATTGCTGCCGTTGCCATTTATGGGTGGAAGGTGAAGGGTAAAGGGTTGAAGGAGAATAGCTCATCCACCAGCAAAACTATCCTCCCTCCACCCTCAACCCTCAACCCTTCACCAACATCCCTCAACCCTCCACACTCCACCCTCAACCCTCCACCCTCCACCCTCAACCCTTCACCAACATCCCTCAACCCTTCACCCTCAACCTTCAACCCTCCACCAACATCCCTCAACCCTTCACCCTCCACCAACACCCCTCCGCCAACAACCACCTTCACCAGCATCTGTCAGCTGATGGAGCAGGAGCAGCTATACCTGAAGAGCAACCTGAAGGTGAGCGACGTGGCGGCAATGCTCGACGTCAGCAACGGCAGCGTGTCGGAGTGCATCAAGGCCGCACAGGGCATCACCTTCACGCAGTTCGTCAACGGCTACCGCATCAGCCATGCCCAGCAGCTGCTGCTTGCGCAGCCCGACATGAAGATGTCAGTGCTGTGCACCGAGGCCGGTTTCTCCAACGAGACGTCCTTCTTCCGCACCTTCAAGGCCGTCACCGGCCTCACCCCCCGCGAGTGGCTGCGCAGCAAAGGAGGGGAATAGTGGAAAGTGGAAAGAGGAAAGTGGAAAGAGGAAAGTGCCTCCATCACTTGCGCCGGCCGTGGTGCCCGACGCGTTAGCGTCGGTCCCCCACCAAGCCGTCGGAAAAGGCTTACGCGCGCGCGAGGACAAAACGCTGCACTCCCTACACTGACAAAACGAACACCCATTATCCCCAAAACGAACACCTGCCGACACACCGGAACACCTTTCTCCACAAAACGGGCCGCACAAAACAATTCCCACGCGGGATTTTTATTTTTTCAAAAAGCGGCCTCCGCAGGAAAAAAACCAGCCCACTTTTTTTCAAAAGCGGCCCGCTTTTTTTCAAAACCAGCCCACTTTTTTTCAAAACCGGCCCACTTTTTTTCAAAACCAGCCCACTTTTTTTCAAAAGCGGCCCGCTTTTTCAGCAAAACAACTTGTTTTGCTCCATCACCCATCACTCCCTCCAGGTGTAGGAAGTGTAGCGTGTTTGTCCTCGCGCGCGTGTAAAGGGGAGCACCGGGCAGCAGTGCCGGGCGTGTCTCCGCCCGGAACTTTTCGGGCGTAAGGGGGGAGCACTCATCCCTTCACGGTAGCCTGGGGACAATGGTCACGCAGGAACTGCAGCACGAGGTCGAAGTCCTCGTCACTGACGTAGACGCGGTTCTTCTCCCAGCGCTCGTTCACCTTGATGAGGTGCTGCCGTCGCTTCGCCACTATCGTGCGCACGCTGGCCAGGCTCGTCGTCATGGTGGTGCCCCGCGTGGCAGCCATCAGGCCGGCGTTGGCAGCCCCACGGCCGCCGGCGGCCAGGCCCGCCACCATGGCCGCCAGCCCTATGCTGCGCCCTTTTTCGGCCTGTTTCTTCGACTGCCGGTGCACTATCTGGTGCTCGTCGAGCGTGAACAGTGCCACATAGTGGCGACCGCTGATGAGCAAGTAGAGGCCGTAGCCCAATGGCAGGAGGACGATGAACACGCCGCCCACGATGAGCATGACGGAGAGTGAAAACCGGAGGGTGTCGGCCGAGAGTCCGTCGGCACACGCTCCGATAAGGAACATGATGATGCCGGTGATGAGCACACTGATGAGCAGCACCTTCAGCACGTCGGTGAAAATCGACAGGTTGGTGAGCATGTCTACCCGGAAGGTCCAGCGATACTTGCCGTCAGCGCCCTGCGTCATGCGTGGGGGAAATTCTTCTTCTTTTTTCATGCTGCAAATTTACATCTTTTTTTCCGTTTTGCCCGCCTTTCGCCCGCATTTTCCTAACTTTTTACTGACAAAAACGGGAAATGTAAGTTAAAACCTGCAAATTGTAAGTCGGTCTGTGAACATTATGCACTATCTTTGCAACATCTTTTTTATAATTACGAAAAACATCTACGCCCTATGAGAAAACGAAGACTACCCCTGACCCTCGCCCTGCTGCTGACAGCCGCTACGGCCCTGGCCCAGCAGTGGACGGTGATTGAGCTGCCCGCCACGGCCGCTGAGCTGCCCGCACTCATCGAGCAGCAGTTCGGCTGCACCTACGAGGAGCTGCCCGAGAAGCACAACATCACCCACCTGCGCTTCACCGGCACCGACTTCAACCGCGACGACTACGACATGAGTGGCCAGTATGCCATACGCTACTTAGTGCAGAAGGCGAAGGTCATCGACCTGAGCCAGGTGATGGACAACGAGCAGACACGGCAGTGGTATGCCGAGAGTTACTACTACCAGAACGATTATCCCGGCCCCGACCACCTGCTGAGCTGGATTCCTGGGTATCTTGACTCACTGGAGCATTTCATTTTCCCAAAGACGCTCACCCGCATCAACTGCTACCTCAGCGGCGACACCCAGCTCAAACAGGTGACATGGCCCGACCATGTGGAGCAACTACAGGAAAGTATGTTCCGGGACTGCACGTCATTAGAGACGATGGACATTCCCGCCACGGTGAGCAGGCTGCCTGCCCAGCTGTTCCGCGGTTGCAATAGCCTCACCAGCGTGACCCTGCACCAGGGGCTCACCACCATAGGTGAAAGTTGCTTCCAGTATTGCGAGAAGCTGAAGACCGTAGCCATCCCCTCGACCGTGACCACCCTTGAAGGCGGCAGCACGTTCTATGGCTGCAAGGCCCTGGAGCGCATCACCCTGCCCGAGGGCATCGCCGCCCTGCCCGGCAGCACGTTCGATGGCTGCACGGCGCTGAAGAGCGTCAGCCTGCCCTCCACCATTACGGAGATAGGCGGTTATGCCTTCAGCTACTGCGAGTCGCTCCCGCAGCTCACGCTGCCACAGGGCGTCACCACCATTGGCACCAGAGCCTTCGAGAAATGCACGGCGCTGAAGCAAATCGCGCTGCCGCAGGGCCTCACCACCATCGGCGAATATGCATTCCGCCTTGCAGGACTGGAGCAGGTGGACATGCCCGATGCCATCATCAGCCTGGGCGAGGGCGTCTTCTACGACTGTGCACAGCTGCAACGTGCAAAACTCAGCCGCAGCCTCACCGCCATAGCGTCCTCCACCTTCTATAACTGCGCGGCCCTGCAGCAGGTGAACATCCCCCTGCGCGTCACACGCAT
The DNA here is from genome assembly GCA_002392835.1 of Prevotella sp. UBA3837. Lineage (GTDB taxonomy): Bacteria > Bacteroidota > Bacteroidia > Bacteroidales > Bacteroidaceae > Prevotella. The sequence continues at coordinate 12,612 of DGHX01000007.1, read as the reverse complement.
CGAGAACTGGGCATTCAGCGGCTGCACGTCGATGGCGTCGCCCACACTGCCCGACGGTCTCACCTTCCTGGGCAAAGGTGCCTTCTGCGACTGCCGCTTCGACCACGTAACGCTGCCGTCGTCGCTGCAGCAAATTGGCGATGAATGCTTCCGCAGTGTGCCGCTGCGAACCATCGACGTGCCCGCCAGCGTGGTGGAGATAGGCGCTAATTCCTTCAGCGACAACGACCAGCTGCAGACCGCCACCCTGCACGAGGGGCTGCTCTTCCTGCAGCAGGCGGCATTCGAACACTGCACACAGCTGGGCGACGTGCGGCTGCCCAACAGCCTGCGCGTGCTGGGAGACTGGACGTTCCACGACAACAAACAGCGCAAGAGCTACACCCAGCCGCCACTCATCAGCGTGGTGCCTGCGTACATCTGCTTTGGCTGCGAAAACCTGACCAGCGTGACGCTGCACGACGGTGTTACCGCCATAGGCGGCAGTGCCTTCAGGAGTTGCACCAGCCTCACAAACATCAACCTGCCCGAGGGGCTGAGAGAGATTAGCGACTGGGCCTTTGAAAGTGTGCCGCTGACGAAGGTCACCATCCCCTTGACGGTGAAGGTCATTGCCGAGAGGGCCTTCAACGCAGGCAACTATGAGCGCATCGTGCTGCCCGAGGGCGTGGAGGAGGTGGGCGCCCGAGCCTTCTACAGCGAGAAGCTGCGCTACGTCGACTTCCCCAGCACCATACGCCGCATGGGCGAATGGCCATTCCATGGCGACGGCAATGCCTGCGACAGCATCGTGCTGCGCACGCCATTAGCGCCGCAATGCACCAGCTACAACTACCGCTCGTGGGACGACGGAGCACTCTACGTGCCGCCGCAGTCGGTAGACCGCTACCGGCAGGACGAGAACTTCAGCGGATTCACCAACATACGCCCCCTCACGGGCTATACGCCCCACCAAGTCGTAGTGGCCAACACCGCCAATACTGCCGAGACCGGTTTTCCCCTCCACAGCAATGCCGACCTGACCGTCACCCACAGCCATACCAGCAGCAACAACTTCCAGGGCGGACACCTCACCGTCGACGGCGCCACCAACTGGAACGTCGACCACCTGCGCTACGACTACCAGCTGCCCTGGCACAACTGGGAGGATGACCAGTTCACCGCCACACTCATCAACGAGGGGCGGCTGTCGGCACAGACCATGGAGATGAACCTCAGCTACTACGCCAATGAGTGGTTCTTCTTCACCCCACCCTTCGACATGCGGCTCAGCGACCTCACCTGCAGCGACCCGCGCACGCCCTTCGTGGTGCGCACCTTCGACGGGGCACAGCGCGCCGCCGGCAACCACTACCGCGTGTGGCAGGACGTGCCCGCCAATGCCACCCTCGAGGCCGGACGCGGCTACATCATACAGTACGGCAGCTACAGACGGCAACGGGGCTACGACGACTGGGTGAGCCAGAGCGACGGCGTTGAGTTCAGCATGCACAGCATGGCACCGCTGCGCTCACCGGCACTCAGCAGCGAGGCCGTCAGCATACCCCTCACCGAGTACAAGGGCGAATACCCGCACAACGAGGGCTGGAACCTGGTGGGCAACCCCTTCATGGCCTACTACGACATCAGCCAGATGGAGGGCGACGCACCCATCCTCGTGGCCACCAAGGAGCCCTTCACCGCCCTCACCGCCTACAGCCCGCTCGACGACCAGTTCATCCTGCGCCCCCTGCAGGCCTTCCTCGTGCAGCGCAGCAATGAGCAGACGGCCGTCACCTTCAACCCCGAAGGCCGCCAGGAGAGCAGCGCCGTGCGCCCCAGCACCACCAACAGCGCCCGCGCCATGCGCCGCGCCGACCAGCGCCGGGAGCGCACGGTGTACAACCTGAGCTTAAGCAAAGCCACCCAAGCCCCCCCTTCTGCCCCCGAGGGGGCTACAATAGTCTCTTCCCATGATAGTAAAGCAATAGAAGCCCCCTCGGGGGCCGTAGGGGGGGCTACCCGCCTCGTGGTCACACCGCGCGCCACCGCAGGCTACGACCGCGGACATGACGCTCCCTTCCTCACCTTGAGCGACACCGCCACCGCCCTCTACACCCGCTCCGGCGGACTGCGCTACAGCCTGAACGAGCAGCCACCCACCACCGAGCGTGTGGACCTGGGCATGCACCTCAGCCAGCCCGGCACCTACACCATCAGCGCCACCATCGGCGGCACCGCCTCGCTCTCGTCGGCTGCCAGCGGTTTGCCCGCTGGCCCCGCCCTCACCCTCCTCGACCAGGAAACCGGCGCCATCACCGCCATCACCGAGGCACCCTATACCTTCACCATCGCCGAACCGGCCACACTGAACAACCGCTTCGTGCTACTGCTGCCGGCCACCGGCATCACGGAGGTCGATGCTTTGCACACCGATGACGCCACCACCACCGACGATGCTGTCTACGACCTGCAGGGCCGCAAGATAGAAAATCGAAAATCCGTAAATAGTCAATTACACCCGGGTCTCTACATCCGTGGCGGCAAGAAGTATACACATTATTAATATATATAAGCTTCACACACCATGAAACGACTAATGACCATCATCAGCCTGTGCCTGCTCTCAGTGGCGGCACTCATGGCACAGCAGAAATACACCCTCACCCTGCGCACCGCGCCGCAGGCCATGGCCAACTTCACCGTGTACGCAAGCGGCACCTTCGGCTTTGGCTACCAGTATGGCTCCACCTTCGAAATCGTGCCCGGCGACAACGTGAGCATTTACCTGCGCGACGAACCCACGGGCTGGAAGGTGACCGAATGGCGGGCCACAGAAGGCCACGCCACCGTCGTCCCCAATCGTGATGACGGCGACCTTAGCCAAGTCAGCTTCACCATGCCCGAGCAGGACCTCACCCTCGTGGCCATCATGGAGTACAACCCCGACAACCCCGACAACCCCATGCCCAACGCATGGTACCCCGACGAGGGGCTGCTGGTGCTTGACTACCTGAACAACTCCTACGGCTCGAGCCTGCTGCGCGACTTCATCCCTGACGAGGACGACTACCGACTGGTGAACACCATCGTCATGGGCGGACGCTCGCAGTGGATATCGTTCAGCGATTTCAACGGCGACCACTTCCCCAACCTGCAGCGACTGGACCTGAGCCGTGTGGAATACGACAGCGGACTGCAGGTGAGCGACTGCCAGAGAAGCGCCTGGCGGCAGCTGCTGCTGCCCGCCTGCACGAAGAGCTTCGGACGCAATGCATTCGAGGACACCTTCCTCGACGAGCTCACCATCTACGCCACCACACCGCCCGACCTAAGCTACCGACAGGACTACGACGAGAACTGGAACATCGTGGAGACACAGACCTCCTTCCCCGACTACGACGAGATGGTGGTCTACGTGCCCGAGGAGTCGCTGCCCCTGTACCGCGCCCATAAGTTCTGGAAAGACTTTAACCTGCAGCCCATCGTTGAGGATGGGGCCAACGTCAATGTCAGCATCGACTGCGCCGACCTCGCGCCTTTCTACGGCATGACGCTGCAGCTGCGCAACGTGAAGAGCCTCTACACCCGCTCCATGATCATCAGCAACCGCCACGACTACCTGTTCACCACGCTGCCCAAGCACACCAGCTACGACGTGCAGCTGCTCAGCCGCACGGGCAGCGTCGTGGCACAGGCTACCAACGTGCTGCTGGCCGACGAGGATGCCAAGGTGACGCTCAGCAGCCTGCGCCAGCCCTGCGCCATGCAGCTCGCCCTGACCTACGGCAGCGGCACACCCGTCACTGACGACCAGTTCAGCTGCCTGTGGCTCAACGCCGAAGGTCGCGTCCTTTCACGCGGCACAAAGATCGACGGCATTCTCGAGGGCGAACAGCTGAAGGCCCTCGTCACCCTCAGCGACCCCACGCTGAAGGCCACCTACCGCGAGCGCGACACCATCAGCGTCACGGCAAAGGCGGCAGCAAACTCTTCACTATTCACGCTTCACTCTTCACTCACCCCCATCCCCACCCACCGCCTCACCACCATCGTGCGGCGTGCTGACGGACGGCCCTTCGGCCGACAGACGGCCACCATAGCCATACACCGCACGGCCACCGGCGAGCTGGTGCGGCAGCTGCAGTTCAGCCAGCTCACGGCCCAGGGCCTGAGCAGCGGACAGCAGGAGCCGCTGCCCGAGGGCGAGTATGACGTAACGGCCAGCGTCGATGCCGAGGGCATGGGCATCCAGACTCAGCACCTCAGCCTATACAGCGACCAGGTGCTCACCTTCCCGCTGGCCGAGGCCAACGGCAGCACCGTCAGCCTGCGGTGGACGCACTACGGCGTGGCCGAAGAGGGCTATGAGGCCGGCAGCGCACAGAGCAGCAACATGACAACCACCAGCGGAGCACTGACGCTGCGCGACCTGACCAACGGCCGCGACCTGACGGGCTACGCCATCACCTCGACCAACAGCCTGCGGCTGCAGGAGCAGATAGAGCCTGGCACACAGGTGCAGCTCACCGTGGGCAGCGCCACGAGTAAGCAGTATGCCCCCGCCACAGTGACCGCCGTGGCCGACGAGGAGGGCAACCTGAGCTTCAACGCCGTGACCCGCGACTACGGCACGCTGCGCGTCACCTTCCTCGAGGCAGAGCCCAGCCGCGTCACCGTGCGCATCTACGACGAAACGGGACACCTCGTCAGCGCCTCAAATGCCGTCAGCGCCACGAAGTACATCGAGCTGCTGCCCGACGGCGCCTACACCGTGGTGCTCATGGAGGACGGCAGCATAGCCAAGGCCATGAACACGCTGACCGACGTGATGCAGTTCCTGAACGCCGACACCGACTACGCATCGGAACAGGTAGAAGTAAGCGCCGGACAGACCACGGCAGCCGTGCTGGCAAAGGTGCCGGCCATGGGCGCCGACACACACCTCTACACGGAAGACACACGCACCTCCGTCACGCCCAAGAAGCCGCAGCTGGTGGCCGGCAGCTACCAGACACTCACCACGCGCGTCGTCTTCCGACCGGAGTACAAGGGCCGCATCAGCCAGCTGCAGGTGGTCTTCGACCTGCCCAGCGACCTGCACTTCGTAGAGGGGACGCCCATCATAGAGAACGAGGCGACGGCCTACACCCGCGACGGCAACCGCATCACCATACCCATCATCGAAGGCCGCCCCATGCGCTTCTGCGTGGTGCCCGTCAGCAGCGGCGAACATTCCGTCAGCGCACGCATCAGCTTCCTGCTCGACGGCGAGCGCACCGAGCAGCCGCTGCCCGTGGGAACCTTCAAAGTCAGCGCAGGCGACATCACCGCACCCGCATCGACCGACAGCAAGCAGGTGGCCGTCAGCGGTACGGCCATACCTGGCACGACGGTCACCATCTTCGTCAACGGCATCGAGGTGGGCAACACCAAGAGCAACACCACCGGAGAGTGGAACATCGACGTGCCACTGCAGAACACCGACAACATGGGTGTGAACGCCATCTATGCACAGTATGTGGCTACCGACGGCACCGTCATACAGACCGACCCCGCCAGCGTCACCTTCGACAACTACAGCATACGCCCTGTGAGCGTGCGCATGTCGCACTACAACGAGTGGATGAAAGCCGAGCAGCCCGTCGTATTCGACCTGGTGAACAATACCAGCTCGGCCAAGACCTACAACTTCTACCACGAGGCGGAGTTCACCTTCGACGTGACACTGAACACCAAGGACAGCACCTACATCGACAACGTGCTGCTATACGTCTACACCAACGGCGACCGCCGCCGCCTGCTTTTCCCCAAGTACAACGCGCAAACGGGCACCTGGGTGGCCACCGACATCTTCGACGGCGGCAACCTGCCCTCGACGGTGCGCGTCTATGTGGAGAACCACAAGCCGCCCATCATGGGCGACGCCATACTGCACGACGCAATACACTCGCTCGACGACATAGCCACCATGATGGCTACCCCCGACCCCGAGCTGACGGCACTGCAGCAGGCCTTGGACAGCGCACCGGAAGGCAGCGCCGAGGAGGAAGCGGCACTGCGGCAGCTGATGCTGCTCAACGGCGCCGACCCCGACAGGGAGGTGACCACACTGCCCGACACCCCGGAGGCCAAGGCACAGTGGGAAACCGAGATGGACGCCATACTGGCAGCCTTCGATGACATCGACGCAACCTACAACGAGATGGAGAAGGAAGGCTACTTCAGCTTCGACGCCAAGCCGCTGAACGAGATGGGCGACGTGCTGGGCGGATACTCCTTCACACGGCTCACCAGCAGCGCGCGGCAGTACTACGCCGCACGCACAAGCGGCCTGCAGCCGGCACCCCTGGCCGCCGCAGGGCCCAACGAGGAGGAGTATGTGCTCGACTTAGTGAGCGGACAGAAGGTGTTCTACCGCCTGCACGACAACGGCTACATCATCGTAGTACCGTCGGAGGACCTGCAGATCAGCTGCGACTACTCGAAGATGGATCCCAACATCGCCGGTGCCGTGCGCGAGCTGCGCAACAGCCTGAAGCAGATAGACGACATGCGCAAGGCTCCCTACAAGGCCGGACAGCCACGGTTCGAAGAAAAGATAGCAAGCATTATCTCGAAGCTGAGCGAATGGATAGACACGATTAATGGCTACGTCTCGCAAATAGCCGCTTATGCGGAAGCCTACTACAATGCCGGCCTCGACAAAATAAGCGGAGAAATTGACGGCATCTACAAAACCACCATGGAGGGGTGGGACAAGCTGAAACAGGCACCCAAGGGCTGGGGCTATGCACCCAAGCTCAAGGCCATGATGATAAAGGGACGGAACGCCGCCTTCAAGGTAGAGAACCTGAGAAAGTGCCAGGAGAAACTGAAGGGTCTGAAGGCCAAGTGGGGCATGCTGGGCAAGGTGGGCAACTTCCTCTCCATCCTCTCGCTCATCAACGACTATGACGCCCTGACAAAGACATACGAACAGGCACAGAACCTCTACTATGCCGTGCCCGACCCCTGTCCGAAGAACCAGAGCAAAGCCGACGCACTGCGCAGCTCCATCGACAACTGGGCCTACGCACGCATGGCGCAGAAAGGTTTAGCACTCGTCAACGACGCCTCCTCGCTGGCATCGGCTCTGGCAGGCGTGCTGGCTACCGTCACCACAGCGGGCACCGGCGTGGTGTTCGGCGGCATTGGAGTGGGATTGTCACTCGGCATCAGCACCGCCAACTGGCTGGGTAACATGGCCAGCGACTGGATATGGGACAACAAGCTTGAATCCTTCAAGAAGCAGATTGACGAGCTGCAGTGCGACTCGGTGCCCTGCGACAAGAAGCCGCTGCGCTTCGACGAACTGGCCAAAGGCGGAGCCGGTGGCAGCTCAGGCGGAGGCGGTGGCGGCAACACCGGAGGCTGTGGCGGCGACGGCAACGGCAACGACAAGTGCAACAAGGGCCGCAGCACGAAGAAGGGCGGCGAGCCCGGAGGATGCCCCGGACCGCCACCGCCACCGGGACCCACGATCACCGGTCTCCTCGACCCCTCGGGCTATGTCTACGAGGCCGTGGCATCGAACCGCGTGTCCAATGCACTGGTCAGCGTCTACTACAAGGAGCTCTACGAGGACATGTATGGCGACAGCCATGAGCGAGCCGTGCTTTGGGATGCAGAGAACTACGGATATGTGAACCCACAGCTCACCGATGAGAACGGCGAGTACGGATGGGACGTGCCCTCAGGAATGTGGCAGGTGCGAGTGGTGAAGGACGGCTACCTGGACACCTACAGCGAATGGCTGCCCGTGCCGCCGCCGCAACTCGACGTCAACCTGGCCATGCAGCAGCCCACGGCACCCGTCGTGGAGCGCGTCGTGGCCACCGAACAGGGCCTGCAGCTGCGCTTCGACAAGTACATGAAGCCCAGCCACCTCACAGCCGACAACATCTTCGTCAGCCGCAACGGGCAGCTGCTCGACGGAACCCTCACCCTGCAGGACGCACAGCCCACGCCCGACTCGCTGCGCACCTACGCCCGCACCGTGCTCTTCCAGCCGCAGCAGCCGCTGAAGCTGAACGAGAAGGTACGCCTCACGGTGAAGGCCGGCGTGGAGAGCTATGCCAATGTGGGCATGCTGCAGGACTTCACTCAGGAGTTCGACGTGGAGCAGCGCGTCAGCCAGCTCGTGGCCGACAGCATCATAGGCATCCTGCACGGCGAGGACTACAAGCTCACCCTGCAGGCCCTGCCCGCACAGGCCGCGAAGGGCAAGAAGGTGCTCGTCACCACCCTCAACCCCGCCATCGTCGCAGTGCCCGCCACGGCCGCAATGCCCGGCTCAACGTCCACCACGGCCGCAGTGCCCGAGGCGTCAGCCTCGGTCCCCACCCCCACTGAGCTCACCCTCGACGCCCAGGGCCGCGCCACCATCGCCATCCACGGCCAAGGCTTCGGCACCACCGCCCTGCGCCTGACCTTCGCCGACGACCCCGACGTGCAGACGATGACCATCGTGGGCGTGAAGGACGCCACCGACCTGCTGGCGCGCAGCCCGAAGGCATCGCGCATCAGCGACACCGAGGTGCCCTACGGCGCCACCGTGCGCCTGACGAGCGAGACTCCAGGCGCCACCATCTACTACACCATCGACGGCTCGTGCCCCTGCGACAACCCGCAGCGACTCACCTACCGCGGACCCATCACGCTCATCAGCGATGTCACCATCAAGGCCATAGCCACAGCACCCGGATATGCCGAGAGCGACGTGGCATCCTTCACCTACCGCGTGAAGCGCGACCCGCAGGGCATCAAGGCCGCTGAGACCACTGCCATCAACAGCCCCGTATACTCCATACAGGGAATACGCATGCAGCAGGGACGACAACTCAGGCCCGGACTCTACATCGTCAAGGGCAGGAAGATAGTAGTGAAATAATCCTACCATGATAAAAACACTCTGACAGAATCCCGCAAGCACTCAGCTGTTTGCGGGATTTTTCAAAAAAAAGAGAGAAAAAGTAACGATTTGTCAGATATTTGGCGTATCTTTGCAACAGAATTACGAAAAAGCAGTACGACCATGAAACTATTCGACGTTTATCCGCTCTTCGACGTGAACATCGTCAAGGGCAAGGGCTGCCGAGTGTGGGACGACCACGGGCAGGAGTATCTCGACCTCTACGGCGGCCATGCCGTCATCAGCATAGGCCATTCGCACCCACATTATATTAATAAGGTGACGGAACAGCTCCAGAAGCTGGCCTTCTACTCGAACTCTGTGGTGAACAAGCTGCAGCAGGAGCTGGCCGAGCGACTGGGGCGCGCCAGCGGCTACGACGACTACCAGCTGTTCCTCATCAACAGCGGCGCCGAGGCCAACGAGAACGCACTGAAGCTGGCCTCGTTCAAGACGGGCAACACCCGCGTGCTCAGCTGCGAGGGAGCCTTCCACGGGCGCACATCGCTGGCTGTGGAGGTGACGCACAACCGCAAGATTGTGGCTCCCATCAACGACAACCACCACGTGCGCTTCCTGCCCCTGAACGACCTGGAGCCGTGGGTGCGCGAGCTGAGCCGGGGCGGAATCGCTGCCGTCATACTGGAGTGCATACAGGGCGTGGGCGGCGTGAAGATGGCCACGCCGGAGTTCGCACAGAAGCTGGCCTACGCCTGCCAGCGCTACCATGTGCCCCTCATCGCCGACGAGATTCAGTGTGGCTACGGCCGCAGCGGAAAGTTCTTCGCACACCAGTGGCTGGGCATCAAGCCCGACATCATCACCATGGCGAAGGGCATAGCCAACGGATTCCCCATGGGCGCCGTCCTCATCAGCCCCGACTTCCAGCCGGAGTACGGACAGCTGGGCACCACCTTCGGAGGCAACCACCTGGCCTGTGCCGCAGCACTGGCCACGCTCGACGTGATGGAGCAGGAGAACCTGGTGGAGAACGCCCGCGAGGTGGGCGACTACCTCATGGAGGGCATCCGACAGATAGGCAGCAGCCACATCAAGGAGGTGCGCGGCCGCGGACTGATGATAGGCATAGAGCTCGACATGCCGCACAAGATGGTGCGTCGTCCGCTCATACGCCACGAGCACTGCTTCACCGGTGCCGCCGGACAGAACACGCTGCGCCTGCTGCCGCCGCTCTGCCTGACCAAGCAGGATGCCGACGACTTCATAGAGCGTCTCATCCGTGTGCAGCCCGAGGAAGACTGAGACATTGAGAGTGAAAAGTGAAGAGTGAAGAGTTTGCTACCGCTTACAGGTCTAACCTTCCATCTACCCTCCCTTTGGGAAAGGCTACGGGTAGGCGAGCTTCGCTCGGGAATGGGGCCGGGGGTGGGCTTTCAGAGTTAAGGATATGAAGATAACCATGATAGGCGCCGGCGCCATGGGCGGCGCCACCGTAGAGGGGCTGGTCAATACCGGTCTCTATAAGAGTGAAGATATATGTGTGAGCGACCCGTCGCAGGCGGTGCTCGACAAGTTTGTGAAGATGGGCGTCAGCGTGACCACCGACAACGCCGCTGCTGCCGCCGTTGCCGACGTGGTGATGGTCTGCGTAAAGCCGTGGCTGGTGAAGCCGGTGCTGCAGGGCATACAGGCAGTCCTCGACCCGCAGCGACAGCTGCTCGTGGTCATAGCCGCCGGTGTGAAGAGCGCCGACGTTCAGCAGCTGCTGGGCAGCCAATGCCCACCGCTGTTCCTCTGCATCCCGAACATCGCCATCGCACAGCTGCAAAGCATGACGTTCCTCGTGCCCTGCGCTGCCGCCTACGCACCCTCTGCCCCCGCGCCTGTTCCCGTCTCTGCCCCCGCGTCTGCCCCCGTCTCTGCCCCTGTCTCGCGTGCTGCGGTTTCCCCGCAGCAAACAGCCACGGTGAAGACCATCTTCGACGCCATGGGCCAGACGCTCATCACTGATGAGCAGCACCTGCCCTCTGGCACCACGCTGGCCTCCTGCGGCATTGCATACGCCATGCGCTACATACGCGCCGCCGCCGAGGGTGGCGTGGAGCTGGGCTTCCGCGCCGACGACGCGAAGCGCATCGTCATGCAGACGATAAAAGGCGCCGTGGCCGTGCTCGAGGCCAGCGGCCTGCACCCCGAGGCCGCCATCGACCTGGTGACCACGCCTGGTGGCGTCACCATCCGCGGGCTGAACGAGATGGAGCATGCAGGCTTCACCAGCGCCGTCATCCGCGGGCTGAAAGCCGGATGCTGACAAACGAAAGACAAAGGCTGAAAGCCGGATGCTGACAAGCGAAAACCAAATAAAAACGAAAAAAGGCGCCGCCAGGGCGCCTTCTTTCGTTTTATTCTGCAGCTGTAGGCTTGCGCCGCGTCAGCAGCACCGACAGGCCCATCGACAGCACCAGCACGCCGAAGATGATGACCAGCGAGAGCCAAGTGGGCACCACGATGTGGGGCATGTTCAGGTTCAGGCCCAGCCACGAGCCCAGCTGGTTGATGTATTCGTTCATGGCCAGCAGCATCTTGATGCCTACGAAGATGAGGATGATGCCCAGACCGTACTTCAGGTAGGTGAAATACTTGGCCACGGCGGCCAGGGCGAAGTAGAGGGCGCGCAGGCCCAGGATGGCGAAGATGTTCGACGTGAGCACGATGAACGGGTCGCGGCTGACGCTGAACACCGCCGGGATGCTGTCTACGGCGAAGGCCACGTCGCTCGTCTCAATCACAATAAGGGTTATGAACAGCGGGGTAGCTTTGAGTGAAAACTCTTCCCTTATAAAGAACTTATCGCCGTGCATCTTATCGGTGACGGGGAAGAAGCGCTTGAACAGCCTGACGAAGAAGTTGTTCCCCGGGTCGCCCTGCTGCTCGTCGTCGTGTGTGAACATCTTTGCGCCGGTGTAGAGCAGGAACACTCCGAAGAGCCCCAGCACCCACTCGAAGCGCTCCACCATGGCGGCACCGGCAAAGATAAAGATGCTGCGCAGCACCAGCGCGCCGAAGATGCCCCAGAAGAGCACCTCGTGCTGATATTTCCGCTCGATGCCGAAATAGGTGAAGAGCATCAGGAAGACGAAGAGGTTGTCCATCGACAGCGACTTCT
>DGHX01000007.1:313-463 GCA_002392835.1 Prevotella sp. UBA3837 | reverse complement strand
CCATGGCCTTCTCGTGCGGCTCCACAGGATAGAACAGATAGATGAGACCGCAGAACAGCAGCGACACGCCTATCCACACGCCCGTCATCTGCAGGGCCTCTTTCATACTCACTTCATGCTGGCCCTTCTTGCCGAACATCTTCAGGTCGG
>DGHX01000007.1:0-252 GCA_002392835.1 Prevotella sp. UBA3837 | reverse complement strand
GCATCAGCAGCACCAATACATAAAAGACAATCCATGCCCACAAGGGCAGTACCATCAGGTTCATTTACTATTTACTTATTTACTATTTACTATTTGGCTGACCAGCTGTCTTCAAGCCACAATTTTAGGGTGCAAAGTTACAGATAATAACCATAACCGCACCCTAAAAGTGTGTGACATTATGGTTACAATGCCTCCAGCATGCGCTTCAGCACCACCGAGCAGCTGATCTCGCGGTTGGCGGCCTCGGGG
>DGHX01000136.1:1390-12332 GCA_002392835.1 Prevotella sp. UBA3837 | reverse complement strand
ACGGAGTTCCAAGCGGCGGGCAAGGAGACAGCAGCTCCCCTCCCTTCAAGGGGAGGGGCTGGGGGTGGGGTCTGTAACTTTAAAAATATAGGTACATGATATTTAACAACCGATTACTGAATACAAAAATCCCTTGCAGGCGAGGTATGCCTGCAAGGGATTCGTTTATGCTGTCAAGCTGATATAAGCTGTTTCTGCGCTTACTTCACCATGACCTTCTTGCCGTCCTTGATGACGAGGCCCTTGAAGCTGTCGCTGACGGGCTGGCCGGCCATGTTGTAGGTGCTGGCAGCTGCCGTGCGCTTCGTGGTGTTGACGGTCTTGATGCCAGCCTCGATGACGTCGTCGAGCGTAGCATCACCTTGCAGCACGATTATGGGAGCCGACGACACTGATCCGCGGCCTTCGAGATTGATGACAGCGTAGCGACCTGACACACCCTCGGGGAGGGCATCGCAGACGGGCTGCAGCATGACGCGACCATCGCGGAACTCAATGCCTTGTGATACTTGGGGGGTAAACTCCTGGAATGCCATGACCGAAATCCAGTCAGGCAGCTCGAAATAGTAGTTCTCGATGTCCTGATCGTCGAGCCAGGGGTAGGCCGTATAAGCAACAATCACACCGCCGTTGTCGTTGGTGCACTCCTGACCATCAGCCGATACATTGACGACATTCAGGTTGGGGTATTCGTTGCCTTCCTGGTCATAGCCGGTGGCCAGAATCTCAGAATGGTCGTACATCGACTCAAAGTTGAGGTCGATGACAATTTGTTTTTGATACGAGAAGCTGCCAAGTCCGCTCTTTTCGGCATCGCGCCAGACGAGAATGTCTGTCTGTCCCTCGAAATCTTCCTCATCCTGTGGCACGCTGCCCAGGAAGTTGACATCTACGCCCGGCTGGTCGAAACCAGTGATGACGACGGCAAACTTCTCATTGAGCACCACCGGTGTAACGGTAGCTCCGCCAAAGTCGTCGATAGACTCGTTGATGAAGGTGATACTGTAGATGTTGACCGAACCAGAAGAAGTGAACTGAGTGGAGTAGGGACCTCCAAGGAGAGTCTGTGTGTCGACAGTGGCAAACATTTCGCCGAGCACCCTGTCGCCAATGACTTCTTCGCCATCCTGTTCTTCAACGTTGTAGAACGTCATGGTGAGCTTTGCACCATCGGTCAGAGGCTGTGTCATGGTGTAAACCACCGAGTGCACGCTGTTAACATACAGTCCCTTGGGATTGGGGAAAATCTGTGACACGCCAGCCACCTGATATTGGCCGGTGATATTTCCCTCCTGATCGGTGGTGTTCACGTAGCCATTGCCCAGAAGGTAGCTGGTATTCTCATCGGGGCTGATAATGCCCCATGCGCCGCTGCTGAGGGCGTGGTTATAGTCGATGAAGGCATAGTCGCCCAGCGAGTCAACCTGCATTTGGAATCCTCCGTTGCCTTGGGGTTTTGTTGCTTCGTACCACGCTGTGTTCATGTCGCCCAGTGTGTACGATGTGTTACCAATGGTCAGTATGGGTGCATCGCCATAGACATTGTAGCCGTTGGTCTGGTAGCAACCCAGCCCGCCAAAGTATAAATCGCCGTTCTCCTCGGCAGGTATCGCTTCGTCTCTCCAGGTCCACTGGCTCCCAGCTTTATCGGCCGACTTGTTGTAGAAGGTGACGTCAGCGTATGGGGCCAACATCAGCAGGCTGGCATAGTAGTAACCACCATCAACGCTCGAGCCAAACCACAGTGACTGTTCGGGCTTGGTGTAGTACACACCGTCGCTCTTGGCTTTGCGTGGGGCAGCTTTCCAGTTGGCCTTGGGGGCAGCCTGCTGCATGTCGAAGCGCTGGTTGTACTTCTGGAAGGTGTTCTGCCCGTTGAACTTCATCGTTTCGGGCTTTTGCAGCTGTTGTGCCTGTGCCGACACCATGGCAGCCGAGAACAGAATGGGTAATAAAATTCTTTTCATAAGCGGTTGGTTATTAATGATTAAACGTTTTGTTATCTGAGCGTGAAGATAAGCCAGTCATCAGCATTGGCCTTGCTGACCACCTTGATGGTGTTCAGGTTGAAACGGGTGGTGGCAGGCTGTGCATCGAGCTGCTGGCAGATGAAGTCGACAAGATTGTTGGCTGAGGGGAACAGGTCAAGGAATTTCTGAACCGTTTCAGGTGTCTCGCCTCGTGTGAACGTGACAGTATCGCCGTTTCTGCTGACGCTGATGGGCAGCATCAGGGTGGAACTCCTTCTGTTATAGGTGTAGGCGAGACGTATGCAAAGCTCCTTGCTGGTGTTGTTGACTACTGCGATGTTGCTCAGGTTGTAGCTCCTGGCGCGCATGTCGCTGTAGAGCGTCTCGTAGAGGGCTTTCACGCTTTCCGACATTTCCGAGTTGCGGGTCATCTGCCAGTTGTAACCCTTATTGATGGCCGTGAGCATGAATCGCGAGACGGTGTCGCCGGTAATGATGTTGTCGTTGTTGGTCATGCCACGGAAGCAGTCCTCGTCGGTAGAGTAGTAGAACTCCTGCTCCATCTGCTGGTCGCCCACCATCAGTGTGTCCTTGAAGCGCAGGTGGAACTGGTCGTCGTAGAGGGTGATGAGGAAGGGTTCGCGCCAGCCGGTGGTGACAGAGTCGGTTCCCTCAGGATAGAGTGTAGGGTTGCCTCGCCACAGGTGGTTCATGTTGTAGCGCGTGCCGTTGTTCTCCATGATGAGTTCCCAGCGGGCATTGTTGGCGAACATTCTCGACTTGAAGTCGTCGATGGTGTCGAGGTATGCCGTGAAGTCGGTACCCTGTGGCAGGCGTGTGAGCCTGTGGTAGAGTCCGCGCTTCTTGCCTTTGAGCATGATGTGCTGTCCGTTTTCGGGCACGTCGACCATCACGAACTCATAGTCGCCCTGGTAGCCCTTGCCCGACTCGTCGCTGCTGGTACCGATGATGTCGGATGGTGAGGCGAAGAATCCCACGGTGGCGTTGTAGGTGTTATAGGTGAGCACGGGCCCCATGTCGGTAATCACTTCCCATGCAGTAGAGTCGGCAAAGACGGTGCCATAGCTGGCTGTATTGCGCATGAAGGAATAGACGGAGCCGTTGTCGTGGAAGCGGTTCAGGATGAGATATCCGATGCCGGTAACCTCGTTCTCGTTGTCGGTGTAGGGGTAGTATTCCATCACCCATCCGCCCGGGCTGCTGCACAGGCGCTGCGTGTAGATGCTGCTGATGTTGTTGAGACGCTCGGCAGCCGACTGGCTGAAGATGTCCTCTTCCTCGTCGGAGCAGGCGGTGAAGGCCGTGGCGGCCACGGCGAGCATCATGGTTATGGGCAGTATTTTCTTCATTGTTGGTGCGTTGCTTTATTTGTTCTGTAATTCCTTGTACTTCTCGATTTCCTCCAGCAGCGTGGTCAGCACGCTCTTGCCGGTGGCGGGGTCGATGTAGGTGATGGCGTTGAGCATGCGCTTCTCGTTGCGCTTGGTGGTGGAGTTGTAGTATCCCTCGGTGAGGAAGTTGCCGTCGGCATCGCGGCGGAACTGCTTGTTCTGAATCTCCTGGCGCAGCTCGTAGAGGTTGATGCCGAACTGCTCCTGCATGTATTCCTTCACGTAGCGAATCTTCTCCTCGATGACCTGGCGTGCGCCGGTGATGTTGGCAGTCCACTGGGGCTTGCCGTCCTCGCCGGGAACGACGTTGCCGTTGGCATCGCGTGCGCAGACACGGCGGTACACCTTATACTCGCCCTTGCCCGACTCATCGTCCTTGAAGTAGCCGATGGTGTCGATGTCTATCTTGCCGCGCACCATGTAATTATAGTCGTCGGGCGTTACCGAGTTGTCGCCATTCTTGTCCTCCAGGTCCACAATCTCCCATTCGTATTCGGCTGTGTGGTACAGGCGCTCGAGCGTGAGCGTGTCGCGGGTGATGAATCGGCCCAGCGTCTCCACCCAGTCCTCGGTATAGCTGGCCGAGGCGTAGGGGCTGATGAAGCCCTGCGAGGCGGCCACCGAGTCGGGGGTGTCGCTCCAGCCGGCGGCGTTGTAGCGGCCGCTGCTGAGCATGTTGAACGTGGTGGGGTGCAGGCGGTTGTTGTCGAGGATGTGGCCAAACTCGTGGTGCATGGTCTCGAAGAAGTACTCGTTCATGTCCTCGATGTTATCGGGCTCAAGCATGTTCACGCGGTAGAGCGTGACCTTGGTGCCACCCTCGGTGACGCCGAGGGTCTCGGTGCCGCTGGAGGTGTTGAGGTTGCGTGAGCCGACGACGAAGATGATGCGCGGCGAATACGACTTCAGGAATACAGGACCGGCAGCGGCCACCTTGTCGTAGACGTCGTACCAGAGGTACTTGGTGAGCACGGCCAGCTCCTGGCTCTTGGAGTAGCGGGCGGGGGTCAGGTTCTTGTCCTTGTCGCTGCCGGTGTACTCCATGCGGTAGATGAACCGCATGTTGTAGGGCTCAAGGAAGTTCACCTTGACGAAGGTGTCGAGCGGGAAGGTGAACGAGTTGCGGTCGAGTGCATACTCCTTGGTGTCGAAGATGCTGGGGCCGAGGTCATCGTCGCTGCACGAGGCAGTGAAGCTGCAAGCCGCCATTGCCAGCAGACCGGCTACAAGTATTTTTGGCTGATGTTTCATATCTGTTGTTCCTCCTTAGTTTTTAGGGTTGATGCGCAAGTCCTTGTTGGCAGGGCGGCGCAGCTCCTGCTGGGCTTGGTTGTTGGTTTTGACGGTTTCCACGGGCCTTGATGTGCCGGCGCCGTTGGCCAGGGCCTCCCAGGGGGCTTCCAGTGCGCGGCGCACGTCGGTGCCCTCCATCACGTATGGAGTCTTGTCGACGTCGAAATAGTGTGTCCAGGGCATGCCCCAGCGCTTCAGGTCGAAGAAGCGGATGCCCTCGAAGCTGTGCTCGAAGCGGCGGAAGTCGTTCAGGCAGTTCATGTAGGGCACGGCCTCGGCGCTCACCACGATGTCGCTTGAGATGTTCTCGCTGAGGAAGTTCCAGTCGTCGAAGCAGTTGGGCTTCTTGTTGTTGGCGGCGTTGCTGAAGTTTTTGCGCAGCATGTCGTCGGTCATGTATTGTATGTAGCCCGGTGTGACGTAGCTCTCCTTGTCCTTCTCTGAGAAGGTCTCGATGCTGTTGTTCCAGTAGGCCTGCAGGTCGTGGCTGGCCTTAGCCAGGTCGCCCTTCATGATGAAGGCTTCAGCACGCTCCAGCAGCACGTCCATGGCGGTGAAGGCACGTATGATCTGGTGCACGTAGCCCGTCTGTGCTATCTTGTCGAGCATCTGGAACTGCTCCTGAATCTTGCAGGAGAAGAAACCGTAGTCGTGCTGTGACGAGCTGAAGATCATGCCGCTGACCACGGCGATGGGGGTCACGATGTAGCCTCGCCACAGCTGGCTGTTGGTGCGCACCATGAGCACCTCGCTGGCGGCCTCGCCGGCAACGCTGTAGCGATAGCCGAAAATCTTGCGTGCATAGGTGCTGTAAGTGTTCAGCAGCATCAGGTTGTTGTTCAGTCGGGGGTGCTGCCAGGCGTTGGCATAGTCGTCGGCCGAGGCGCAGTCGGCAAAGGTGCTGTAGTCCATCGACATGCGCAGCAGCGTTGCATCGTCTTCGGGCTGTCCGATGACCATGTTGGCTTGCTCAATGCACTTGTCCCAGTCGTGGTGGTACAGGTAGACGCGTGCTGCGAAGGCGTGGGCGGCCAGCGTGTTGAAGTGATACTTCGGGGCATCGAAGTAGCTGTCGTTGATGAACTTCAGGCCCTCTTCCATGTCGGCGATGATGCGGTCGTAGACCTCCTTCACCGACAGGCGCTTGTAGTTCTTGATGAGCTGGGTCTCGGGCTCAGTGACGTAGGGGATGCTCACCTCCTGGGCACTGACGGTCTCGTTCTTGTAGGCCTGTCCGAATATGTTGGCCAGCACGAAGTGGTCGTAGGCGCGCAGCAGGAGGGCCTCACCATAGACGGCCTGCATCTGGGGCGTGAGGCGCACAAGGTATTCGTTGCGTGAGTTGATGCCCTGCTCGGCTGCAATTTTGTCAATGGCCTCAAGCACGGCATTGACCGTGGCGATGGAGTTGAACCAGCCGTCCCATATCTGGCCGGGCGAGTCGTAGTCGCTCCAGGTGGCAGAGGCGGCGGGCTCGAAGCGGAACATCTCGTCGTTCCAACGGGCGTTGGAGGCGTAGTTGTAGTGGTTCTCCACCTGCTTGTCGTTGGGGTTGGAGGGCAGGTGGGGAGCATTGTTGTCGATGAGGTTGTCGCTCGACAGCTCGCAAGTGAACTGATAGTTGTAGGGAGGGTAGGCTCCCTTCATCAGGTCGACCACATCGCTCTCAGTGGTCAGCTCTGTGCGCTCGTCGGGCATCTGATCCAAGAAGTCGGAACAGCCTACTACAGCCGTGGTGAAGGCGCAGGCGGTAAAACCGACCGTCAGGAACTTGTTTATATTCTTGATACTCATAAAAGTCATATTATTAAATCTCAATTCTCAATATTCTTAAATCAATCAGATGCCTAAGCGCAGCGTAAAGGTGAACTGCTTGGACAGCGGCTGTGCCACACCGCCGGAGTTGACGAACTCAGGATCCTGGCCGTTCAGCTTCTTGTCGCTGTAGAGCAGCCAGATGTTGGTGGCGTCGAGCTTCATGGCGGCTGTCGAAAGGCCCAGCTTCGAAATCCACTGCTTGGGGAAGTCATAGCTGAGTGAAATGTCCTTCAGACGGATGAAGCTGCCGTCGGCAACGCGGGCCGTGGAGTAGTTGTAGGCGTTGTAAGCATAGCTGAGGTAGCGGTTGTTGTAGTACTGGGCTACCGAGGCAATGGCGGGAATGTCGGTCTTGTGCTCGTCGCCGGGAATCACCCAGCGGTTCTTGAACTCCTTGGGCATGGCGCTCTGGTCGCTGTAGCCATAGGAGAAGACCGGGTCGAGACGAATCTTGTTACCGAAGTTATAGGTGAAGAAGACGTTCAGGCGCCAGTTCTTCCAGCTCACGGTGTTGTTAAGACCGCCGGTGTACTCGGGCTCCGTGGGGCCCTCGTACTTCAGAAAGTCCAGGTGGTCGTGCTCCTGGAAGTTGATGTCGGTGGTGGTCACTACGCCGTTCTCGTTGATGATCTGGGGAATACCCTCGTCGTTCAGGCCAACGAAGGGGATGGAGAACAGGGCGCGGTGGTCGTAGCCCACGCGGGCGAAGCCGCCTACGCGCACCAGGTCGATGACGCGGCTCGTGGAGAGCAGGTCGGTAATCTCGGTCTTGTTGTAGGAGAAGGTCAGGTCAGTGGTCCATGACCAGTCCTTGCTGCGGATGTTCTGCGACTGAATGGCAAACTCCAGACCGTGCGACTTCATGGTTGCCACATTGGCAAACTTGCGCAGCTCGCCGCCGTAGCCATTGGTGTTCATGTAGCCCATCAGGTCCTTGTTGTCGCGCCAGTAAATGTCGCTCACCAGGTTGATGCGGTTGTTGAAGAAGCCCAGGTCAATACCGACGTTGAACTCGTATTTCTTCTCGAAAGTCAGGTCCGAGTTACCGAGCTGTGCCAGTACGAGGCCGGTCTCCTGCTGGTCGCTCTGCGGGCGCCAGATCTTGTCGGCCACATAGATGGGGTAGGCATTCGAGGCGTTGGTCTGCTCGCCGGTCAGCGAATAGCTCAGGCGCAGCGTGGCGTGCGACATCACGCCGTTGGTGCGCTGCATCCAGTCCTGGAAGAATTTCTCTTCATGGGCATTCCACGATGTAGACACGTTCCAAGTGGGCAGCCAGCGGGCGCTGGTGGCCTTGCCCAGCTGGTTGGTACCGTCGTAGCGGCCGGTGAGGTTCACCTGGTAGCGGCCCATGTACGAGTAGTTCAGGTTGCCCATGTAGGCCAGGCGGCGGTTCCATGAGCGGCCACGCTGGAAGAGGGTGGTGCCTTCCTCCTTGGCTTGCTTGTAGAAGTCGGGGGTGATGGTCACCAGGCGGCTGCGCTCAAAGTCCATGCCGTAGATCTGGTTCTCGCTGGCGTTGTAGTCGGCGCGGTTGGCCTCCATACCGACAAGGGCATTGAAGATATGGGTGTCGTTCCACACATGGTTGTAGTTCACGGTTCCGCGGAAGTCAAGCTGCTTCACCTTGTTCTGGTTCTCAATCCAGATACCGCCGGTAGGCATCACCGAGATGGGCAGTGAGTTGGGTTTGTCAGGATCGGTGTAGAGGTAAGTGTTCGAATACATCACGTTGGGGTCGTCGACGCCGGCGCGGTAGGCTTCGGCCTGGTTGGAGGTGTTCAGCACGTCGTGGTCGCGGCTGGAACGGTTCACACGGTAGCTGCCCAGCACGTTGAATTCAAGTCCGGTGATGGGCTTGTAGCTCAGCTCACCCTGGAACTTCACGTCCATCACATCGATGTCGATGTAGTTGTTCTCCAGCTCATGGAAAATGTTGAAGTTGGCGAAGTTACGCTTGTAGGTCTGGTTGGGGTCCAGTGTGCGTGCGGTGTTCAGCGCGAAGCTGAAGGGGTTGATGTCGAAGTCGCGGCTGACGGCACCGCTCACCACGTCAGTGCTCTGGTTCAGTGTGCCGGGAGCCTTCTGCGCACGGTGGCTGGCGTTGGTGCGAAGGGTCAGGGCCACTTTCTTCGAGAGGTTGAAGGTGGCATTCACATTGGCGGTGTAACGCTCCACTTTACTGGTCTTCGACCATCCCGGATCAATCATGGCCGACAGCGAGGCGTAGAGATTGGCTTTCTCAGTACCTGAGCTGATGCTGACGGAGTGGTTCTGCATGATGTTGTTGTTGAACAGCAGGTCGAACCAGTCGGTGTTGCGGAACTCTGCCTGCTGCAGGTAGGCGTTCATGGCAGCGTCGGTATAAGGCAGGCCAAACTCGCCGGTCGTAGCGTCGTACTGCTGAATGAGGTTGTACATCTTGCCATAGAGACCGCTCGACGAGCCGTTGGCCAGTGCCGAGAACTCCAGCCAGCCCTTGGCGGCCATCTCCTTGTAGATGCCCATCTGCTCCTGCGAGTTAGAGATGTTGTACTCCTTGTACGAGGGCTTCAGACGGTAGGTGAACTCACCGGTGTAGTTGATGCTGCTGTGACCTACGCGACCTTTCTTCGTGGTGATGACCACCACGCCGGCCATGGCGCGGGCACCATAGATAGAGGTGGCGGAGCCGTCCTTCAGTACCTGGAACGACTCGATATCGTCGGCGTTCAGGCCGGCAATGGCGTTGGCAATCAGCGTCTGGGCGTCGCCCGACGAGAGGTCGTCGGAGCTGACGTTCACGGCGTCCTCCATGATGACACCGTCGACCACCCACAGGGGCGATGACGAGCCATAGATAGAGGTGGCGCCACGCACTTTAATCTTCGGGGCGGTACCGAAGGTGCTGCTGACGTTCTGCACGGTGACACCGGCAGCGCGGCCCTCAAGGGCGCGGGTGACGTCGGCCACACCGTCGAGCTTGCTCTTCTCAGCGTCAATCTTTGTCGTGGCACCGGTGAAGAGGCGCTTGTCCATCTTCTGAACACCTGTCACCACCACTTCGCCCACGGTGTGGGCATCGCTCTTCAGCGTTACCTTCATGCCGTTCTTCGGCGTTACGGTCTGTGTCACCATGCCGATGTAGCTGATGACGAGTTTCTTTCCCGCAGGAACGGAGATGCTGAAATGACCGTTCATGTCGGTCTTTGTGCCTTGTCTGGTGCCCTGTACCAACACCGTGGCTCCGATACACGGCTCACCGCCGTCCTCGAAGACCGTTCCGGTAATCTGGCCCTGGGCCAGTGCTATTCCCATGGAAAGGAAGAGGCCCACCAGGAGCATTGCTAATCTTTGTTTCATAAATGTATTAAATAGTTTTTTTGTTATCTGACCTGTGACAATGGCGAAAATGAACACTTTAGCGCCTTTTTGCCCAATTAGGGTGCAAAGTTACTGCTAAAATGTCAAAAACGCAAATAAATCAGCTAAAATCTGACAAATCTTCTGTATTTTTTTGCATTTTGTCAACTTCTTGCACTGTCACAGTGGCGCACAGGCATCGCTCAGCCATGCTGCCTCGTCGGCAGTGAGATGAGGGGCAAGAGTGTCGTAAACCGTCTGGTGATAGCTGTCTAACCACTGCCGTTCTTCGGCCGTGAGCAGACTGGTGATGATGGGTCGCTTGTCGATGGGGCAGAGGGTGAGAGGCTGGAAGCGCAGGAAGCGGCCGTGCTCGGTCTCAATGGCGGGCACGATGAGCAGGGTGTTCTCAATGCGCACGCCGAAACGCCCCGCCAGGTAGATGCCGGGCTCGCAGGTGACGGTCATGCCGGCGCGAAGCGGGGTAGGCTTCCACTCCATGCGAATCTGGTGGGGACCTTCGTGCACGCTCAGATAGCTGCCCACGCCGTGGCCCGTGCCGTGCAGGTAGTTCAGCCCGCAGCGCCACAGCGGCATGCGGGCGGCAGCGTCGAGCTGGGTGCCAGCGGCGCCGTCGGGGAACACCATGTTCTGCAGCTGCAGGTGCCCTTTCAGCACCAGGGTGTACACGCGCTGTTCCTCCTCGGTAAGCGGGCCCATGGCGATGGTGCGGGTGATGTCGGTGGTGCCGTCGTCGTACTGTGCGCCGCTGTCAAGGAGCAGCAGCCCTTCTGCCTTCAGCGGAATGTCGCTCTCGGCCGTCGGCTCGTAGTGCACGATGGCACCGTGGGGGCCGTAGGCGGCAATGGTGTCGAAGGAGAGGTCGCGGTAGTGAGGCTGGCGGGCGCGCAGTGCTTGCAGCTTGCCGGCTATGGTTAGCTCGGTGACGGCGGGAGAGGACTGCCCGGACAGGGCTTTGCCCTGTTCGTCGAGCCACTGAAGAAACTGGACCATGGCGATGCCGTCGCGCAGCATCGCCTGCCTAAAACCCCTTATCTCGGCATCGTTTTTGCGCGTTTTCATTCGTTTCACGGGCGATTCGGCACT
>DGHX01000136.1:1218-1362 GCA_002392835.1 Prevotella sp. UBA3837 | reverse complement strand
ATGGCGGGAACGGGCGAAGCCGCCTCCACCACCTGGCAGCTGACGCTCTTGAAGAGCGTATGGCTCACCTCATCGGGGTCAAGCAGTATGTTATACTCAAAGTATTGGCGCAGCCCGTCCTTGATGCTGTCGTATGGGGCTGTA
>DGHX01000136.1:977-1155 GCA_002392835.1 Prevotella sp. UBA3837 | reverse complement strand
CCGTTCTCATGAAGGTAGGCTTCGACCTGTGGCGTCAGCTTCTCTTTATATATATATAATGTGGCGTTGGTCGACGAGATGAGCAGGTAGCTGATGAAGACCGGTGTGCAGTGCACGTCGCTTCCCCTGAGGTTCAGTGTCCAGGCTATGTCGTCGAGCCGGGCCATGAGCATGCCGT
>DGHX01000136.1:762-919 GCA_002392835.1 Prevotella sp. UBA3837 | reverse complement strand
GCATGCTGCTCGCGCAGTGCGCGGCGTATGCGGGCTATCTTCTCCTTGCAGCTCTCACCGGCCAGCTCCATGGGGTGTATCTGCACGGGGTTCATGGGCAGGGTGGGGCGCCCGGACCAGATGCCGCGCATGGGGTCGAGGTTGGTGCGCAGGGTGA
>DGHX01000136.1:470-609 GCA_002392835.1 Prevotella sp. UBA3837 | reverse complement strand
CCCTCCTGCCGGGCACGGTCCAGCTCGCCTTTGATCCACTGCGCTATCGTGGGCGTACCTTCCAGCTTCTCTTTCATCAGCAGAAAGCCGCTGCCACTGAGCTGCTCCTCGGCAGCGATGAAGTAGCGTGAGTCGGTCC
>DGHX01000136.1:0-376 GCA_002392835.1 Prevotella sp. UBA3837 | reverse complement strand
CCGAGCCGTTGAAGCCGCTGATGAATTCGCGGCATTTCCAGTGCTCGGCGGTGTACTCACTCTGGTGTGGGTCGCTGGTGGGTATGATGACGGCGGCCAGTTTCTCGCGCTCCATCATCGTGCGGAGGTCGTTGAGTCGTTGTGCGATTTTGTTCATGATTAGATTTCTTTTTGTCATTTCTACTTTGCAAAGATACGAAATAATTCATAAACCATGAATCATTATGCGTAAAAAAAATGGCGACAACGGAAAAAACTTCCCTTCTTGTTGGCTTATCTTACTTTTTTTTGTTATCTTTGCGCTCGAAAACGAAAAACTTTATATCTATAAACAACAAAGAGAATTATGGCATTTTTGACAAATGACAAACTGGTC
>DGHX01000174.1:3242-16604 GCA_002392835.1 Prevotella sp. UBA3837 | reverse complement strand
CACGGAAGTTTTCATCTGCGCCTAATTTTATGTACAGAAATGACTTCACAAAACTTCACAAAATGCCGATTACTGCTTTTTATGAAGTTTTGTGAAGTCAATATGAGTGTTCACAATATAAAAGAGACGGCTATCCTATCTGCCGTATCCGCTTATCAAACTCATTGGGACTATCGTCAATACCATAGATTCTTTTCAACAAGCGCTTCCTGATATTTGCCACGTTACTATTTGACTGCCCAGTCAACTTGCTAATTTCAGCGGGTGAAAAAAATGCCCTTGTCAACAGGCACACATCATATTCTATACGCCGAAGTTTCAAATCGGTACTACTGAGTATCGTATAAAAGTCTGGTATTATCTCATTAATGGCTGCTGAAAGGTCTCTCATATCCTGAGTCGTTGCCTGCTGAGGGGGATTCTCCGCTATGAGATGTTTGAACTTATCTATAACTGGAGATGACTGTATACGCAAGTCAGCCGACAGCTGTTTTTCCTGCGTCCGCTGTAGCTGATAAGCCTCAACTATTTGTTGCATTGAGTTTATCTCTTCTCGCAAAATCTCTATAGCATGTTCTTTTTCCTGGTTCTCCTCAGCATGCAATGCCATCATTTGTTCTTGTGCCCTAACCAGTTTTTGCATCGTCTGTTGGTATTGCAGCAGTTTCCGTTGTTTCTCTTTCCTGTAGCCATAAAAAACGTATGCAATTGCCAAAGCCATGATTACGACAAGGATTATCAGCCATCTTAATCTTTCCGACTGTTGTTTCGCTTTTGCATCCATCTTCTCAGCTCTCAACTTGTTACGGCTGTAATCATAAGAAGCCTTCATGCGCTGAAGGTTCTCCATTTCAGCCAATGAATAGGCTGAATCGTTCATCACATACGCCATCATTGCATATTTGGCAAGCGAGTCGGGCATGCCTTTGCGCTCGTACACTTGACGTAGTCCATCACTGGCAGCTATGTAATCATTCAGCTTATACCCATCACTCATTTCCCTGCGGAACATAACTTCGGCTGAATCAAGCTGACCCGTCGATAAAAAGTAGCGTCCCTTTGCATAATAAAAAATTTCTCTGCCACGTTCTATCTTGCCACTGCTGTCAAAAAGTCCTGATTCATGCTCATACATTGTTATAAAGCATTTAGCCTTGGCCGTGTCAGCGCAGTCAAGAGCGGCATTTATGGCACTGCCCAGTGTTTTTGCAGCACGCCGATGCTGACCTGCGGATATGTATAAGTCACGAGCTGTTTCGCGCAGCTTAACGACTGAGTCTGGCTTACGAAGGAGACTATAAGCATCTGCCATTTGTGCCAGACATTCAATGGCAATAAGAGTGTCTTTAGCCCTCCATCCATAATATGACGCCATCTGCAGTTCATAAAGCTGACTACGTGGCTGTACCATTTCATAATATATATATGAGGACTGCGCATGCACCCGGCTGAGCTTGGCCCAGTCGCAGTCGGCTGCGGTGGTGTCGGCGCTGGCGGCGGCGTCGAGGTAGGCCTCGAGGGCGGCGGGGGCCTCGCCGCGGTCAGCGTAGGTGCGGCCCAGGATGTAGTGGGCGCGCATGCGCTCGTTGGGCGTGCCGTGGTCGTCGAAGAACTCGGCGAGGACGGTGGCCAGCGAGTCGTCGGTCATCAGCGAGTCGGCGCTGTTGCGGGCCTCGAGGGCCTCTAACTGCTGCAGGCGCTCACGGTGGGAGGGCCCGCAGGCACAGAGCAGCAGGAGGAGCAGGAGGCACGGCAGTATGTTACTGAATGCACGCTTCATGGTGGGAACGGTGTGTGGGTTTCTTGAAAAGAGCCGTGCCAACCCATAGAGGCTGACACGGCTCCTGATGTGATGTCGTACCCTGCCGAGGGGTAGCGGCTACTTTCCGTCGTAGGCCCAGCGCACGTAGTTGGCTCCGTGTACGAAGCCGGCGCCGAAGGCGGTCATGATGATGTTCTGGCCCTTGCGCAGCTTCGGCTCGTACTCCCACAGCGCCAGGGGTATGGTGGCTGCCGAGGTGTTGCCGAAACGCTCAATGTTGACCATCACCTTCTCCATGGGCATCTCTAAGCGCTTGGCCACGGCCTCGATGATGCGCATGTTTGCCTGGTGGGGTATGACCCAGTCGATGTTGTCCTTCGTCAGACCGTTGCGCTCGGCAATGAGGGCGCTGTCGGCCGACATGTTGGTGACGGCATAGCGGAACACGGTGCGCCCCTCCTGGTAGGTGTAGTGCATGCGGTGGTCGACGGTGAAGTGGCTGGCAGGGCTGACGCTTCCGCCGGCCTTCATGTGCAGGAAGGGCAGTCCCTGGCCGTCGGTGCGCAGGTAGGAGTCGATGAGTCCGACGCCCTCCTCCTCGGTGGCCTCTACGAGCACTGCCCCTGCGCCGTCGCCGAAGAGGGGACAGGTGGAGCGGTCCTTGTAGTCGGTGGCCGACGACATCTTGTCGGCTCCTATGAGGATGACCTTCTTGTAGCGTCCGCTCTGTATCATCGACGAGACGACGTCGAGCGAATAGATGAAGCCACAGCAGGCGGCCCAGAAGTCGAATGCCATGGCATTCTTCAGGCCCAGTTTGCCGATGACGATACTGGCTGTCGATGGGTAGTGATAGTCGGCCGTCGAGGTGGCCACGACGAGCGCATCAATAGTGTCGGGATCGACGCCCGTCTTCTTGATGAGCTGCTTGGCGGCCTTGCGCGCCATATAGGAAGTGCCGAGACCCTCTTCGGTGAGGATTCGGCGCTCCTTGATTCCGACACGCGTCATAATCCACTCATCGTTGGTGTCGACCATGCGCGACAGCTCCTCGTTGGTGAGGACGTAGTCGGGCACGTAGCCTCCGATGCCAGTGATGACAGCGTTAATCTTTCCCATTATTCAGCTACTTCTTCGTCCTTCTTGATAGCTACCTTGCCACGATAGTAGCCGCACGAGGGGCATACGGTGTGGTAGATGTAGTAAGCGCCGCAGTTGGGGCAGAGTGCCAGTGTGGGTGCTACGGCCTTGTCGTGAGTACGACGCTTCGCGGTACGAGTCTTCGATTGTCTTCTTTTAGGATGTGCCATAATGATTTACTATTTAACGATTTACTATTTACTATTTATTACCTGTTTCCCTTAGCTTCATGAGTGCCTGCCACCGCGGGTCGACGGCCGGTGTGGCGTCCGCATCACTGCTTCGGGCAGCCGAGAGCTCTGTGAGCTTTCGCAACATAGCATCGTTACAATCGCCAGGTTGATGAACGTGCTGGATGGGTACCGCCAAGGCTATTGACTCGTAGATGGGCCATGCCGTGTCGAGCACGGGTTGTGTCTCGGCAAGGGTGATGACATCATCGTCGTCGGTGTATGCGTCGCCCAGCTTCACCACCCGCCTCATGTCGGCCTCTATGGGCTGCTGCATGGGTTCGAGACAGCGGTCGCAGGTCACCTCAACGGTGCCTGTGGCATGCAGCAGCAGCTCATAAAAGCCGACGGCCTTGCGTATAGACCCCGACACGTGCACAGAGCCGTGCTGCAGCTGAGCGTCCTGGAGCGAGCTGAAGAAATGGTCGTCTATGCACCACTCCAAGGGCGTTACGTCCTCGGCGAGGGCCTTCAAATCAATCTTAAACTGCTCTAAGCTACACATATACACTCGCTAATGGGCTGCAAAGTTACAAACTTTTTTTCTAATAGCGTAAACTTTTCATCATTTTTTTTCGTTTTTGCACACTATTGGCCGCCGTGTGCAAAGGCCGCACCCCGATGTTCACACACCAGCGGCGCGGCCTGCCCGTCTTGTATCCAACAAGAACGAGAGAGAGATGGGACTATTGCAGTTTGAACGAGATGGGGACGGTGTAATTCACGCGCACGGTCTTTCCGTTCTGCATGCCAGGCGTCCATTTAGGCATGGTCTGCACAACGCGCAGGGCCTCGGCATCGAGCAGGGGCGACACGCTCTGCACCACGCGGGCTGAGGTGGGCGTGCCGTCAGGTTCGACGATGAAGGTCACGATGACCCGTCCCTGCTCGTTGGCGGCCTCAGCCTCCTTCGGGTATTTCAGGTTCTGGCTCAGGTACTTCATCAGCTCGGTGGTGCCGCCGGGAAACTCGGGCATCTGTTCTACAACGTCGAACACATTGTCAGCCTCAGCCGACTCATAGCCTACGACGACCATCTCGGGGCTGGTACCCTCGCTGGGCACCTCTACGCCGACCGTCAGGGGCTCGTCGGGCTTGTCATTCTTCTGTCCGCAGGCCATAGCGAGCACAGCGGCCACGGGCACGACGGCCAGCAGGCGCAGCTGCTGCCATCGGCTACTTCTTTTTCGTGTCATCATACGGATTCGTTTTTTTAGTGATTGATGGTTGAGGTTGTTTGCCATCGAGAATAGCTGGTTCCCGACGGACTTTCTTATCAGCAGCAACTGGTACTGCCGGGCGTCGACTCCTCGTTGTAAGACGGCCTCGTCGGCCTCGTATTCGTGCACCAGCATCAGCTCGCGGCGCAGCAGCCAGGCGGCGGGGTTCCACCACTGCAGGGCCACCAGCACGTTCAGCAGCAGCACGTCGAGCGAGTGGTGCAGGTGTATGTGTGCCTGCTCGTGGGTGAGTATCTCGCGGGGGTTGTCATGGTAGTCCTGCTCGCTGATGACGATGTGGCGGAAGAAGCTGAAGGGCGACACGCTGCCGGGCACCACATGGAGCCATGTGCCGTCGGCCAGGCGGCGGGTGCTGCCCTGCCGCAGCAGCTGGTGCAGTCGCCAGTGTGACAGCACCTGCCACAGCAGGGCGGCCACGATGCCTGCAATATATATAATGTACGCGCACGAGACGAGCCACGACCACGACATGGTCTGCGCGGCGGCGGTGGCTGACGGCTGTGCCTCGGCAATGATGCCCTCGACGTACACGAGGCCCTGGCCGAGGGCCGACGGCTGCGGCAGGCTGACATGCAGCAGCGGCAGCAGCACCGACAGCACCACGGCTGACAGCAACGACAGGCGGTAGGCACGGTGCAGCGTCTCGCGGTTCAGCAACAGCTTCAGCAACAGGTAGAAGGCTATCAGGCAGAGCCCTACTTTCAGTTGATATATGAACAGCATGGGGGTGGAGGGTTAAGGGTGGAGAGTGGAAAGTGGAGAGTGGAAAGTGGAGAGTGGAAAGTGGAGGGTGGAGGGTTAAGGGTGGAGGGTTATGGGACAGTGATGGGTGGAAGCCCTACCTCGGCTGGGGAACCGTTTCGTCTGGCTCTGAAAGACATAGATGTATCCGTCGGTCTTTCCCTTTCGCAGATAGCGGTCAATGCAGATGACGCGCCTGTTCCTGTCCGACACCACCACATTCCGCCATACCTGCCCTTCGGTCTGGGCCGGCACGGGCTCCTTCATCAGCAGGCGTCCGACGTGCGTGTCGCCGTCGCTGTTGATGACCATGTCGGGCTGGGCGGTCACCCTGCTGCCGGTCAGCAGGGCCATGAGCAGCAGGCACAGGCCCCACCCTATTGTTCTTTGATTCAAGTTTCGCATTCTCTCAATTTTCAGGAGTTAAAGGAGTTAAAGGAGTTAAGGGAGTTAAAGACGATAGACTTCATTTGTCCTGCGCTCCGGCCTCTACTTCGCTGATGAGCGCGCGCAGCTCGTCGACCGAAATCTTTTCCTCGTGCACCAGTGCCGAGACGGCGCTGAGGTAGCTGCGCCCGAAGAACTTGTTCACCACGTTGGCCAGCGTGCCGCCACGATAGTCGTCGCGGCTGATGCGTGCGAAGTACTGGAAGCAGCGGGCCGAGAGTGCGCGGTGGCCCAGGAAGCCCTTGTCCTCCAGGATCTTCACCAGCGTGGCCAGCGTGTTCACGTGCGGCTTCGGCTCGTCGTAGAGGGCCTGCAGCTCGCGCACCTGCAGCGGGCCGTGGTCCCACATGCGGTCCATGATTTCCTCTTCTTTCTGCGTCAGTTGTTTCATGTTGCTTTGCGTCGTTTTGGGTTTCGACTGCAAAGTAACTAAATAAATTCGTTATTCAACTAATTTTGTTAGTTAAATAAACTAAAACGATTAGTTTTCCGCATGACACGGCCGTCTTGCGCGCGTACAGATTATAATAAAAGCAAAAAGGGGACTATGCCAGCTCCTCGGTGAGCACGGCCTCGAGCTGCTCGGCAGAGAGGCGCAGGCGGAAGGAGCCTCCTGCTGCGATGGAGATGCCGCCCGTCTCCTCGGACACGATGATGACCAGCGCGTCGCTCTCCTGGCTCATGCCCAGCGCGGCGCGGTGGCGCAGTCCCAGCTCCTTCGGAATGCTGAGGTCGTGGCTCACGGGCAGTATGCAGCCGGCGGCCTCTATGCGGTGGTTGGCAATGACCATGGCACCGTCGTGCAGGGGTGAGTTCTTGAAGAAGATGTTCTCGATGAGCCGCTGGTTGATGTTGGCGTTCACCACCTCGCCGGTGGCCACGATGTCGCCGAGCGACATGCTGCGTTGTATGACGATGAGGGCTCCCACGCGCCCCTTCGACATCTGCATGCAGGCCATGACCAGGGGCATGATGTCGCGCTTCAGCTGTTCCTGGTCCTTGTTACGGGCGTGCTTGGGCATGAAGAATCGTGCCAGCGAGCGTATGCGCCGGCGTGTGCCCAGGTTGATGAGGAACTTGCGTATGTCGTCCTGGAAGAGCACGATGATGGCGATGACGCCCACCGACGCCAGCTTGTCGAGGATGGTGCCCAGGAGCTTCATCTCGAGCACCTGCGACACGAAGAGCCACACCACGATGAAGATGGTGATGCCCACGAAGACATTCAGCGAGCGCGACTCGCGCATCAGCCTGTACACGTAGTAGAGCATCATGCCCACCAGCAGGATGTCGATTGCGTCTTTTATGCCAAATTCGAAAAACACTTTTATAATGCTTAATGCTTAATGCTTAATGCTTAATTCTTAATGCTTAATTCTTAATGCTTAATGCTTAATTCGTCAGCCCTCACTCCCAACGCGCAGCCTATTATGCATTATGCATTAAGCATTAAGCATTGAAAAGAGTCTGACGCACTCCACGGCCTCGCCGACGTCGTGCACGCGCAGGATGCTGGCGCCCTTCATCAGGGCGATGGCGTTCAGGGCCGTGGTGCCGTTCAGGGCCTGGTCGGGGTTGCAGCCGAGTGTATTGTATATCATCGACTTGCGGCTCAGTCCCACCAGCAGGGGCAGCTCCAGGGCCAGCAGCTGTTCCATCTGGCTGAGCAGCCCGTAGTTCTGCTCTAAGGTCTTGCCGAAGCCGAAGCCCGGGTCGACGATGATGTCCTTGTGCCCCAGGTCGCGGAGCCGCTGCACGCGGTCGGCCAGGAAGAGCGCCGTCTGCTCCAGTGTGGGCTCTGCTGCCATGAGCACGTAGGGCACCTGCAGGCGGCTCACCATGCGCAGCATGTCGGGCTGTGCGCCGCCCACGTCGTTGATGATGTCGGCACCATACTCCTCCACGGCCATGCGGGCCACGGCGGGGCGGAAGGTGTCTACCGACACCACGGCCCCGGGCACCTCGCGGCGCACGGCAGCGAGGGCCATGCGCAGGCGCTCCATCTCCTCCTGCTCGCTGGCTGGAGCAGAGCCGGGACGCGTGCTGCAGGCACCGACGTCGACGATGGCGCCACCCTGCCCCACTATCTCGGCGGCACGCCGGGCCACCGCCGCCTCAGTAGGCATGCGGCTGCCGGCATAGAACGAGTCGGGCGTCGCGTTCAGGATACCCATCACCAGCGGACGCTCCAGGCTCAGCAGCCGGCCCTTGATGTTCAGCGTGTAGTTCATCATTCAGGGGGCAAAGTTACTAAAATATGCTGACACAAACAAGACAAAACGCCGAAAAAGATGCTGCGGACAGCATTTTTTCATGAAAAAGCTTGGCCGTTTGCTCCTTTTTGCTTACCTTTGTAGAAAAATTTACCAATTTTGTTTCACACACCTAAACTATTTTAAGACTATGGAAGAGAATGTTATTCAGAGTGCTCCCGCAGCAGAACCCGCACTGCACGTCACCAACGCCGGCCGCTATCACGTGAAGGGCATTGCCACCTGGCTAAAGATCATGACCGTGCTTGGCACCATCTCAATGTTGTTCATCATCTACCTTACCATCAAGCTGTTCCAGATTACGCCCGCCGCCGGCATCCCCTACCTCATCGTCGTCGCCCTCTACATCTATCCGCTGGTGAAGGCCTTCACTGCCAGCAGCCAGCTGAAGACCGCACAGGCCGTCAACGACAGCGCCGCCCTGGAGAAGGGCCTGAGCGACATGCGGTCGCTGCTCACCTACCTGGGCGTGCTGGCCATCATCGGCATGGTGTTCATGGTGCTCAGCTTCATCATCATCATCGCCTCGGGCGAGAAGTTCATGGATATATTAATAGAAGGAATGACAAGATAACAAACACAAAACTCAGCTTTCGCAATTTTTGGAGTTAAAGGAGTTAAAGGAGTTAAGGGAGTTAAAGACGTCAGTCTTGTTGCTCCGCGATTCTTTCTCCTAAGGGAAAACAAGGGTAAAGTCTATCGTCTTTAACTTCCTTAACTCCTTTAACTCCTTTAACTCCAATAAGTTGAAACTTGAAACACATAACAATATGTCACAGAAAAAAGGAGGAGGGCGCCTGTCGAAGCGCCAGGTGGCCGACGCCGTTCAGGGCCTGTTCCAGGCTCACCCCGGCGAGACGCTCAGCTACAAACAGATATTCAAGGCCCTCAGGCTCAACACCCACCCGGCCAAGATGCTGGCCGTGGACGTGATGGACGAGCTGGCATGGGACGACTACCTGAGCAAGGTGGACAACACCAGCTACCGGCTGAACCTGAAGACGCAGGTGCAGGAGGGCACCTTCATACGCAAGGCCAACGGCAAGAACTCGTTCCTGCCCGACGACGGCGGCAAGCCCATCTTCGTCAGCGAGCGCAACTCGATGAGCGCCATGGGCGGCGACCGCGTGCGCGTGGCCATGATGGCGCGCCGACAGAACCACATCAAGGAGGCCATCGTCACCGAGATCCTGGAGCGCAAGCACAACCAGGCCGTGGGCATCCTGCAGGTGGAGAAGGACTATGCCTTCCTCATCACCGAGGGGAACATCTTCGTGCACGACATACTCATACCGAAGAAGAAGCTCAAGGGCGGCAAGACCGGCGAGAAGGCCGTGGTGAAAATCACGCAGTGGCCCACGGCGGAGAACAAGAACCTGGTGGGCGAGGTCATAGACGTGCTGGGCCAGCAGGGCGACAACGACGTGGAGATGCACGCCATACTGGCGCAGTACGACCTGCCCTACAAGTACCCGCAGCGCGTGGAGGAGGCCGCCAACAAGATTGACGCCGGCATCACGCCCGAGGAGATAGCGCGCCGCGAGGACTTCCGCGACGTGCTCACCTTCACCATCGACCCCGCCGACGCCAAGGACTTCGACGATGCGCTGTCATTCAGGGCAGAAGGGGGGGGGCTCTACGAGGTGGGCGTCCACATCGCCGACGTCAGCCACTACGTCACCGAGGGCAGCATCATCGACAAGGAGGCACAGCAGCGCGCCACCAGCGTGTACCTCGTCGACCGCACCATACCCATGCTGCCCGAGCGGCTGTGCAACTTCATCTGCTCGCTGCGCCCCGACGAGGAGAAGCTGTGCTACAGCGTCATCTTCGAGTTGGATGCCGAGGCAAACATCAAACGCTGGCACCTGGCCCACACCGTCATCAAGAGCAACCGGCGCTATGCCTACGAGGAGGTGCAGGAGATACTGGAGGCCCCCCCTACGGCCCCCGAGGGGGCTTCTATAGCCAGCAAGCCCAAGGCGAAGCGTAATGCTGCCGCCACACCTTCACCCGACAACAGGGCGGAAGCTGATTCTTCACTCTTCGCTCTTCACTCTTCACTCAGAATGCTGAGCCAGATGGCACAGAAGCTGCGCGAGCGCCGTTTCAAGAACGGAGCCGTGAAGTTCGACCGCGAGGAGCTGCACTTCGAGACCGACGAGAAGGGACATCCCACCCGCTGCTTCTTCAAGAAGTCGACGCTGGCTACCCAGCTCATCGAGGAGTTCATGCTGCTGGCCAACCGCACCGTGGCCGAATATATAGGAGCCGTCAAAAAAGCAGATAGTAAATCAGCAAACAGCAAATCCGTAAATAGTAAATCCCCCAAGACTTTCGTCTACCGCATTCACGACCAGCCCGACCCGCAGAAGCTGGAGACGCTGCGCACTGCCCTGGCCCCGCTGGGCTACAAGGTGAAGACCAGCGGCACGCGCGGGGCCATCTCGCGAGGGCTGAACAAGCTCATGGAGGATGCACAGGGCGAGCGCGAGCAGAAGCTGGTGGAGACGCTGACGCTGCGCGCCATGATGAAGGCGAAATACTCTACGCACAACATCGGGCACTACGGACTGGCCTTCGACTACTACACACACTTCACCTCGCCCATACGCCGCTACCCCGACACCATGGTGCACCGCCTGCTCACCCGATACCAGCAGGGCGGACGGTCGGCTAACCAGGACCACTACGAGGAGCTGTGCGAGCACTCCAGCCAGATGGAGCAGACGGCACAGAACGCCGAGCGCGACAGCATCAAGTACAAGATGGTGGAGTTCATGGCCGACAAGGTGGGGCAGGAGTTCGACGCACACATCAGCGGCGTGCAGAGCTACGGCATCTACTGCGAGATTGACGAGAACCACTGCGAGGGACTCGTGGGCATGCACGACCTGGACGGCGACTACTACGAGTTCGACGAGCGCAACTACCAGCTCGTGGGACGGCGCCACCACCGCAAGTACCAGCTCGGAGACCCCATCCGCATAAAAGTGGCGCGCGCCAACATCGAGCGCCGGCAGCTGGACTTCGTGCTGGCGGAGTAGATCTTCTGCGGGGGAGCTCTCTTTGGGGAGTTCTCTTTGGGGGAGTTAAAGGGAGTTAGGGGGGAGTTAAAGGGAGTTAAAGGACAATAGTTCTGGCCCTCCCGCCTCCACTCCGCCAACTCCACCGACTTCACCCTACACACTCCAGCGAGTCTCTCCTACACTTCCTCCCATGACATTCAAATGATAAAACTATCGTCCTTTAACTCCCTTTAACTCCCCCCTAACTCCCTTTAACTCCCCCCAAACTCCCTAACCCCCTTTAACTCCCCCCAAAAAATGAAAACAACCACCACCCTGCTGGCCCTGACACTGCTGCTGGCCGGCTGCGGCAACAAGCAGACTGCCGCCAACGACGACGAGACCGAGTACATAGCCGGGGGCTTCGCCTTCCAGGCTGAAGCCGACGGCCCCTGGGGCATCATGGACACCGAGGGCAACGTCATCATCGAGCCACAGTTCGACGACATGGCCTCGGCACTCGTCAACGGCGTCTTCACGGCGGCCAACAACGACGGCACCTACACCCTCTACGCCGTGGAAGGGCACAAGACGCGGAAGATAGGCACCTACAGCGACACCGGGGCATTCATCGGCGACCTGTGCCCCGTCATCGACACCGACTTGCAGGCAAAATACATAGACAAGCAGGGCCGCACCGTCATCGACCTCAGCGACGTCGACGAACGCCAAGCCATCAGCGTCAGCAACTTCAGCGAGGGACTCGCCGTGGTGCAGCTCGAGGACAACACCTACGGATACATCGACGAGCAGGGCCGCACCGCCATTCCCTTCCAGTACAGCGGGGCATGGAACTTCAGCGACGGCATCGGCATCGTGAACATGAAAGTGCCCGAGGACGAGGAGCAATCACGCTGGGCAGCCATCGACAAGCGGGGCAACGAGCTCTTCAGCTACCAGTTCAAGGAAATGTCGCCCATGGACTACATGTTCCACGAGGGCTACCTCGTGGCAAACGACGCCAACGACCGCTACCATCTGCTCGACAAGAAGGGAAAGGTGGCTCACAGCTTCGAAGAGGGCGTAGCACCCTACTCGCAGACCATCAACGGACTGCTGATGGCCTACGACAGAAGCACACAGAAGAACGGGCTCATCAGCGTGGACGGCGACTGGGTGCTCGAGCCCAACTACACGTTCATACGCTACAACGGGAAGCTGCTCGCCGCCAGCACCGACGACAAGCACTACACCCTCTACTCACTTGAGGGCGAGCCTCTCAAGGAGCTGCCAAAGGGGTTCCCCGTCATGCTCGA
The DNA here is from genome assembly GCA_002392835.1 of Prevotella sp. UBA3837. GTDB lineage: Bacteria > Bacteroidota > Bacteroidia > Bacteroidales > Bacteroidaceae > Prevotella. Next base: position 4,446 of record DGHX01000174.1, on the reverse strand, counting down.
CTGGCAGTTCAGCAACTACGACAACATCTTCTTCCTGCACAACTACCGCGTGAGCTGCGTGCCCTACGACGGCGACGGCAACCGCCTGGAGGACAAGGACACGTTCTACGACTTCAACTGGAGCTACAGCCCCGGTGCCTACATCGACGTCTTCACCGGCGACGACGACGCAGAGGAAGAGTGCGAGGACGGCGACTGGTAATGCGCCTACGTACAGAACTACACTGACTGCTGATGAGCTATGGCTAAACACTACACACGGCACGAGGAGCTGTGGAACACATGGTCGCATGCCGCCGGCATCGCGCTGGGCGCGGTGCTGGGCGGCGTGCTGCTGTGGCTGGCACTGCCCCACGGCGTGTGGGCACGCGTGGGCGTGGCCCTCTACCTCTTCGGCATGCTGGCCAGCTACATCGCCAGCACCGCCTACCACGCCCTGCCCGCCCGCTCGCGCTGGAAGGAGCGGCTGCGGCGCTGGGACCACGCCGCCATCTACTGGCACATAGCCGGCAGCTACTCGCCCATCACCCTCTACGCCATGCGCGACCAGGGGCTCTGGGGCTGGGGCCTCTTCGCCTTCGTATGGCTCTGCGCCATCAGCGGCACCATCGTCAGCTTTGTCCGCCTGAAGGAGCATTCCAACGTGGAGACGCTCTGCTTCGTACTCATGGGCCTGTCGGTGCTGGTGGCCTTCCGCCCCCTCCTCCAGGCCGTCAGCACCGCCGCCGTGGCCTGGATTATTGCCGAGGGCGTGTGCTACATCACCGGAGCGCTGTTCTATTCGCTCGGCTCGCGGCACCGCTACATGCACTCCGTGTTCCACTTCTTCGTCCTCGCCGGCTCCGTCTGTCACATCATCGCCGTCTGGGACATGCTGGTGTGACCCCTTCGCCCACCCAGCCTCGTTACGCAGGGTGGGTAGCTATTTAGGCCACCTCTGCTGTACAGACTGTACGGCTGGAACATGTCTTGGTAAGTGATGGCGGTACGCCGGAGGCGGCTTTCAAAAACAAAATAAAACCAAAGAAAACAAAATAAAACCATCCCTCACAGAGCCTCAGCCGAGAATCAGCATCCCACATTTGTTTTATTCTGTTTTCTTTGGTTTTATTTTGTTTTTCAAAGCCCGCTTTAGCGGTTCTATGGGCTGAATAGATTACCAGGGGGGCCTCTTCGTTAAGTGTGTGTAAAAAAATAACTTGGT
>DGHX01000174.1:322-3036 GCA_002392835.1 Prevotella sp. UBA3837 | reverse complement strand
AAGTTATTTTTTAACGGTTACTAAAAAAAACAGATAAAGCTCAGCCTGCACATACGAAATCTTGTCGCTCAGGTTTAAGGACCACCGTCTGCCGATGCCTCTCCAGCCTCGTTGGCTTGCTATCCGCTGGCTTGCTACCGAAGGGGGCGAAACCAAATCTCGCGCGCGTATATACACGCGCGCGCATGAGTGCATTTTTGGTTGCACCGAAGCTGAGTATCAGGCACTTACACCCTGTTCCTTCGTATCAGATTCATCGGATGCCACCCCCTCGCGGTGCTTGCACCGCTCCCATCGCCGCCACAAGCTGAAAAGGTCCGATGAGACAAATTGAAACGACTGATGAGACAAATTGAAACGACTGATGAGACAAATTGAAACGATTTTTTCTTTACATAATCCGCATGCATATTCATGGACATGAATAAAAACACGTAACCGGCACCCCATCACCCGGTCTGGGCGGTACAACTGAAAAAGCGGGCCACTAATGAAAAAAAGTGGGCCGCTTTTTTTCATTAGTGGCCCGCTTTTTTTTGTCCCAGGCCCTGGGATTTTTTCGAGAGGGCCGCGCAGGATAATTTCCGGAGTGGGGGTTTTCATCTGGCGCCCCCCATTGTTTTCTCAACTATCCTCCCTCCACCCTCCACCCGTCACCCTCCACCAAATCCGGTGCAACCAAATCCGGTGCAACCAAAAAAGTCCTCACGCGCGTATCGCGTGCGCGCGCGTAGCGATACATCACCTTTTGCCTTACACAAAAAGTTGTATCCTTGCACAAACTTAAGCAATATACCCCTACATCTACCCGAAGAACTCTCCGTCGCCGGGCTGGTGGTCATAGCTGCTGCCGTCAAAGCAGTGGGTGCAGACGTGGTCCTTGGGCAGGCCTATCGACTCCACGAGGTCCTCTAAGCGGGCGAACTTCAGCGTCGTCAGCCCTAAGCGGCGCGCTATCTCGGCCACCATGCGCTGGTATTCGGGCGAGTCGGTCTGCGAGTACTTGTCGAGGTTGGCCTTGTCGTCGCCCTCGAAGTCGCGTATGATGCGTCGGGTGATGAGTTCCAGGTCGCTCTTTGAGTTGGTGAAGCCTATAAACGGACAGCCATAGACCAGCGGGGGACAGGAGATGCGCACGTGAACCTCGCGGGCACCGTTCTGCACAAACTCGCGCACGTTGTCGCGCAGCTGCGTGCCGCGCACTATCGAGTCATCGCAGAACACCACGCGCTGCCCCCTGAGCAGTGCCTCGTTGGGTATGAGCTTCATCTTCGCCACCAGGTCGCGGCGGCTCTGGTTGCCGGGTGTGAAGGAGCGTGGCCACGTGGGCGTGTACTTCAGCACGGCGCGCTTGTAGGGTATGCCCGAGCCGTGGCTGTAGCCCAGGGCCATGCCCACGCCGCTGTCGGGGATGCCGCACACCAGGTCGGCCTCCACGTCGTCGCGCTCGCCCATCATCTTGCCGTTGCGCTCGCGCACGTCCTCGGTGTTGATGCCCTCGTAGCACGAGGTGGGGAAGCCGTAGTACACCCAGAGGAAGGAGCAGATCTGGCAGCGCTTGAAGGCGGGCTGCAGCACCTCGATGCCGTCGGCGCGCATGCGCACTATCTCGCCGGGCCCCACGTCGCGCACCGTCTTGTAGTCCAGGTTGGGGAAGCTGGTGCTCTCGCTGCTGGCGGCATAGGCCTGTATGTGCTCGTCGGTGCCAATGGGCGACAGGCGGTGCACGTCTTTATGGCCGATGACGATGGGCGTGCGCCCCAGGAAGTCGCGCGCGGCTAAGATGCCGTCCTCGGTCAGGATGAGCATCGAGCACGAGCCCTTTATCTTGTGGTACACCAGGTTGATGCCGTCGACGAAGGTGTTGCCCATGTTGATGAGCAGTGCCACCAGCTCCGTCTGGTTCAGCTTGTTGGCGCTCTGCTCGCTCAGGTGCATGCGCTGGGCCAGCAGCTCGTCGGCAATCTCGCGCAGGTTGTTGATCTTCGCCACCGTCACCACGGCATAGCGCCCCAGGTGCGAGTTGATGATGATGGGCTGCGGGTCGGTGTCGCTGATGACGCCCAGACCCTGATGGCCCTTGAAGTCGTCGAGCTCGTCCTCGAACTTCGAGCGGAAGTAGTCGCGCTCCAAGCTGTGGATAGAGCGCGAGAAGCCCTTCTCCTGGTCGTAAGTAACGAGGCCCGCACGACGCGTGCCAAGATGTGAGTTGTAGTCGGTGCCGTAAAACAAGTCGTTTACGCAGTCGCGAGTACTGATGGTTCCGAAAAAGCCGCCCATAAAAAGTATCCTGTTACGTTTAGTGGCTGCAAAGGTACAAATTATAAGGCAGACGGCCAAAAAAAATCGAGCTTTTTCTGTCACTTGCCAATGGAATTATGACCAATAATGAAAAAAGTTTTGCTTTTCATGCGGCATTTTGCTTTTTTATTAGTAATTTTGCACACAACTTAAAAACCGTTCAACCAAGAATATGAGAAGAATACTGAAAACGCTGGCACTGGCTGCCATGATGATGGTCGCTGCCACCACCGTGAGCGCCGCCCCCGTGGGCAAGCCCGGCACCTTTACCGTTGGCGACAAGACCTTCCTGCTGAACGGCCAGCCCTTCATCGTGAAGGCGGCCGAAGTGCACTATCCACGCATTCCGCGACCCTACTGGGAGCACCGCATAAAGATGTGCAAGGCACTGGGCATGAACGCCGTCTGCATCT
>DGHX01000174.1:0-157 GCA_002392835.1 Prevotella sp. UBA3837 | reverse complement strand
ACGTCATCGTGCGCCCCGGCCCCTACGTCTGCGCTGAGTGGGAGATGGGCGGCCTGCCCTGGTGGCTGCTGAAGAAGAAGGACATCCGCCTGCGCGAGCGCGATCCTTATTTCATGGAGCGCGTGAAGATTTTTGAGGAGAAGGTGGGCGAGCAGCT
>DGHX01000168.1 GCA_002392835.1 Prevotella sp. UBA3837 | reverse complement strand
CCACATCCTGGCGGGGAATGCTGTCAAGAACGTTTTTGCCCATTTCATCGAGCAAAAGGGCTTCTATCGTATAGGCCGGCAGCTGTTTGGAAAGCTCGGTCTGGCGCTGCAGCGAGGGTGAGAGACCAATCTCTGGGTTCACCACGAGCAGGGCATCGCGGTAGTTGTCGTCGAGCAGCGTGCGCACGCCGAAATCGCGGATTCTCACCTGCGGCGTGGCGAAGAGCACCACCGACCGGTGGATGCCCGCCAGTCGCCACATGTCCTGGTCTTCGAGATAGCTGCCGTCGCTGTATTTCAGCACCTGCACACAGATCTGGTTCTCGCCAGGGCGCAGGTAGGGCGTGATGTTGAACTCGGCAGGCTCCATGCTCCCTTGCGAATAGCCCACACGCTGGCCGTTGAGCCACACGTAGAAAGCACTGCCCACGGCACCGAAGCGCAGATGGACGTCCATGCCCTGCCACGCGTCGGGCACCGAGAAGGTGCGGCGGTACACGCCCGTCGGGTTTCTTTCCACGAAGGCAGTGTAGGTGGACTTGGGCTCATCCATCACATAGGGCGGGTTGATGCGGAAGGTGTAGCCGCTGCTGCTGTAGATGGGGGTGCCCAGTCCGTTCAACTCCCAATCGGCAGGAACGGGGAACAGCGTCCAGGCGGTGTCGTCGAAGTCGGTGCGGAAGAACCCTTCCGGCTGCTCGTCGGGCATCTTCGTCCAGCTAAAACGCCAGAGTCCGTTGAGCGAAAGCAGGCGGTCGCCCGTCTCCTTGCCGTAGGCGAAGAAGCTGGCGCGGGCAGGCTCGCGGTTCTGTTGCAGCATGTGCTGGTCTTCCCAGTCGTGATGCTGGGCCCACAAACCGACAAAAGGGCAGAGCATGAGTGCCATGAGGCACGCCATGCCCTGCCCTTTTCCGTAAGGTATTGTCTTTTTCATGTCGTTGAGGTATGGTTATTCTATGATGAGCGCATCGAAGATCATGTCGCCCAGTCCGTCGCCCGTGAGCACCACATGGTAGGTTCCGGCGTTCACCTGCGAGCCCGTTGTGATGCTGGTTGTCTTGCGCTTGGTCTTCTTGGCCTGTGTCTGCACAAAGGTAATGTCGTCGTCTTTGTAGACCACACCTTTGGCATCGGTGATGCGCACGTGCAGCTGTCGCGGCTTTTCGGGGTTGTGATACCGCCAGCGGAGGGCGTAGACCTTGGCCACACCTACAGAAAAGTCCCATTCCATGCGGTTTCTAACGCGACGTCCCTCCACTTCGAGGGCGGCGCTGGTCTTCGGGGGAAGCAAGGAATCGGGGGTCTTTACGAGGATGTCTTTGTCGAAATCGGCCCAGAGAGTAGGCGGTGTGACAGCGGAGATACCGCTGTCTACGAGACCGGAGGCAGAAGACGTGGAAGGGGAAGACGAAGAAGAAGGGAGAGTAGAAAGAGGCGATGCCAGAGCGGCATCATCGGGAACGGCGATGGCAATGGCCGAAATCATGGCCTGTCCGGCCTTGACATTGGGGAAGCTTACCTTTATTTCGTTGCCATGGTTTTCGATGTCAACCACTCGTTTGTAGGCGTTGCCGTAGTGGGCCTGTGCCCAGATGTCGAGGTCGTGAATGACAACGCTGTCGTTGATAGCGACGTCGAAGAGGCGAAGGCCTTCCGCATCGGACTGCCGATACCAAGGCTCAACGAAGTAGAGTTCCACGCGGTAGCGGCCGGGCTGTGCCGGGAAATGGTAGCTCAGACGGTGGCGCCCGAAGCGCGATGTCTGGAACAAAGGCGACGAAAGCGAGTCGTTGCGAGTCTGAGAAGTCTGGTAGGGTGAGCCGAAGGCATCGCCCCAGGAGCGCGACCACTTCGTGTTGTCCTGCATCCATTTTTGCCCCATTTCATCGGTATAGTCGTCGCCGCCGCAGTTGAGCCTGAAGAGATATGTATACTTTTGTATACCTTGCACGATGCGCTCGTCGATGTGGCTGCGGCGGGGTGCCAGCGGCTGCGGGTTGTAGTGCTGCATGTAGTTGTAGAACGCGTCGGTGGGCTGCTCCCACGGCGACAGCAGACCTTTGTAGTTATAGGGACCCACCTTGTCGATTTTGCGCAAGGCCTCGTCGGGCTGACGGCGTCCGGGGTTGTCGTGACTGACAAGCAGCCAGAGGAATTGTCCACAAACGCTGTCGCGAACACGCTCTGCCAGCGTCACCTTTTTCATGAGCAGGTCAGTGAAACGCTCTTCGGTGTATCCCTCGCCGGTGTGGTTGCCCAGTGTCCGCCAGGCGCCATACTCGCCGTTGAGCAGCTGGTCGGGCTGCTTGAGTTCGTTTCCGTAGTTGTCGATGTCGCCGCCATAGGTGCCGCTCCAGTTCTGAACAACGTTCCAGTCGGTGCCCTCTCCACCGTTGCAGGTCGTAACGAGTCGCTGCGAACGACAGCGGGGGTCCATCTCGCGGATGATGTCGGCACACTCCTGGGCAAAGTCCTTGGGCAGCGTACTCTCGTTTTGCAGGCCCCACAGAATGATGGACGGTGAGTTGCGCCGCTCTTTCACCCACTGACGCAGATGGCGCTTGAAACTCTCGCGGAACTCAGGCGTGTCGTACCAGATATGTGCCGAGAACTGCGGCCACCACAGGATTCCTTCGCGGTCGAGGACTTCTTGGTAGTGCAGGTTATGCGGCTGATGGGCATCGCGGAAGGCATTGAAGCCCGCATCCTTGACGAGTTTCACGCGGGCCTCTATCTGTTCGTTGGTGAAAGCATGGCTCTGGCCAAACGCATGTTCGTATTCGCATACGCCATTGATAAACACCGGCTCGCCGTTGAGACGGAAACGGCCGTCGGCCGGAGAATGTGCCGTGGCAGGGCAGTCAATCTGCCGAGGCCAGCTCAGCGTGACGAACCCGAACGGCGTATGTGTACTCTCGGTGGCCTTGCCGTTGCGCTTCACGATGGTGTTCAGGTCGTAGAGATAGGGCTTTTCCGTCGTCCAGCACTTCACATTGTTCACGTTTCCCGACTGTCTGACGACAACCGTCTTACCCGGAAAAACCTCGATTTCATCGGTCAGACGCAACACCTGCTGTCCGCTTTTGTCAACGATCTTGCTCACCAGCTGCACCTGCTGCGCGTCGGTTCCGTAGTTGTGCAGCTCGGTTTCCACAAAGACGGAGTCGCAGGCGTCGTTGTTCCACACATGGACGCCATACAGTTCGACGCGCACCTTGTCGGTCACCTCGAGCACCACTGGCCTGTAGATGCCGAAAGGCTGCGACCCTTCGCTGAATCCCCACTCACTGCTGCATCCGCCACATACCCAAGGCATGTTGGTGATGCCGGCAGGATGGCTCACGCGGACCGACAGCCGGTTGTCGCTGCCAGACAAGATATAGGGCGTGACATCGATGGTCTGCGTGGTGCGTCCTATGTCAAAATGTCCCAGGAATTGACCATTGAGAGTGACATCGGCGTAGGTTCCCACGCCCTCGAAGCGTAGGAAACAGGCCTTGCCCGACACATCAGGCGCAGCGAAAGTCTTCTCGAAGAGCGCCTCTCCGTGCAGATTGCCGTGCTCACCCTGCTGGGTGCCGTAGTAGTCGTCAAGATTGATGGGGATGGAAGCTGTCAACGGCCGGTCGGCTGTTGGCGAGGTAATGGTC
>DGHX01000179.1:2491-2758 GCA_002392835.1 Prevotella sp. UBA3837 | reverse complement strand
CCACATCCTGGCGGGGAATGCTGTCGAGAACGTTTTTGCCCATTTCATCGAGCAAAAGGGCTTCTATCGTATAGGCCGGCAGCTGTTTGGAAAGCTCGTTCTGGCGCTGCAGCGAGGGTGAGAGACCAATCTCTGGGTTCACCACGAGCAGGGCATCGCGGTAGTTGTCGTCGAGCAGCGTGCGAATGCCGAAATCGCGGATTCTCACCTGCGGCGTGGCGAAGAGCACCACCGACCGGTGTATGCCCGCCAGTCGCCACATGTCCT
>DGHX01000179.1:0-2298 GCA_002392835.1 Prevotella sp. UBA3837 | reverse complement strand
CCACACGCTGGCCGTTGAGCCACACATAGAAAGCACTGCCCACGGCACCGAAGCGCAGATGGACGTCCATGCCCTGCCACGCGTCGGGCACCGAGAAGGTGCGGCGGTACACGCCGGTCGGGTTTCTTTCCACGAAGGCAGTGTAGGTGGACTTGGGCTCATCCATCACATAGGGCGGGTTGATGCGGAAGGTGTAGCCGCTGCTGCTGTAGATGGGGGTGCCCAGTCCGTTCATCTCCCAGTCGGCAGGAACGGGGAACAGCGTCCAGGCGGTGTCGTCGAAGTCGGTGCGGAAGAACCCTTCCGGCTGCTCGGCGGGCGTCTTCGTCCAGCTGAAACGCCAGAGTCCGTTGAGCGAAAGCAGGCGGTCGCCCGTCTCCATGCCGTAGGCGAAGAAGCTGGCGCGGGCAGGCTCGCGGTTCTGTTGCAGCATGTGCTGGTCTTCCCAGTCGTGATGCTGGGCCCACAAACCGACAAAAGGGCAGAGCATGAGCGCCATGAGGCACGCCATGCCCTGCCCTTTTCCGTAAGGTATTATCTTTTTCATGTCGTTGAGGTATGGTTATTCTATGGTGAGCGCATCGAAGATCATGTCGCCCAGTCCGTCGCCCGTGAGCACCACATGGTAGGTTCCGGCGTTCACCTGCGAGCCTGTTGTGATGCTGGTTGTCTTGCGCTTGGTCTTCTTGGCCTGTGTCTGCACAAAGGTGATGTCGTCGTCTTTGTAGACCACACCCTTGGCATCGGTGATGCGCACGTGCAGCTGTCGCGGCTTTTCGGGGTTGTTATACCGCCAGCGGAGGGCGTAGACCTTGGCCACACCAACAGAAAAGTCCCATTCCATGCGGTTTCTAACGCGACGTCCCTCCACTTCGAGGGCGGCGCTGGTCTTCGGGGGAAGCAAGGAATCGGGGGTTTTCACGAGGATGTCTTTGTCGAAATCGGCCCAGAGAGTAGGCGGTGTGACAGCGGAGATACCGCTGTCTACGAGACCGGAGGCAGAAGACGTGGAGGGGGAAGACGAAGAAGAAGGGAGAGTAGAATGGGACGATGCCAGGGCGACATCATCGGGGACGGCGATGGCAATGGCCGAGATCATGGCCTGTCCGGCCTTGACATTGGGGAAGCTTACCTTTATTTCGTTGCCATGGTTTTCGATGTCTACCACGCGTTTGTAGGCGTGGCCGTAGTGGGCCTGTGCCCAGATGTCGAGGTCGTGAATGACAACGCTGTCGTTGATAGCGACGTCGAAGAGGCGCAGGCCTTCCGCATCGGACTGCCGATACCAAGGCTCAACGAAGTAGAGTTCCACGCGGTAGCGGCCGGGCTGAGCCGGGAAATGGTAGCTCAGACGGTGGCGCCCGAAGCGCGATGTCTGGAACAAAGGCGACGAAAGCGAGTCGTTGCGCGTCTGAGAAGTCTGGTAGGGTGAGCCGAAGGCGTCGCCCCAGGAGCGCGACCACTTCGTGTTGTCCTGCATCCATTTTTGCCCCATTTCATCGGTATAGTCGTCGCCGCCGCAGTTGAGCCTGAAGAGATATGTATACTTTTGTATACCTTGCACGATGCGCTCATCGATGTGGCTGCGGCGGGGTGCCAGCGGCTGCGGGTTGTAATGCTGCATGTAGCTGTAGAACGCGTCGGTGGGCTGCTCCCACGGCGACAGCAGACCCTTATAGTTATAGGGACCCACCTTGTCGATTCTGCGCAAGGCCTCGTCGGGCTGGCGGCGTCCGGGGTTGTCGTGACTGACGAGCAGCCAGAGGAATTGTCCACAAACACTGTCGCGAACACGCTCTGCCAGCATCACCTTTTTCATGAGCAGGTCGGTGAAACGCTCCTCGGTGTATCCCTCGCCGGTGTGGTTGCCCAGTGTCCGCCAGGCACCATACTCGCCGTTGAGCAGCTGGTCGGGTTGCTTCAGTTCGTTTCCGTAGTTGTCGATGTCGCCGCCATAGGTGCCGCTCCAGTTCTGAACAACGTTCCAGTCGGTGCCCTCTCCACCGTTGCAAGTCGTCACGAGTCGCTGCGAACGACAGCGGGGGTCCATCTCGCGGATGATGTCGGCACACTCCTGGGCAAAGTCCTTGGGCAGCGTACTCTCGTTCTGCAGGCCCCACAGAATGATGGACGGTGAGTTGCGCCGCTCTTTCACCCACTGGCGCAGATGGCGCTTGAAACTCTCGCGGAACTCAGGCGTGTCGTACCAGATATGTGCCGAGAACTGCGGCCACCACAGGATTCCTTCGCGGTCGAGGACTTCTTGGTAGTGTAGGTTGTGCGGCTGATGGGCATCGC
>DGHX01000185.1 GCA_002392835.1 Prevotella sp. UBA3837 | reverse complement strand
TGAACTTCACGGGCAGCTCCATCAGGGCAGCCATGCGCACGGCGGGCTTCATGTAGTCGCTGAACACAAAGAAGGTACCGCAGGCGGGAATGACACCACCATGCAGGGCCATGCCTATGCAGCAGCAGGCCATGGTGAGCTCGGCCACGCCAGCCTGGAAGAAGGCACCGCTGAAGTCGCCACGCACCAGGTCGTGGGTCTTCTTCAGGAAGCCGTCGGTCTTGTCGCTGTTCGACAGGTCGGCGCTGGCGCAAATCATGTTGGGCACCTGCTCGGCCAGCACGCTGAGCACGGTGGCGCTGGCACCACGGGTGGCGGCACCGGCCTTCTGCTGCACCAGGCTCCAGTCAATCTTCGGAGCCTTGCCGCTGAACCACTCCTCCAGCAGCTGTGCCTTGTCGGGGTTCTGCTTGGCCCACTCGGCCTTCTGGGCATAGCGCTCGGCCACAATCTTCTTCAGCTCCTCAGCGCGGCGGGCGTAAAGCTCCTTCACCTCGGGGAAAATCTGGAACGGATTCTCGGGATCGGCACCCAGGTTCTTCATGGTCTGCACGAAGTTGTCGCCACCGAGGGGAGCGCCGTGTGTGGCACAGTTGCTCTCGTAGCTGCTGCCGTCGGCCTTGCGGGCACCCTTGCCCATCACACAGTGGCCGATGATCAGGCTGGGACGCTCCTTCTCGGCCTGAGCGTTGCGGATGGCCTGACGAATCTGGTCCACATCGTTGCCGTCGATCTTCTGAACGTACCATCCCCATGCCTCGTACTTGCGGGCGGTATCCTCGCTGGTCACGACCTCGGTACGGGTGCTGAGCTGAATGTCATTGGCGTCGTAGAACATGATGAGGTTGTCAAGTCCCAGGTTGCCGGCAATACGGCCTGCACCCTGCGATATCTCCTCCTGCACGCCGCCGTCGCTGATGTAAGCGTAGATGGTCTGGTTCATCACGTCGCCCAGGCGTGCCTTCAGGAACTTGGCTGCTATGGCAGCGCCCACGGCGAAGGTGTGGCCCTGTCCCAGCGGTCCGCTGGTGTTCTCAATGCCGCGGGCCAGCTCACGCTCTGGGTGACCGGGCGTCACGCTGCCCCACTGGCGCAGCTGCTGCAGGTCGTCGAGCGAGTACTTGCCGATGAGGCAGAGCTGCGAGTAGAGCATGGGAGCCATGTGACCGGGATCCAGGAAGAAACGGTCGCGACCCTCCCACTCGGGCTTCTCGGGGTCATAAACCAGGAACTCGCTGTAGAGTGTGTTAATGAAATCAGCGCCACCCATGGCTCCGCCGGGGTGACCACTCTTTGCCTTTTCAACCATTGCAGCAGCCAGAATGCGAATATTGTCGGCTGCGCGGTTCATCACTTTGTTGTCGTTCATAATAAGTCTGATAGTTGAATGATAAAATGGTTTTAAAACTTGCTGCAAAGTTACAAAAAAAAATGTAACAGCGAAACATTTTCGGCGTTTAATTGGCATTGTCACACTTTTTTTCGCGTTGTACGGCTTATTTGCGCCGAACTGACTGCCCCCATAGCATCGGAAGAAGTGGTCTGACGCTATGGGGGCAAGTACTATATAGGTGCTTTCACTTACTGCTGCAGCGGTGCCTGTCTGAGCTGTTCGAGGGCGCGGCAGAGCTGGTCGGGACATGAGGTGCTCTTCATGCCACAGCGGATGCCGTCGAGGCGGTGAATGACGTCATCGATGCGCTGTCCGCGCACCAATTGGCTGATGCCCTGCAGGTTGCCGTTGCAGCCTCCGAGGAAGAACACCTGCTGGATGACGTCGTTCTCGTCGCAGGTTACGTCGATGAGCTGCGAGCAGGTGCCGGTGGTTTTGTACTGAATGTGTCGTGTAGCCATTGTTTTTGAGGAGTTAAATCGGAGTTAAAGGAGTTAATGGAGTTAAAGGAGTTAATGGAGTTAAAGGAGTTAATGGAGTTCTTCGCAAACGAAGCGAGCAAGCTCGAGCGAAAGACGATAGTATTGCTATGAAGTTATCTGTCTTTCTGCGTCTTGATGCTGATGTTGGCGGTGGGCAGCTGTGATTTGACGCTGACGCTGATGCGCCCGGGTCGGCCAGCGCTGCGCACCACGAGGATGGCGCGCCCCTTCCAAGTGGTGACGGTGGGCGTGGTGTAGGGCTCGCGGTCCTTCAGGTCGGCCGAGCCAAAGGCGAGCAGCTGTCCCTGGCCCTTGACGGCAGCACTGCAGCTGACGGCAGCGTCGGGGCACAGACGTCCCTGGGCATCGACCACCTCGACGGTGACGTAGGCCAGGTCCTGTCCGTCTGCGTCTATGAGCTGCCGGTCGGCAGTGAGGCGCAGGCGGGCGGGCTCTCCGGCAGTGGCCAGCGTGACGCTGTGCCCAGCGGCCTCGGCGCGTAGCGTGCCAGGCTGGTAGGGCACGCTGAACACGGCCTTGAACTCGGTGGCACGGCTGACGGCCTTGGTGCCCACGAGCTGGTCATTCAGGTAGAGCCGCACCTCTGGGGCCCGGGTGTATACCTCTACGTCGATGGGCTTGCCCTCCCATCCGGTCCAGTTCCAGCTCTCCCAGGTGGGCCACACGCTCCACTGCGTCTCGTGAATCTTTCCACGGTAGCCGTCAGGTTCCTTCACAGCCATGTAGAGGGGCACGGTGCCGTTCCACAGCATGTCGCGGTAGTGGCTGATGGGCCTCCGCCAGCCGGTGATGTCGACGTCGCCGCAGCAGGCGCCGTGCCAGTCGGGCTGTCCGCCGGGGGCATAGCTCTCGCCCGGCCGCTCGCCCTCATAGTAGGTACGTCCGATGCCCGACTCGCCCAGGTAGTCGAGGCCCGTCCACACCATGTCGCCCAGCACGTAGCTATTGTCGGTCACGGTGGCCCAGTTGCGGAAGGCGTCGCGGGGGTAGCTCTCGGTCTGCCACATCACGCGCTGGGGGTCGCGCTGGTGGTCAGTGGCGTGCTTGAAGATCATGTAGTTATAGCCGCCTATGTCAAGCACCTCGAAATGGGGGTCGTAGATTTCCCAGTCGCGGTCCCAGGCACAGAGTGCCTCGGTGACGGGGCGTGTGCTGTCCTGCTCGAGTATGGCCTGCTTCATGAGGCGAGCGGTGGTGACGACGCGCAGCTCCTTGCGCTCGATGACCTCGTTGCCAATGCTCCAGGCGATGACACAGGGATGGTTGCGGTCGCGCTGCACCATGGCGTGCAGGTCCTGACGGTAGCAGGAGTCAATGAGCGTGGAGTAGTCGTACTGTGTCTTCGACGAGCGCCAGCCGTCGAAGGCTTCGTCGATGACGAGCATGCCCAGCGAGTCGCAGGCATCGAGGAAGGCACGAGTGGAGGGGTTGTGGCTGGTGCGTATGAGGTTGAAACCGGCCTGCTTCATCAGGCGCACCTTGCGTATCTCGGCAGCATCGAAGGCCATGGCCCCCACTACGCCGTCGTCGTGGTGCACGCAGGCGCCGTTGAGCAGCATCGGCTGGCCGTTGAGCAGGAAGCCGCCGTCGGCGGAGTATTGCACGGAGCGTATGCCGAAGGATACGCGCTGCTCATCGACCACTTGTCCACGCGACTTCATGCGCACGGTGGCCTGATAAAGGCTGGGACTGGCAGGCGACCACAGACGGGGCTGCGACACGGTGAAGTGCAGGCTGCGGCTGGCCGTGGCACCAGCAGACAGCACGGCAGGCTGCAGGGCGGCAGTGGCGGGGGTGAAAGCTCCGTCGCCTGAGAATGTCACCTCGACATCGTCGACCTGTGCGTCGCCCTGTCCCTCGTTCATCATGTCCACACGCACCACGACCTCGGCCTCGGCGGCCGACACGCTGGGTGTGGTGACCACGACGCCGTTCTCAGCGATGTGGCAGGCAGGCAGGGTGTGGAGCCATACGTGGCGGTAGATGCCGGAGCCGCTGTACCAGCGGCAGTTAGGCTGCAGGCTGTTGTCGACGCTCACCATCACCTCGTTCAGCCGCTTGTCCTTATACAAGAAGGGTGTGACATCGATGGTGAACGGCGTGTAGCCATAGGCATGCTGTCCTGCCTTCTGACCGTTGACGAAGACCGTGGCACGCTGGTAGACGCCCTCGAAGTGGAGGCGCACCAGCTGCCCCTTTGGCGTGGGAAACTGCTTGCGATACTCGCCCACCCCACCGGCATACCAGCCGCCGCCGGTGCCCGAGGCTCCGTGCTCGGGGTCAGGAGCAGTGTAGATGTCCCAGTCGTGGGGCAGGTTTACACTGACGGTCTGGCCGTTCTGGGTGAACGTCCAGCCATCATCGAACAACTGGCGCTGTTGCTGTGCCAGCAGAGCGCAAGAGGCGGACAGAGCCGCCACAAGGAAAATACTTCGTGTGTGCATGGTGTTAGTAAGAAATAATTATTGATATAACGCCCTGCAAACGGTATTATTGTGTCAGGACAGATGCAAAAAAGGGGTGCAGTGAGCGTTAAAATGCGAAAAAAATAGAAAATATGGGCTCACAGTGCCGCAGATTCAATTTAATTGTGTAACTTTGCACCAAATTATTTCAAAAAAGCAGAATATACATGAAACAAAAGACGCTGAAAGGCAGTTTCACACTTTGCGGAAAAGGCCTTCACACGGGACTGAGCCTCACTGTGACGTTCAATCCTGCCGCTGAGAACCATGGTTACAAAATACAGCGTATCGACCTGGAGGGCATGCCCGTCATCGACGCCATAGCCGAGAATGTGGTCGACACGCAGCGCGGCACCGTGCTGGGCAAGGGCGACGTGCGGGTGAGCACCGTTGAGCACGCACTGAGCGCCCTCTACGCCCTGGGCATCGACAACTGTCTGATACAGGTGAGCGGCCCCGAGTTCCCCATCCTCGACGGCTCGGCCATACAGTATGTGGAGAAGATTGAGGAGATAGGCACCGTGGAGCAGAACGCCCCGAAAGACTACTACGTCATACGCAAGAAGATTGAAGTGAAGGACGAGGAGACCGGCTCGTGCATCACCATCCTGCCCGACAATGAGTTCTCGCTGACCACGATGTGCAGCTTCGAGTCGAAGTTCATCAACTCGCAGTTCGCTACCCTCGACGACATACACAAGTATGCCACCGAGATAGCCCCGGCCCGCACCTTCGTCTTCGTACGCGACATTGAGCCGCTGCTGCAGGCCAACCTCATCAAGGGCGGCGACATGGACAACGCCATCGTCATCTACGAGCGGCAGACCACCCAGGAGCGGCTCGACATGCTGGCCGACTTGCTGCACGTGGAGCACCGCGACGCCACCGAGCTGGGCTACATACAGCACAAGCCGCTGCAGTGGGAGAACGAGTGCACGCGCCACAAGCTGCTCGACGTCATCGGCGACATGGCCCTCATAGGCCGCCCCATCAAGGGACGCATCGTGGCCACCCGCCCCGGACATACTATTAATAATAAGTTCGCGCGTGAGATGCGCAAGGAGATTCGCAAGCACGAGATACAGGCCCCGTTCTACGACCCCAACGAGCCTCCGGTGATGGACGTGAACCGCATACGCGAGCTGCTGCCCCACCGCTACCCCATGCAGCTGGTGGACAAGGTCATCGAGATAGGCCCCACGAGCATCGTAGGCGTGAAGAACATCACCAGCAACGAGCCCTTCTTCACCGGCCACTTCCCCCAGGAGCCCGTCATGCCCGGCGTGCTGCAGATAGAGGCCATGGCCCAGGTGGGCGGCCTGCTGGTGCTGAACAGCGTGGAAGAACCCGAGCGCTGGAGCACATACTTCATGAAGATTGACGGAGTGAAGTTCCGCCAGAAGGTAGTACCCGGCGACACACTGCTGTTCAAGGTCGAGCTGCTGGCACCGCTGCGCCACGGCATCAGCAGCATGCGAGGCTACGCCTTCGTGGGCGACCACGTGGTGAGCGAGGCCACCTTCACCGCACAGATTGTAAAGAACAAATAAACACCGCAAGCGCATGAACCAGATCCATCCTTTAGCCGTCGTCTCGCCGGAGGCCCAGCTGGGCGACAACAACATCATCGGTCCCTTCTGCGTGATTGATGCCAACGTAGTCATGGGCTCGGGCAACCACCTGCTGAACAGCGTCACGCTGCACACCGGCGCCCGCATCGGCAACGGCAATGAGTTCTTCCCCGGAGCCAGCATCTCGACGAAGCCGCAGGACCTGAAGTTCCGTGGCGAGGAGACGACCTGCGAGATAGGCGACAACAACAGCATCCGCGAGAACGTCACCATCAGCCGGGGCACCGCCTCGCGAGGAAAGACCGTCGTGGGCAGCGGCAACCTGCTCATGGAGAACATGCACATTGCCCACGACTGCGTCATCGGCAACGGATGCATCATCGGCAACTCGACGAAGTTCGCCGGCGAGGTGGAGGTCGACGACTTCGCCATCATCTCGGCCGAGGTGCTCTTCCACCAGTTCATACGCATCGGCAGCTACGTCATGATACAGGGCGGCAGCCGCACCAGCCAGGACATACCGCCCTTCATCATTGCCGGAAAGGAGCCCATCCGCTTTGCCGGCGTGAACCTGATAGGACTGCGCAGGAGGGGATTCAGCAACGAGACCATCGAGATGATTCACGACACCTACCGCACCATCTATGCACAGGGCATCATCAAGGACGGCATTGCCGAGGCTCGGCTGAAATACCCCGACTCGAAGGAGGTGGAGTACATCTGCTCCTTCATCGAGAACAGCAAGCGGGGCATCATCAGGTAAGCCAAACACTCGGTAAACAGGTAAATCGCAAATCCGCAAATCGTAAATGCCCAAGACGCTCATTGTCATCACCGGCCCTACCGCAGTGGGCAAAACATCCCTCGCGATGGCCCTGGCGCAGCACTATGCCATTCCTGTCATCAATGCCGACAGCCGACAGCTGTACCGCGACATGCGCATAGGCACTGCCGCACCCACCGCAGAACAGCTGCGGCAGGTGCGGCACTACTTTGTGGGAACCCTGGCGCTGACCGACTACTACAGCGCGTCGATGTACGAGCAGCAGGTGATGGAGCTGCTGACGGGGCACCTGCTGCAGCAGTCGGACTACGCGCTGATGTGCGGCGGCTCGATGATGTACATCGACGCAGTGTGCAACGGCATCGACGACATTCCCACCGTTGACGACGACACACGGCGCCTGATGAAGCAAAGGCTGGCCGACGAAGGGCTGGAGGCGCTGTGCCGCGAGCTGCAGCGCCTCGACCCCGAGCACTACGACATCGTGGACCGCCGAAACCCGCGGCGCGTGGTGCACGCACTGGAGATTTGCCACATGACAGGGCGCACCTACACATCCTTCCGCAAGGGAGCACGGCGGCAGCGCCCCTTCAACATCAAGAAGATAGGGCTGAACATGCAGCGCGACAAGCTGTATGAACGCATCAACCAGCGTGCAGACCAGATGATGGCCGACGGACTGCTGGACGAGGCACGCAGCCTGCTGCCACAACGACACCTGAACGCCCTGAACACCGTGGGATACAAGGAGATGTTTGCATACCTCGACGGAACATGGACACTCGACGAAGCAGTGGAACGCATGAAAGGCAACACACGACGATACGCCCGCAAACAACTGACATGGTTTAAGAACGACCCTGAAGTAAAATGGTATGAACCCGACGATAAAGAACATATTATCAACTATATACAGTGCAATAGCTAAACCATTCCATTGGTATGCACGCCTGTTCAAGGGACGCCCCTGGTACATCAAGATACTCTCGGGCATACTCTCCTTTGTCCTTTTCGTCGTACTCTATCTGGGGGCCGTCGACATCGACCTCTTCGGGCTTTTCGGGCGCTCGCCCAGCATGCAGACCATCATGACCACACAGCCGCCGCAGGCATCGATGATCTACAGTGCCGACGGTGTGCTCATAGGCAAGATATTCAACGAGAACCGCACCCCCGTGGCCTACGAAGACGTGAACCCCGTGTTCTGGCAGGCACTCGTCGACACCGAGGACGAGCGATTCTACAAGCATCACGGAGTGGATATACCCGCATTCTTCGCCGCCTTCAAGGACTATGTGCTGCACAACGACGCACGCGGCGCATCGACCATCACGCAGCAGCTGGCCAAGAACCTCTTCCGCGTGCGCACCGAGTACAGCACCGGACTGCTGGGGCGCATCCCGGGGCTGAAGATTGTCGTCATGAAAAGCAAGGAATGGGTGACGGCGCTGAAGCTGGAGTGGAACTTCAGCAAGGAGGAGATTCTGACCATGTATGCCAATACCGTCGACTTCGGCTCTAACGCCTACGGCATCAAGACGGCCTGCAAGACCTACTTCGGCACCACGCCCGCCGAGCTGCGGCCCGAGCAGGCAGCAGTGCTCGTGGGCATGCTGAAGGCCACCACCACCTACAACCCCCGGCTGAACCCGGAGAACAGCCAGCGCCGACGGAACGTCGTGCTCGCAAAAATGCTGCAGCACGGACATCTCACACAGCAGCAATACGACTCGCTCTCGGTGCAGCCCGTACAGCTCGACTACAGCGTCGAAAGCATCCTCGACGGACAGGCCACCTACTTCCGCCAGGCGCTGCAAGACCACATACAGGAATGGTGCCGACAGCACAACATCGACCCCTACACCGACGGGCTGACCATATACACCACGCTCGACACACGCATGCAGCGCTATGCCGAGCAGGCAGCACAGCAGCAGATGCGCATCATACAGGACAACTTCAACCAGCACTGGGCAGGCATGAACCCCTGGCAGGACGCACGCCACCGCGAGATACCCGGCTTCATAGAGAACATTGCCCGCCGCCTGCCCCTGTACAAGCGGCTGCAGCAGCAGTTCCCCGACCAGCCCGACTCCATCTGGAAGCGGCTGAACGAACCCCACGAGGTGACGCTCTTCAGCTACGACGGACCCGTCACACGCACCATGAGCACCATGGACTCGCTGCGCTACATCACCCGCTTCATGCACTGCGGCTTCGTGGCCCTCGAGCCACACACCGGACACGTGAAGGCCTGGGTGGGCGACATCGACTTCGACACGTGGAACTACGACAAGGTGCTGGCCCAGCGGCAGCCCGGCTCCACCTTCAAGCTCTTCGTCTACACCGAGGCCATGAACCACGGCATGACGCCCAGCAAGCCCTACCTGGACACCTACTACCGCATCGGCAACAACTGGACCCCGCACAACGCCAGCGGCAGCGTGTCGGGCGCCAGCATGTCGCTGCGCACCGCCTTCGCCAAGAGCGTGAACACCATCGCCGCCCGACTGGGACAGGACGTGGGCATCGACAACGTGGCGCGCACCGCCCACGCCATGGGCATCAAGAGCCACCTGGAGGAGGTGCCCTCGCTGGCACTGGGAGCCAGCGACGTAAACCTGCTGGAGCTGGTGAACGCCTACTGCACCGTGGTCAACGACGGGCGCGTGCATGAACCCGTGTTCTTCACCCGCATCCTCGACCGCGAGGGGAACGAGATCTTCCGCGCCGAGGACAGCCAGCGCGCAGCCATCCCCTACCGCAGCGCCTACTTCATGCAGGAGATGCTGAAGGGCGGCCTGAGCGGCACCAGCTGGTCACTGCGGCAGTTCATAGGCCAGCACCTCGACGACACCGACTTCGGCGGCAAGACCGGCACGTCGAACAACCACAGCGACGCCTGGTTCGTGGGCGTCTCGCCGCGGCTGGTGTGCGGAGCATGGGTGGGCGGCGAATACCGGGCCATACACTTCCGCACCGGACAGTTAGGACAGGGAGGCAAGACCGCACTGCCCCTGTGCGGACGCTTCCTGAAGGCCGTCTTCGACGACAGTGCCTTCAGCGAGTACCACCGCAAGTTCCCACCCTGCAAGGACCCCACCATCAACACCAACCAGTACTCCTACGACCACAGCATCTCCATCGACAGCCTGCTGCAATACAACGTCGACAGCATACTGAACAGCATCGACTACGACGACGACTACGACACCTTCGTACACGAGCAGTCGCCGGTAGAAGAGAGTGAAGGCATGGCACAGCCGGAAGCAACAGACGTAACCCCCGCCGAAAGCACCCAAGATGAGCAACGACACGAAGAGCAACAACAGCCTTGAACTGGACCTCGACAACCGCGAGTGGCAGGACGCCCTGCAGATTGTTGACTTCACCCGTCGGTCACTGTTCCTCACCGGGAAGGCAGGAACCGGAAAAAGCACCTTCCTGCGATATGTGGTACAGCACACCAAGAAGAAATGCGTAGTGCTGGCCCCCACCGGCATTGCCGCCATCAATGCGGGCGGACAGACGCTGCACAGCTTCTTCAAGCTGCCCTTCCACCCCCTGCTGCCCAACGACACACGCTACGACCGCCGCCACATCAAGGAGACGCTGAAGTACACCAGCGCACAGCGCCGACTGCTACGCGAGCTGGAGCTCATCATCATCGACGAGATATCGATGGTGCGCGCCGACATCATCGACTTCATCGACCGCGTGCTGCGCATCTACACCCGCAACTACGAGCCCTTCGGCGGCAAGCAGCTGCTCCTCGTGGGCGACATCTACCAGCTGGAGCCCGTGGTCAAGGAGGACGACCGCCAGCTGCTGCGCCCCTTCTACCAGAGTGCCTACTTCTTCAATGCAAAGGTATGGCAGCAGATGCAGCTTGTCAGCATAGAACTGCGCAAGGTGTACCGCCAGAAGGACGATGACTTCATAGCCCTCCTCGACCGCGTGCGTCAGAACCGCGCCACCGACCAAGACCTCCACCAGCTGAATCAGCGAGCCACCGTCTATCCTCCCTCCACCCTCCACCCGTCACCCTCCACCAACAATCCCCTCACCATCACCCTGGCCACGCGCCGCGACACCGTGGACTACATCAACGAACAGCAGCTGGAGGCGCTGCCCGGCGAGCCCACCACCTTCCGCGGCTGGACCAAGGGCGACTTCCCCGAGAGCTCCTTCCCCACCCCCATCGAGCTGCATGTGAAGGTGGGCGCACAGGTCATCTTCATCAAGAACGACAAGGACAAGCGGTGGGTGAACGGCACGCTGGGCATCATCACCGAACTCGACGAGGACGAGGGGACCATCACCGTGGCCACCGAAGAGGGCCCCGACTTTGTCGTGGAACGCGAGGTGTGGGAGAACATGCGCTACGTGTTCAACGAGAAGGAACAGAAAATCGAGGAGCAGCTGCTGGGCACCTACACCCAGTTTCCCCTGCGACTGGCATGGGCCATCACCGTGCACAAGAGCCAGGGCCTGACCTTCAGCCAGGTGAACATCGACTTCACCGGAGGTGCCTTCGCCGGAGGGCAGACCTACGTGGCCCTGTCGCGCTGCACCTCGTTGCAGGGCATCACCCTCTCGACCCCCATCCGCCGCCAGGACATCTTCGTGCGCGGCGAGGTGGTGCAGTTCGCACAGCGCTATAACGACCAGACCGCCATCAGCCAGGCCATGCAGGAGGGGAAGGCCGACCGTCAGTACCGCGACGCCATACGCGCCTTCGACCGTGGCGATTTCCAGGCCTTCCTCGACAACTTCTTCCTTGCCATACACAGCCGCTACGACATTGAGAAGCCCGTGGCGCGGCGCTATATCCGCCACAAGCTGCAGATCATCAACCAGCAGCGCGACGAGATAGCCACCCTGCGCAAGCAGCAGCAGGAGTACGATGAAAAACTGAGACGGCTGGCAGCAGAATACACGCTGATGGGCAAGGAATGCGAGCGTGAGCACATGACCGATGCCGCCATACGCAACTATGAGAAGGCCCTCGAGGTCTACCCCCAGGCCAACGATGCACGCCGACGTCTGAAAAAACTGAGAAAGTAATCGTTTTCACTCTTTTTTGCCATACATCAAAAAATTGTGCTCCCACACAACAAAATTTGCAAAAAATATTTTAAAAAAAGTTTGCAGCAATCAAAAACTTTTATTACCTTTGCATCGTTATCCTGAAAACAATCTTTTTACCTTAAAAGAACTAATACCTATTGAAGAAGAAGCGATCGACTGTGAAGCCCGTCGCTTTTGTTTTTTTTGGACAGCTGTATGAATGCCCCAAAAACAAATATTCATCGTATTTGGGTCAGCATATCCGGGACGGAAAAGATGCGGGCGGCATCGTTGGCATCGTTAGCATCGTTAGCATCGTTTAGAAATAGCCATTTTTACATACACTTTATTTTAATATATATATATTATATATATAATATATATATATTAATTTAAAAATACAATTTTTGTCATTTTTGGGGTATTTTCCCTTCTCATCAACCCTGTTTTGTACATAGGGGTAAAAGTTACGATGCTAACGATGCTTACGATGCTTCCCGTATAAACACTGGGTTTCCAGCGATTTTGCCCATAAAAAATAGCTTAGGTATACCTTTCTATTATCCTCGCGCGCGCACGCGAGGGCGCACGAGCGCGTGTCTGCGCGCTGGCGCGATGCCCGCGCGTGCGCGCCCGCCAGGTGACACCCCCGGGTGTAGCGCAGGTGTCGAAGGGCTGTTTTTTCCCGAAAAAACGCCCCACGATGTCTGCCCCCCTGCCGCTGAAGCGGGATAAAAAAACAGTTCTACAAGATTCTGTGTTGGTTGATTACTGACCCCACCCCCGCCCCTACAAGGGACTACCCTTTATACACATCTCATCTGATATGATTCTGCTATAGAAACCCCGAAGGGGTGACAGAATACAGGCTGGGGTGGAGCAAAGCGAAACCCCTGCACAATGGGTAGCGCATCAAAACCCCGAAGGGGTGACGGAGTACAGGCAGGGGTGCAACCCCTGTCAGAACACCGCTAACACAGAATACCGTGCCTAATGCAGGGGTGATACCCCTGCTTGTACTCCGTCACCCCTTCGGGGTTTTAATGTCCCCCACAGAGTGCAGGGGTTTCACCCC